>CALJLA010000230.1 GCA_937983055.1 uncultured Pseudomonadota bacterium
ATCAGATAGGACTGCTTGATGTAGTCGAACAGCCAGTTTTCCCACAGTTCGCTTTTGAAGCGGGCGTCGCCGCGCTGCGGCTCGGCCACCGGGGCCGCCTCCTCGCCCGCCATCTTGCGCACGCTCGACTGCCAGAGCTGGAAGTAGTCGGTCCACATCCGCATGCCGGCTTCGGCGAGCTTGAACGGGTCGCTCATCATGCGGCCGGCGAGTTCGGTAAAGGCCTTGCCGACGCCGATCTCGTCCGGGTTGTCTTCGCCGAGCTTCTGCGCCTGGCCGGCGAGGTGCTCCTTGACGATATGGTTGGCGCGCATCGCGATTTCCGCGAGCACACGCGTCATCTCGTTGGGGTCGGGCGGCGCCGGCGACGGAATGTTCTGGGTTTCGGCCATGGCTGTTGCGTAAAGTAGGCCGAACTGAAAAAGAGTGCAAGCCGGTGCATCGGCCAACGACGATGTATGAAAGCGCCGCCGAAGGGGCGCCGGCGCGGTCAGCCGCGTTTGCGGCGTGCCGGGCGCATGGTGGCCACCGCCTGACCGTAGCCACGGAATTTCTCGAGCACCACCGCCATCTCCTGCTCCGACAACAGGTTCGGGTCGCCGAGTTGCGACGCGCGCCAGTATTGCTCGGCCAGCGCTTCGACTTCCACCGCCAGCGCCAGGGCTTTGTCCAGCGTGGGTCCGGTCGCAATCATGCCGTGATTGGCAAGCAGGCAGGCACACCGGTCTTGCAGCGCAGCAAGCGCGTGGTCGGAAAGCTGCTGCGTGCCGAAGGTGGCATAGGGGGCGCAGCGAATGCTATTGCCGCCGGCCACCGCGACCATGTAATGGAAGGCGGGGATGTCCCGGTGCAGGCAGGCCAGCGTCGTGGCAAAACTGGAATGCGTGTGCACGATTGCACCGACATCGCCACGCGAACGGTAAATGTCGTAATGGAAGCGCCATTCCGAGGAGGGCGCGAGCCGGCCTGAGGGGTGTCCGTCGCGATCCAGAAACACGATGTCGGCGGGCCGCGTCTTGTCGTACGCCAGGCCCGAAGGGGTAATCAGGCACCCGTCGTTCCAGCGCGCGCTGACATTGCCGGAGGTGCCGCGATTGATGCCGCACGCGTTCATCGCCAGCGCGGTGTCGATGATGTGCCGGCGCAGCGAGGATTCTTCGGCGGAGGCGGCGCGCGCCATGTTCAGGTGCCGGCGATGCCTGCCTGCGACGCAGGGTACAGCGACTTCAGCGCATGCGGCGTCGCGATGCCGCGATCGGTGATCAGCCCGGTCACCAGCCGGGCCGGCGTTACGTCGAAAGCAGGGTTGGCGACGCGCATGTGGTCCAGCCCGGTGCGTACCCGCACGCTGTCGCCGCCCGCGTCGCGCCCCTGGACGAACAGCAGTTCGTCGGCGCTGCGTTCCTCGATCGGGATCTCGCGCAGGGCATCGCCCACCGTCCAGTCGATCGTCGGTGTCGGCACCGCGGCATAGAACGGCACGCGGCAGTCGGCGGCGGCCAGCGCCTTGAGATAGGTGCCGATCTTGTTGCACACATCGCCGTCCGCGGTTACGCGGTCGGCGCCGACGATCACCAGGTCCACGCTGCCGTGCTGCATCAGATGGCCGCCCGCGTTATCCGCGATCAGCGTGTGCGGCACGCCGTGGCTGCCGAGCTCCCAGGCGGTCAGTAGGCCCTGGTTGCGCGGCCGGGTTTCGTCCACCCACACATGCACCTGCAGTCCCTCGTCGTGCGCGAGATAAATGGGCGCGAGCGCGGTGCCGTAGTCGACGGTCGCCAGCCAGCCGGCATTACAGTGGGTGAGGACATTGACGCGGCCGTTGCGACGCGCGAGCTCGCGCATCAGCTCCAGGCCATGGCGGCCGATCGCATGATTAAGCTCGACGTCTTCGTCCGCGATGGCGTCGGCCTCGGCCCAGGCGGCCTCGATGCGCCGTTCGCCGGGCAGGGGTTTCAGTACCCGCAGCATGCGCTCGATGGCCCAGCGCAGATTGACTGCGGTGGGCCGGGTCTGCAGCAGCAGCGCCGCACTTGCGGCGAGATGGTCATTGCTGGCGTCGGTCCGCATGGCGAGCGCCAGGCCGTAAGCCGCGGTCGCGCCGATCAGCGGTGCGCCGCGCACCTGCATCGAGCGGATCGCGTGCGCAACCTCGTCGACGATCGAAAGGCGCAAGGTGTGAAACTCGTGCGGCAGCAGGGTCTGGTCGATGATGGCGACGCGGTCACCGTCGCGCCAGACGCTGCGGTAGGAAACGCCGGCGACTTTCAAGTGCGCGCTCCGAAGCGGATCAGGCCGCCATCGTCCTCGATACGCTGCAGCCGTCCCTGGTGCCACAAAAAGTGCAGGTGCGCGATCGATTCGCCCATGGCGAAAAAGATCTGATGCGAATCGAGTTCGCGGCGAAACAGCACCGGCAGCAGCTCGGCGGCCGTCTGCGGCTGCGCGCAGGCGGCGATTACCTCGGCAAGACGCTCGTCGTGATGCCGGTGCAGTGCCTGCACCCGCGCCGGCGCCCCGTGAAACGGCAGGCCGTGCGATGGCAGCACCAGCGTGTCCGCCGGCAGCTGCGCCAGCCGGTCGATCGACTGCAGAAAGCGCCTGAGCGGGTCGCCGAGCGGGTCGATCGGCCAGACACTGATGTTGGTGCTGATCTTGGGCAGCAGCATGTCGCCCGAGATCAGAACGCCCAGCGCTTCGCAATAAAGCGAGGCATGCTCCGGTGCGTGACCGTGGCCGACGATCACCCGCCAGCGCCGGTCCCCGATGTCGAGTTCATCGCCGTCGACCATGCGTACGTACCGGGTCGGCGGCTCGCCGACGATGCGACGGTAACCGTTGCCGCGCGCCGCCATGGCGTTGACGCGGTCATCATCTAGGCCATGCGCCGCGAACAGCCGTGCGCTTGCCTCGCCGCCGTAGCCTGAGTGGGCGTGGTAGTGGGCATGCGCGGTCAGGTACTCGGCCTGGGTCATGTGCAAGGGCACGTGGAAGCGCTCGGTCAGCCAGCGGGCGTTGCCGAAGTGGTCCGGATGGAAGTGGGTGACGATCACCCGCGCAAGCGGCTCGCCGTCCAGCGCGCTCGACAGCACGCGGTCCCACAGGGCGCGCGTTTCCTCCAGGCCGATGCCGCAGTCGACGGCGGTCCAGCCCTCGCGCTCGCGCAGCAGCCAGAGGTTGATATGGTTAAGCGCGAAAGGCAGCGGCATGCGCAGCCACAGCAGGCCGGGCGCCACCTCCAGCACGGCGCCGGACGGCGGCGGCTCGGCAAATGGAAACCGCAGGGTTCCCGCGGCATCGGACGGCGCGGCGCGCAGCGCTTGAATCATGGGTGAGCGGCGAGGTGCGGAGAGCAACACAGGGCAATGAGAACGGTTGGATTCTACTTTACGTTTACGTAAACTGGCGCGGCCATGAACGAGTTCACCTACTCGATTACCGATCTGGCGCGTGAGTTCGGATTGACCACGCGAGCCATCCGGTTTTACGAGGACCAAGGTCTGCTTGCGCCCGGCCGGGTCGGGCGCAACCGTGTCTACAGCCACCGCGACCGCGTGCGCCTCAAACTTACCGTGCGCGGCAAGCGCCTCGGTCTGTCGCTGTCGGAGATCCGCGAACTGATCGAGATGTACGACGCCGCACGCGATGAGCAGGCGCAGATCGAGCGGCTGCTCGAGGTGCTGGCGCGCCGGCGCCGCCTGCTGGAGCAGCAGCGCGAGGACATCGAGGCGGTGCTGGCCGAAATCGATGCCTTCGAGCGCCAGTGTCGCGACCTGCTGTCGGGGCGGGCAGGGAATCCGAAGAAATCAGTAGTAAATGCTAACTCTGGATTCGCAAAAGCCTGATCGGCAGCTGTTTTTCTGGCCAAATTGACGTTAACGTAAACGTCAAATAGCATCCGTCGGAAAGGAAAGCGGAATGGGTGCTTTCGAGGCCAGCAACCCGGCGTTTGCCGAACGGGTGCGCGACAGTTTCGGGCGCCAGGGCGCGATGCGTCTGCTGGGCGCGCAGTTGTGCCGGGTTGCGCCGGGCGAATGCGAGATTCGGCTGGCGCACCGCCGCGACCTGACGCAGCAGCATGGCTATTTTCACGGCGGCATCGTCGGTACCATCGCCGACTCGGCCGGCGGCTATGCGGCGTTCACGCTGATGCCGGCGGATTCGAGTGTGCTCACCGTCGAGTACAAGCTGAATCTCCTCGCGCCGGCCGATGGCGAGGCACTGGTGGCGCGCGCCCGGGTGGTGAAGGCCGGGCGTACGCTGGTGGTCGCCGCAATTGACGTTGCGGTGAGCAAGGGCGAGCGCGAAACACTGTGCGCCACCTCGCTGCAGACGCTGATGACCATGCACGGGAGGCCCGACCGATGAAACCCGGAGAATCGTTCATCAAGGACTTGCCGAGCCTCGATTTCGGGCTGGGCGAGGACGTCGACATGCTGCGCCAGTCGGTGCGCAGTTTTGCCGCGCGCGAGATCGCGCCGCGGGCGGCCGACATCGACCGCGACAACGTGTTTCCGGCCGATCTCTGGCGCAAGTTCGGCGAACTCGGCGTGCTCGGCATCACGGTCGAGGAAGCCTATGGCGGCGCGCAGATGGGCTACCTCGCGCACATCGTCGCCATGGAAGAGATCTCGCGTGCCTCCGCCTCGGTCGGGCTGTCGTACGGCGCCCATTCGAACCTGTGCGTGAACCAGATCCGCCGCAACGGCGGCGCGGCGCAGAAACGGAAATACCTGCCGAAACTGATTTCCGGCGAGCATGTGGGCGCGCTCGCGATGAGCGAACCCAACGCCGGCTCCGACGTGGTCGGCATGAGGCTGCGCGCCGAGCGCAAGGGCGGGCATTTCCTGCTGAACGGCAACAAGATGTGGATCACCAACGGCCCCGACGCCGACGTGCTGGTGGTCTATGCCAAGACCGACCCGGGCGCCGGGCCGAAGGGCATCAGCGCCTTCCTGATCGAAAAAGGCATGCCCGGCTTTTCCACTGCGCAGAAGCTCGACAAGCTCGGCATGCGCGGATCCAACACCTGCGAGCTGGTGTTTCGAGACTGCGAGGTGCCGGCGGAGAATGTGCTGGGCGATCTGAACAAGGGCGTCCAGGTGCTGATGAGCGGGCTCGACTACGAGCGCGCGGTGCTGGCCGGCGGGCCGCTCGGAATCATGCAGGCGTGTATGGACACGGTCGTGCCGTACCTGCACGAGCGGGTGCAGTTCGGCCAGCCGATCGGCGAGTTCCAGCTGATGCAGGGCAAGCTGGCCGACATGTACACCACCATGAACGCCTGTCGCGCCTATGTCTACGCCGTGGGCCGGGCCTGCGATCGCGGCCAGACCACGCGCAAGGACGCGGCCGGCGCGATTCTGTACGCCGCCGAGAAGGCCACCTGGATGGCCGGCGAAGCAATCCAGTGCCTGGGCGGCAACGGCTACGTCAACGAGTACCCGACCGGTCGCCTGTAGCGCGACGCCACGCTGTATGAAATCGGCGCCGGCACTTCGCAGATCCGCCGCTGGCTGATCGGGCGGGAACTCTTTGACGAAACGAAGTAAGACGGATACGAACCACGGAGGACACGGGGGCACGGAGGAATCGACCGAGAAAAGCGAATCGAACCACCAAGACACCAAGGTCACCAAGGAAAGCACTTCTAGTTATTTTGGTGAACTTGGCGGTTCGCAGTCAGATAGTCCGCTTTTCCTCCGCGTCCTCCGTCTCCTCCGCGGTTCGAGATTTCCAAACAAGCCATGACCACCGCCGTTCGGCCCCAGACCCAGCAGGATGTCGCCTACCTGATCGCGCAGGGGATGCTCGACGGGTTTGGCCGGCATTACCGTCTGTTCCGGGATACCAGTCGCTATGCGAAGAGTCTGTTCGAGGCCGGCAACTGGGCTGAGCTGCAGCACGTCTCGCGCGAGCGCATCGCCTTCTACGACCGCCGCGTGAACGAGACGGTGGAATACCTGCAGCGAAGGTTCAATACCGATGCACTGGACGACGCCGTGTGGCAGCGGGTCAAGCTGCACTACATCGGCCTGTTGTCGAATCACAAGCAGCCGGAGCTGGCGGAGACCTTTTTCAACTCGGTGAGCTGCCGCATCCTTCACCGCGACTACTTTCACAACGACTTCATCTTCGTGCGCCCGGCGCTGTCGACCGAGCACATCGATTCCGACCCGCCGGCCTACCGCAGCTATTACCCCGGCAGGGACGGCCTGCGCACGGTGGCCAGCGACATCTGGCGCGACCTGCAGCTTCGCAACCGGTTCGAGGACTATCGAAGGGACCTGCGGCGGGTGGTCACGGCGATACGCCGCCATCTGCGCCGGCCGTTCGTGCGCGAAGCAAATCATCAGATCCAGGTGCTCTCGTCGCTGTTTTTCCGCAACAAGGGCGCCTACATCATCGGCAAGATCATCAACGGCGCGGCGGAGCACCCGTTCGCGCTGCCCGTGCTCAGAAACGACGACGGCACCGTCTACATCGACACCGTGCTGCTCGAGACCGAGCAGCTCGCCATCCTGTTCGGTTTCGCGCGTGCGTACTTTCTGGTGGACATGGAGGTGCCGTCGGGCTACGTGCAGTTCCTCCGCAGCCTGCTGCCGCGCAAGCCGGCGGCGGAGCTCTATACGATGCTGGGGCTGCAGAAGCACGGCAAGACGCTTTTCTACCGCGACTTTCTGCACCATCTAAAACACTCCAGCGATGCCTTCATCGTGGCGCCCGGCATCAAGGGTCTGGTGATGGTGGTCTTCACGCTGCCCTCGTACCCGTATGTATTCAAGGTGATCCGCGACGCGATTCTGCCGCCGAAGGAGATCTCGCGAGACGAGGTGAAACAGAAGTATCTGATGGTGAAGTATCACGACCGTGTCGGCCGCATGGCCGATACCCTGGAGTACAAGGATGTGGCGCTGCCGAAGGCGCGCTTCTCCGACGAACTGCTGGAGGAGCTGCGGTCGTCGGCGGCTTCTGTCCTCGAGGACGAGGGCGACACGCTGATCATCCGCCATCTGTATGTCGAGCGGCGGATGACGCCGCTGAACATTCACCTCGACCAGGCGAGCGAAGCCGAGGCCGAGCAGGCGGCGCAGGACTACGGCCTGGCGATCAAGCAGCTTGCGGCAGCCAACATTTTTCCGGGCGACATGCTCTACAAGAACTTCGGCGTTACCCGCTACGGCCGCATCGTGTTTTACGATTACGACGAGATTGCCTACATGACGGACTGCAATTTCCGCCGTATCCCCGAGCCGCGCACGCCCGAGGACGAGATGGCCGCCGAGCCCTGGTATCCGGTGGGGCCGCACGATGTCTTTCCCGAGGAGTTCGGCCCGTTCCTGCTGACGAACGCGCGCGTGCGCCGTGCTTTTCTGGCCGCGCATGCCGATCTGCTGACGCCGGAATACTGGAGCACGACGCAGCAGCGCATCGCCGCGGGGCATATCGAGGACGTATTCCCGTATCCCGAGTCGGTGCGGTTTCGAAATCGCGATCCGGGCCGTGCCGGCGCAGCGGCGGCGCGGGCAGAGATCAACCAGCCGGCGCCGCAGCCCACGGGGCGGGCCGCCGTGCATGTGAAGCAAGAACCACTGATTGGGAGGTCGACATGAAAACCGATCCGATTGTCATCGCATCCGTCGCGCGCACCCCGATGGGCGGATTCCAGGGCGAGCTGAAGGATTTCTTCGCGCCCGCACTCGGCGCCGCCGCGATTCGCGCCGCGGTGGAGCGTGCCGGGGTGCAGCCCGAGCGGGTACAGGAGGTCATCATGGGCTGCGTGCTACCCGCCGGCCAGGGCCAGGCGCCAGCCCGCCAGGCGGCGCTCGGCGCCGGTTTGCCGCTTGCCGCTGGCTGCACCACGGTGAACAAGATGTGCGGCTCGGGCATGAAGGCGGCGATGCTGGCGCATGACCTGTTGGCCGCCGGAAGCAATGAGGTGATGGTGGCTGGCGGCATGGAGTCGATGAGCAACGCGCCATACCTGCTGCCGAAGGCGCGGGCCGGCTACCGCATGGGGCACCAGCAGGTGATGGACCACATGTTCCTCGACGGCCTGGAAGACGCCTACGACAAGGGACGGCTGATGGGCACTTTCGCCGAGGACTGCGCGGGCAAATACAAATTCACCCGCGAGCAGCAGGATGCTTTTGCGGTTGCCTCGCTCAAGCGCGCGCAGGCAGCCAACCAGGATGGCAGCTTCGCCTGGGAGATTACGCCGCTCGCGGTCAAGGCCGGCAAGGACGAGCGTTTCGTCGAGCGCGACGAACAGCCGTTCAAGGCCAACTTCGACAAGATCCCGTTGCTGAAGCCCGCGTTTCGCAAGGACGGCACGGTAACCGCCGCCAACTCGAGCTCGATCTCCGACGGCGCTGCCGCGCTGGTGATGATGCGCACCTCCACCGCGGAGAAACTGGGCGTGAAGCCGCTGGCGCGGGTGGTCGGCCATGCCACCCATGCCCAGGAACCCGGCTGGTTCACCACCGCGCCGGTGGGCGCGATCCGCAGGCTGTTCGAGAAGACCGGCTGGATATCGCGCGACGTCGATCTGTATGAAATCAACGAAGCTTTTGCGGTGGTCGCAATGGCGGCAATGCACGAGCATGGCCTGACACACGAGCGCGTCAACGTTCATGGCGGCGCCTGCGCCCTCGGCCATCCGATCGGCGCCTCCGGCGCCCGCATCCTGGTCACGCTGATCGGCGCGCTGCGCAAGCAGGGCGCAAAGCGCGGCGTCGCGTCGCTGTGCATCGGCGGCGGCGAAGCCACCGCGATGGCGCTCGAGTTGATCTAGAGGCAACTGATCCGACTAATTACAGAGACACAGAGAGCACAGAGAAAAAAGAGAATCGACTGAGCATGCCCGGGGCTGCCGGTTTTCGGATTCCATACCGGAAAGCAGGGTGCGCCCCGATTACCTCGGCAATCTCGGTGTCCTCTGAGTCTCTGCGGTGAAAAAGCAGATCCCGTTGGGAAGGAAGAGCATGGCGAGCAAGAAGATTGGCTTCATCGGCGTGGGCATGATGGGGCACGGCATGGCTAAGAATCTGGTTGAAAAAGGCTTCGCCACCACCGTGCTCGGCCACCGCAACCGTGCCCCGGTCGAAGACCTGGTCAAGCGCGGCGCCAGGGAGGCGAAGGATATTGCCGCGCTGGTGGGGGACTCCGAGATCGTGTTCGTCT
Organism: uncultured Pseudomonadota bacterium; assembly: GCA_937983055.1. Taxonomy (GTDB): domain Bacteria; phylum Pseudomonadota; class Gammaproteobacteria; order Burkholderiales; family Eutrophovitaceae; genus CALJLA01. The sequence goes on from CALJLA010000230.1 coordinate 9,184, forward strand.
GCGTGACCGGCTCGCCGCAGGTCGAGGACCTGGTGTACCGCAAGGGCGGCGTCCTCGACTCGGCCAAGGCCGGCTTGATCGTGGTCGACACTTCCACCAGTCAGCCGCTGTCGACATTGAAGATCGCAAAGGACCTGGAAGCGAAGGGTGCGCGTTTCGTCGATGCGCCGCTCACCCGCACCCCTGTTGAGGCGGAGCAGGGTCGGTTGAACACCATGGTCGGCGCCGACGACGCCACCTTCCGTGCGATCGAGCCCGCCCTCAAGGCGTTCTGCGAGAACATCTTCCATGTCGGCGGCATCGGCGCCGGGCACAAGATCAAACTGATCAACAACTGCGCGGCGATCGGCCAGATGGCTTTGATCGCCGAATCGCTGGCCGCCTGCGCAAAACTTGGCGTCGATCCCAAGAAGTACTTCGAGCTGGTGTCCACCGGCGCGGCGAATTCCGGGCTGTTCCAGATGCTCGCCGGCAAGGCGGTCGCGGGCGATTTCACCGGCATGAAGTTCGGCCTGGCCAATGCGCTGAAGGACGTGCGTTACTACATGCAGATGGCGATCGAGGCCGGCATCACCGCGCCGCTGGCGGCGGCCACGCTCAATTCGCTGTCCAGCGCCGTCAATCTCGGCTTTGGCACCCCGGAGCACCTGGTCGGCTCGCTGGTGCAGGCGCAGGCGAAGATCAACGCAGTCGAGTTTCCGCCGAAAGGCTGACGCGCGGGCAGCGCGTCAGCCCCAGGCGCAGGGAGGAGGCATGGCAAATCCGATCGAGTACTACTTCGATTTTTCGTCGCCGTACGGCTACTTTGGCGCCACCCGCATCTCGGGGCTGGCGGCGAAGCACGGACGCAGCGTGGCCTGGAAGCCGATGCTGCTCGGCGCGGTGTTCAAGCACACCGGCGGCGCGCCGCTGCCCTCGGTGCCGCTGAAGGGTGCGTACAGCCTGCGCGACATGGGTCGGGTGTCGCGGCTGTGGCAGGTGCCGTTCAACATGCCGGAGAAATTCCCGATTCCGACCCAGGCGCCGGCGCGCATCGTGACGTGGTTGCAGGCGCACCGGCCGGACAAGCAGGAAGCGGCGATACTCGCGCTGTATCACGCCTACTTCGTCGAGGGCCGCGACATCTCATCGCCGGAGACGGCGGCCGAGGTGGTGGCGTCGCTGGCGCTCGACAAGGACGCGCTGCTCGCCGCAACCCAGGATCCGCAAATCAAGGAGCAGCTCAAGACCGAGGTCGAAGCCGCGATTGCGAAGGGCGTGTTCGGCTCGCCGTTCGTGATCGTCGATGGCGAGCCGTTCTGGGGCACCGACCGCTTCGAGCAGGTCGACCGGTGGCTTGCGACCGGGGGCTTCTAGCCGATCAGCAAAGGAAGAACATGAAACTGAAGAAAAGCAGCAAGCAGCTCGTCGAGGAAGCAAAGGCAAAGGTGTCGACGGTGCCGACCGCGCAGGCGATCGGCCGGCACGGCGACCCCGACGTGGTGTTCGTCGATCTGCGCGATGTGCGCGAACTGGAGCGCGACGGCATGATCCCGGGCGCCTTTCATGCGCCGCGCGGCATGCTGGAGTTCTGGATCGACCCGGACAGCCCCTACTACAAGGAAATCTTCGGCAGCGGCAAGGAGTTCCTTTTCTACTGCGCATCGGCCTGGCGCTCGGCGCTGGCGACCCGTGCAGTGCAGGACATGGGCCTGCCGCGGGTGGCGCATATCGAAGGCGGCTTCACCGCCTGGAAGCAGGGGGGCGGCCCGGTGGCCGAGAAGCCGAAGACAAGAAGCGCGCCCCGCGTTTCGGCACTGCCTGAACAAGCCCATGCCCGTCATCCACAGCAAGCTCAACCCGCGCGCCGCCGAGTTCAGGTCCAATGCGGAGTCGATGGCCCGCCTGGTGGCGGACCTGCGCGACAAGGTCGCCCGCGTCAGCGAAGGCGGTGGCGCCACTGCCCGCGAAAGGCATCTGTCGCGCGGCAAGCTGCTGCCGCGAGAGCGTGTGCGCCGCCTGCTCGATGTGGGCTCGCCGTTTCTCGAGCTGTCGCAGCTCGCGGCCTGGGACATGTACGACAACCAGGTGCCGAGCGCCGGGCTGATTACCGGCATCGGCCGGGTATCGGGACGCGAATGCGTGATCGTCGCCAACGATGCCACGGTGAAAGGCGGCACCTATTACCCGGTCACGGTGAAAAAGCATCTGCGCGCGCAGGAAGTTGCCCAGCAGAACCGTCTGCCGTGCATCTATCTGGTCGACTCCGGCGGCGCCAACCTGCCGAACCAGGACGAAGTATTTCCCGACCGTGAACATTTCGGCCGCATCTTCTTTAACCAGGCGAACATGTCGGCGGCCGGCATTCCGCAGATCGCCTGCGTGATGGGCTCGTGCACCGCCGGCGGCGCCTATGTGCCGGCGATGGCCGACGAAGCGGTGATCGTGCGCAACCAGGGCACGATCTTTCTCGGCGGGCCGCCGCTGGTGAAGGCGGCCACCGGCGAGGTGGTGAGCGCCGAGGCCCTCGGCGGCGCCGACGTGCATGCGCGCACCTCGGGGGTG
>CALJLA010000231.1 GCA_937983055.1 uncultured Pseudomonadota bacterium
ACGCCCAGACGTCGTCGAGCGACCATGGCGGCATCGGATTGAACTTGGTGAGCCGATGCGCCGGGTCGAATTCCGAGGGCGCCAGCGCGGCGCGCGCAGCCGACTGCTCGCGGCGCAGGCCGGTGACCCAGCCCTTCTTGCCGGCGAGCGCCCGCCTGAGCGGCAGCACCTTGCGCACATGGCAGCATTCCTTGACCTGGCCGATGCTGTCGCCTAAGCCGTTGATGCCGTTCAGACGAACATAGCTTTCGACATTGGCGGCATCGGGGAAGTACACCCGCACCTTGATGCGGTAGCGCTCGCGCACCCGCTGCATCAGGGCGTAGGTTTCGTCCGGAAGCCGGCCGGTATCCAGGGTGAAGACCTCGATTCTGGGTGCGGTGCGCGCGATCAGGTCTAGCAGCACCATGTCCTCGGCGCCGTAGCTCGTGCCGAACGCCGCCGGCGCGAAATCGGCGGCGATGTCGGCCAGCGTCGCGGTGGCGAGGTCGACTCGCTGGTCGAGCGTGCTCCCGGCGTCAGCCACCGGCGGCCACCGTCGGACGGGGGTGGAACTGCAGCGGCTGCGGCTGCGGCGGCAGCGCGCCGGTGAGGTCGATCTGGCGGTCGCGCTCCAGGCAGAAACCGGCCGACGCCAGCGTCCAGCGATCGATCGCGGCCGACAGCGCGCGGGCCGACGGCTCGCTCCACTCGGCATCTTCGACCGCGAGCTCTTCCGCAATGGCGGCGAACTGCGCGGCCAGCTCCTGAGGCAGGTGGGCGGAGAGGGCTTCGTTAAGTTCCGCGAGCGACTCGATCTTCGGGGTGGTACGCGCGTTGGTCAGCATGCCCAGCAGTGCATTGCCCAGCACCCGCACGATGGTCCCGGAAGTCTGCGCCGCCTCGGCGTACTTGCGCTGGAAGTACAACGCGTCGCGATAGCGACGCTCGTGCGCCGCCTCGAAGAAGGCCGAGCCCACCTGCACCTGGCTGGCGCCGGCGCACTCGCCACCGCCCAGCTGCAGCACGCGGAAATCGCCTTCGTCACCGTGATCGCGCGCTAGCGCCGGCACGTCCTCCGGCGTAACGGCGACGATGTCCGCCAGCAAGGTATTGAAATAGCCCGGCTCGCGGCTGCGTGTCCATTGGAAGAAGCTTTCGCCCTCGGCGCGGCTGTCGAGCCACGCCTGCTTGACACGGCGCACCGCCTGCTCGACGCGGGCCGTCGGCACCGACGGGCCTTTGATCGCCAGACCGCCGCCGCCGGTGCCATCGCCGCCGAAGTACATCTGGTAGTGCGGAATCAGCTTGCCGTGCAGCCGGCGGCCCTCGCCGTAGATGCCGATGTCGCCCATCTCCGGCTGCGCGCAGCCGTTGTGGCAGCCCGACACCCGGATGCGCAGATCCGGCCCGCCGATCTCGATCAGCTTCGGCGCGAGCAACGTGCTGGAGGTGATGCCGAGGCGGCAGGTGGAGGTGCCGGGGCAGGCAACCACGTTGTCTCCGGACTGTGGCGCGCGCAGGCCAACCGCGTCCAGCGCTTTGCGCAGGGTCTCGACAATCGGCTCCGGCACGTTGAGCAGCACCAGGTTCTGGTCCTGGGTCGTGCGCACGTCGGTCAGGCCGTGCTCGGTCATCAGCCCTGCCAGCCCGCGCAACTGCGCGACGTTGATGTCGCCCAGTTGCACATACAGCGGCAGCGACAGCAGGCCGGGCTGCTTCTGGGCGAAAGCGCGGCGCGGGGCGCCGGTGCCCGGAATCTCGGCGTCGAGTCCGGCTTTCCACTCGCCGCGGGGATACGACTGCTCGGCGAGTGCGCTGCGGGTGCGGTCGAATTCCTCCCGGTACTTCTCAATGAAGCCTTCCGGCCCGAACCGATCGACCAGGAACTTGATGCGCGACTTGGCGCGCTTGGCGCGGTCGGAGTACTTGTTGTGCACGGCGATGACCGCTTCCATCGCCAGCAGCAGGTGTCTTTCCTCGACGAAGGGGTCGACCACGATCGCCTCGTGCGGCTTGTGGCCGAGCCCGCCGCCGGCGAGCAACCTGAAGCCGAAGCGGCCGTTATCGTGCACGGCGACGATGCCAAGATCGTGCAGCATGCCCTGGGCGCAGTCGGTCTCGCAGCCCGAGAAGCTGATCTTGAACTTGCGCGGCAGCTGCTGGTTCAGCGGGTTGCGGATGAAATGCCGCGCTGCGCCCTGCAGGTGCAGATTGACGTCGGTGTGCTCGCGTGCGCACACCCCCGACATCGGGCAGGCGCTCATGTTGCGCACGGTGTTACCGCAGGCCTCTCGGGTGGTCAGTCCTGCCTCGGCCAGCCGGCGCATCGCGGCCGGCGTGTCGGCCAGCGGCACGTAGTGGATCTGCACGGAGGTGCGGGTGGTGATGTGTGCGGTGCCGTGCTGCGACCAGGTTTCCACGACATCGGCGATCGCCTGCAGCTGGAACGGCGCGAGCAGGCCGCCCGGCACCTTGACCCGCAGCATGTTCACGCCGGGCTGGCGCTGGCCGTACACGCCCTGCTGAAGGCGTATGGCGGTGAAGCGCTCCTCGTCGATCTCGATATTGTGATAGGCCTTGACCGCGTCGTCGTAGCGGTCGATTTCCTCGAAATTGGCCAGGTCGTTCAGATGTTCTTCAGCACCCATGGTGTCGCTTTCAGGTCGATGGTCAGAGGGCGAACTTGCCGCCGATGATGATCAGGATGGTTGCGAGTATCGAGCGCAGCGCCTTTTCCGGCGCACGGCTGGCCAGCTGGCTGCCGAGCCAGATGCCGGGTATCGAGCCGATCAGCAGGCTGCCCAGCAGGGTCCAGTTCACTGTGCCGAGGGTGGCATGGCCAAGGCCTGCCACCAGCGTCAGGGGCACCGCATGCGCGATATCGGTGCCGACGATCTTCACCGTCGGCAGCCGCGGATACAGAATCAGCAGGGCGGCCACGCCCAACGCGCCGGCGCCGACGGAGGAGATCGTCACGAGAACGCCGAGCACGGCGCCGACCGCTACCGTCAGCGGATCGATCCAGCGCGCGCGCCACGCCGCATCGGTGGCGCCGGCGGCGCGGGCCCGCGCGCGCAACTGATCCATGAACAGCAGCGCGATGGCGGTCAGGATGAGCGCTACCCCGAGGGTGGTGGTGATCACGCTCTCGAAGCGCTCGGTGTTGACCGCCACCGCCTTCAGCAGCCAGACGGTGACCAGCGTGGCGGGAAGGCTGCCCAGGGCCAGCAGGCCGGCGATGCGCCAGTTCACCGCATTGTGGCGGGCGTGCACGGTTGCGCCCACCGCCTTGGTGAGGCCGGCGTAGACCAGGTCGGTGCCGCCGGCGATGGCCGGAGGAATGCCCATCATCAGCACGAGCAACGGCGTCATCAGCGATCCGCCGCCGACGCCGGTCAAGCCAACGATGAAGCCGACCCCAAGGCCGGACAGCGCATAAATCCAGGTCATTTCTCGCGAGCCGTCACGTTCGGTGACAGTGGGCGAGATGCTATTCGGCCTTGTTTGTAATGAGAAAGAATATAAGAGAACAAGTAAATTACGACCTGGAATGAGGCGTTCCGGGCCGAGGTAGACCGGGCAGCCGGCGGCCGGGTGCTAAGCTGTGCCCGGCCGCAAGCGGCGACGCCGCGGGTGCGGGCCGTGGCGGCAGTTGCGAAGCCGGCGACGCCGCCGGACGGAAAGGAGCCAGGGGTGGTTAGCGTAAGTTTCGTGTTCAACCTGACCGCGCTGTATGTCGCGGCGGCAGCGGTGCTGTGCCTGCTGGCGCACGCGCTTTACATCAGGCATCGCGACCGGCGCGACCGGCGGGCCATGCGGCGGGTGGCGGAGGTGGCCTCGGCATTCATGAAAAGCGAGGGCATCGAAGCGTACGTCACCAGCTATCCGGTACTCGGCGGGCGCCGCTTCGTGGCGCTGGTAGAGGCGAAACCGACCGAGAGGCTGGGCAGCTCGCAGCAGATCGAGGCGGCCGCGATCGAGAAAGTGCGCGAGGAGACTGGCCTGATCGTCGAACGCGTGTTCTGGAGGTTTCCGATTCCGGCATTGGGTAACGACCGCCTGCGCAATGATCTGGCGCTGCTGCAGGGTGTCGGCGGCGTTCCGCGCGGCGGGGGTGACGCCGATGCCGTGGCGCGCAGCCAGTTCGACGCCGCCGTTCAGGGGCTCAAGCCGCTGCGCGGCGGGATGCGATAGGGAAAAACCTTACCGGCGCCGCGCCAGCGGCGGCGGGAGTGCGCCGGTGCGGGGCCGGCGCCCGTGCAGCCGGCGCGGCGCCTACCGGACCGGATCGAAACCGAAGGCCGTGGCCTGCAGGCACTCCGCGACGAAAGCCGCTTCGTGCTGCTCCGGACGTGCGGGCGAATCGAAGACCCGTGCGACCGCCTGAGTCAGAAACGCCTCGTCATACTCGTCCTGCACGAACCAGCGCAACTCCGGCGGAAAAGCCTTGATCGCGACCATGTCCTCGAGAAGGCGTCCCATGAACTGCTCACGGCTGATGCCGTATTCGCGGGACAGCGCGGCGTTGCGGATGAATTCTCCGCCTTCGGTGCACTCCTGCAGCGACAGCGGATGCGCTGCCACGGTGCCGGCGGTCGTCAGGGCAAAGACGCCGGCGATGGCAAAGAGCCTGTTCATCGTTGAACCTCTCCACATGCCGTACGCCGTGCTCGAGCCTTGGGGCAGGGTTCGTGTCGGTATCGGCTCGCGGGTGCGCCCAGCGCCTGCCTCAATCGATTGTAGTGGAGTTGCGCGTGTCTGCTACACTCGACTTGTGCTGCATTGCGTCGCAAATGCGCCGACGCGATCCCGTAGTGGAATGGAGAACCGGCAATGAAGAAATCGCTCGGCGCGTTGCTGCTGTTGCTGGGCTCGGTGTCCTGCCCGGCGCTGGCCGATCGGATCTCGCAGATGAACCAGACCGATCTGTGCACCTACACCGCCAAGCTGCAAGTCGCCGGGTACTACTACTTCATGCAGGGGCTGCCGCGCGATCAGGTGAAGATCCACTGGCACGGCGACGAAACACGCAACGAGATCGACTTCATCAGCCGGACGCTGGATCGCGCCTACGGCTGGCTGGCGAGCACCGGTGCCAGCGAATCGACGATCAGCGCGCAGCGCTTCGGCGACCTGGTATACGACGCATGCATGCGCGGCATCGAACTCTAGGCGCTCTCACCGCGCTGGCCCTGGGCAGCGCTGCCGGGCACGCCGGCGCGGACGCAGCTATCAAGGCGCAGGAAGGCAGCGTCGATCACTGGATCGAGTACTACGCGCGCGAACGCGCGCCCGCGAAACCGCCGGCTGAGCCGCGGCCGGACGCCCCGCAGCCAAACGCACCGCAGCCGCAGGCTGCCACGGAGCCCCCGAAAAAATGAGCCGGGCACGAAGCCCGGCCGGTGACCCGGAAGGTTCCGGTTTTCAGGAACGGCATACTTTTTCGAGAATACCTTCGAGTGCCGGATCGAATGCCGCGCTCTGCATGCTCGGCGAAGGGGCGCTGTCCGCCCAGACGGTGTGGCCGCTGCCCAGTTGGCCGGAGTGAAAGCTCCACTGCGAATAGCCTGCCTCGCCGGCTTCGCACCGCAATGCATACAGAATGAGCTTGGATTTGTGCGGAAAGGCGCTGTCGCCGAGGGTCGTGGTCTGGCTGTAATTGTGCAGCACCCATGCTTTTCTGAGAGCGCCGTCGGCGTGAATGCTGTCGGTGTCGACATACACGCTTTCGTGCGCGCCGAACTGCACCGCCTGCCAATCTGCCGCGTTTGCAGCCGACGCGCCAAATGCCAGCGCGACAGCTGCGATCCAGGTGCGAATGTTCATGTCGTGTCCTTTCCGGTGAGTTGTTGCATGGCAGCAAATCTAGAGGCATGAGATGACAGGCAGAAGACCGTTTGAATGCATATGATTCATTCCCTGTGAGAATGAGAGAGAATCACCGATGGATCGGTTGACGGCGATGCAGCTGTTCGTGCGGGTGGTGGAGACGGGCAGCTTCTCCGCGGTTGCGCGCGAGATGGACATGACGCAGCCCACCGTCAGCAAGCAACTGGCGGCGCTCGAGTCCAGGCTGAAGACCCGGCTGCTCAATCGGAGCACGCGGCAGCTGTCGTTGACCGAGGCAGGGTCGAGCTACTACGAATCGTGCAAGCGCATTCTCGACGAGGTGCGCGAAGCCGAGGGCAATCTGGGCACCCTGCAAGGGAAGGTGGCGGGCACCCTGCGGCTCAATACGTCGATTGCGCTCGGCCAGATGTACGTGGCGCCGATCGCCATTCGTTTCCAGAAAGTGCATCCGGAGGTC
>CALJLA010000232.1 GCA_937983055.1 uncultured Pseudomonadota bacterium
GTTGCTGCTGAAGCTCCCGGACGACATCGCGGGGGTGCGCCGGCCCGGGGCGGCGCGGCTGCTCGCGGAGACGCATGGGGCGCGCTGATGGCGCCGTTCGCGCGCCTGCGCCGGCTCGCCGCGCTGCTCGCGCTGCTGGCGCCGCTCGCGCCCGCCGCGGCGGCGGAACGGCTGCCGGTGTTCGACGCGCACATCCACTCTAACCTCGATGTCGGCCGCCCGCTCAGCGTCGAGCAGGTGCTGACCGTGTGGCGCGAGACCGGCATCGTCGGCGGCATTCTCACCAGCCGGCCGAACGACGGCACCCGCGAGCTGCTGGCGGCGGCGCCGAAGGACTTTCACGCCGTCGCCTTCGCCCGCCCCTACGTCACCGTGCAGGATGTGCAGACCTGGTACCGCGACCCGGCGATCTACGCGATGATCGAGCGCGAGCTCGAGCGCGGCCTCTACGTCGGTATCGGCGAATTTCATATCTTCGGCGCCAGCGCCCAGGGCGAGGATTTCGCGCGCTGGGTGCGGCTGGCGAAAACGCGCGGCCTGTGGCTGCACGCCCATTGCGACGACAGCGTCATCGAGCGCATCTACGCGCTGGACCCGGAGGCGAAAGTCATCTGGGCGCACACCGGCATGGGCACGCCGCAGCCGCGGGTGCGCGAGCTGCTCGCGCGCCATCCACGTCTGTATGGCGAGCTGTCCTACCGCAGCGGCATCGACGAAGGCGGCGGCCTGTCCGCCGAGTGGCGCGCGCTGTTCACCGAGTTTCCCGACCGCTTCCTGCTCGGTTCCGACACCTGGGTGCCGTCGCGCTGGCCGGAAGTGCCGGCCATCATCCGGCGCTACCGCGACTGGCTGGCCGAGCTGCCGCGCGAGGTCGCCGAGCAGATCGCCTGGCGCAACGGCGCGCGCCTGTTCCGCAGGCCATGAGCGCGGCGGCCCTGCCGGCGGGTCGGCTGTCCGGCCACGTGGTGCGTTTCTGCCGGCTGCTGCGCGAGGCCGGCCTGCCTGTCTGGCCGGCTCTCACGGTGGTCGCCGTGCGGGCGCTAACCGTGTCGGGCGTCGGCCTGCGCGACGATTTCTTCTGGACGCTGGCCGCGGTGCTGATCGACCGGCGCGAGCAGTTCGACCTGTTCCGCCAGGCGTTCGACCTGTTCTGGAACGGCGCCGCCGCGGCGGCGCTGCCCGCCGCCGGCGCAGCCGCCGCGGGCGAAGCCGTCCCCGCCGGCCGCCTGCAGCAGGCGCTGGCGCCGCCCCCGGGGGCGGCAAAGCCGGAAACGCAGATCCGCCTTACCCATACGCGGCTGGCGCCGTCCGAGGCCGAGCGCCTGCGGCGCACCGATTTCGACGCCATGACCGCCGAGGAGCTGCGCGAGACGCGGCGCCTGATCGCCGGCCTGCGGCTGCCGATTCCGCAGGTGGTGACCCGCCGCCTGCGGCCGGATGCGCGCGGGCGCCGCATCGACCTGCGCGGCACGCTGCGCTGCGCGGCGCGCGGCAATGCCGACATCATTCCGCTGCGCCGGCGCTCGCCGGTGCGGCGGCACCCTCCGCTCACCGTGCTGTGCGACATCTCGGGCTCGATGGCGCGCTACTCGCGCATGTTGCTGCATTTTCTGCACGCGATCACCAACGACCGCGACCGGGTGCACACCTTCGTGTTCGGCACGCGGCTCACCAACATCACCCGCCACCTGCAGCATCGCGACGTCGACCTGGCGCTGGACGCGGTGGCGCGGGCGGTCGAAGACTGGTCCGGCGGCACCCGCATCGGCACCGCGCTGAACGAATTCAACCTGCGCTGGTCTCGACGGGTGCTGGGGCAGAATGCGGTGGTGCTGCTGATCAGCGACGGGCTCGACTGCGACGCCGGCCGCGACCTCGACCCGGCGATGGAGCGGCTGCACAAATCCTGCCGCAAGCTGCTGTGGCTGAACCCGCTGCTGCGTTTCGAGGGCTTCGAGCCGCTCGCCACCGGCGTGCGGCTGATGCTGCCGCACGTGGACGCCTTTCTGCCCGCGCATAATGTCGACAGTCTGGCCGACCTCGCACAGGCGCTCGCGCCGGACCCGAACCACACTGGGAGAGCTATTCGATGGAAATGACCGGTGAGCAACTGATCGCGCTGCCCCAGCAGGAGGTGTGGCAGGCGCTCAACGACCCGGAGGTGCTCAAGGCCTGCATTCCGGGCTGCGAGCGCATCGAGAAGGTGTCCGACACCGAGTTCAAGGTCGTCATGACCGCGGCGGTCGGGCCGGTGAAGGCCAAGTTCAACGGCAAGCTGCGGCTGGACAATCTCAATCCGCCGCAATCGTATTCGCTGGCCTTCGAAGGCTCCGGCGGCGCCGCCGGCTTCGGCAAGGGCAGCGCCGACGTCACCCTCACGCCGGACGGCAGGCACACCCGGCTCGGCTACACGGCCAAGGCCACCGTGGGCGGCAAGCTCGCGCAGATCGGCTCGCGGCTGATAGACGGGGTGGCGCGCAAGATGGCGGACGAGTTCTTCCACCGCTTCAACCAGCGCCTGGCGCCGGCCGGCACCGCCGAGTCGCTCACCGGCGTGGGCGAGGAAGCCGCGGCGCCGGCATCGCCGAAGTGGCTGTGGGCGGTGGCCGGGCTGATCGCGGTGGCGATCATCGTCTACGTGGTGTGGATCGCCGCCTGACCCGCCGGCGCGCGGCGGCCTGTCGCCCGGGCGGCCGCATCCATTAGAATCGACGGCTTCGAGGGCTCCCCGCGCAACCGGGGGCGCCGCCGCAGAAAGACAACACCGGGAGGAAAACCATGAACAACCTCGACATGAAGGGGCGCAGCGCCATTGTCACCGGCGGCGCCTCCGGCATCGGCCTGGCCATCGTCAGGCGCCTGGCGCAATCCGGCGCCAACGTGGCGATCTGGGACATGAACGAAAAGCTGATGGCCGACGTTGCCAAGGGCATCTCCGGCGTGAAGGTGCACTGCGCCAGGGTCGACATCACCAGGCTCGCCGAGGTCGAGGCCGCCTTCAAGTCCACCGTCGCCGCCTTTCCGAAGATCGACGCGCTGGTGAATGCCGCCGTCAGCGCGGGCAAGACCGCCACCGTCATCGACTAACCGGTCGACGAATGGCTGCGGGTGCATGACATCAACCTGAACGGCACCTTCTATACCTGCCGCACGGTGGCGCCGCACATGGTGAACAACAATTACGGGCGCATCGTCAACATTGCCTCGGTCGCCGGCAAAGAAGGCAACCCCAACGCCTCGGCCTACTCGTCGTCGAAGGCGGCGGTGATCGGTTTCACCAAGTCGCTCGGCAAGGAGCTGGCGAAAAACAGCATCACGGTGAATTGCGTCACCCCGGCCGCGGTGAAGACGCCGATCTTCGAGCAGGTGGCGCAGAGCCACATCGACTTCATGCTGTCGAAGATCCCGATGGGCCGCTTCGGCCTGACCGAGGAGATCGCCGCCATGGTCGCCTGGCTGTGCACCGAGGACTGCTCGTTTACCACCGGCGGCGTGTTCGACCTCTCCGGCGGCCGCGCGACTTATTGATTGAACGTCGAACGGCTTCAACGCAGAGGCGCAGAGGGCGCAGAGGCCGCAGAGGAAAAACCGGAACAGAACTGCGAACCACCAAGGGCACCAAGATCGCCAAAGGCACCAAGAGAACTGAGAACTGTTTAGTGATTTTTTGCCGCCTTCGTACCTTCGTGTTTCGCTTCTGTCCTCTCCGGGTGTATTTGGTGTCCTGGTCGTTCGCCCAGGTTCGCTTTTCCTCTGCGTCCTCTGCGCCTCTGCGTTGAGATGTTGATTCGAATTCCTGAAGGATTGAAATCATGAAAATCAAGGCCGCAGTGATCCGGCAGATGGGTCTGCCGCAACCGTATGCGCAGAGCAAGCCGATGGCGATCGAGGAAGTCGAGCTCGACAAGCCGGGCGAGCGCGAGCTGCTGGTGCAGATAAAGGCGGCGAGCCTGTGCCACTCGGACCTGTCCACCGTCAATGCCGACCGTCCGCGACCGATGCCGATGGTGCTCGGGCACGAGGCCGCCGGGGTGGTGGTCGAGTGCGGCCCGGGCGTGAACGACCTGCGCCCCGGCGACCATGTGGTGCTGGTGTTCGCGCCGAGCTGCGGCGAATGCATTCCCTGCAAGGAAGGCCATCCCGGCCGCTGCGAGCGCGGCCAGCAGGCCAACGGCGCCGGCACTTTGCTCGGCGGCAGCATCCGGTTGAGCCAGAACGGCAAGCCGGTCTACCACCATGTGGGCGTATCCGCCTTTGCCGAATACTGCGTGGTCAATCGCGGCTCGGTGGTGAAGATCGACGACAAGCTGCCCTTCGACGAGGCGGCGCTGTTCGGCTGCGCGGTGCTGACCGGCGTGGGCGCGGCGCTCAATACCGCGCAGATCTTTCCCGGCGCGCGGGTGGCGGTGGTGGGCCTTGGCGGCGTCGGCCTCAATGCGCTGTTCGGCGCCAAGGTGGCGGGCGCCTCGCAGGTGATCGCGCTCGACGTGCACGACGACAAGCTGGAACTCGCGAAAAAGCTCGGCGCCACCGATACGGTCAACGCCAAGGATGCCGACGCGGTGCAGAAGGTCAAGGACCTGACCGCCGGCGGCGTCGATTTCGGCCTGGAGATGGCCGGATCGGTGCAGGCGATGGAGTTGGCCTACCGCATCACCCGGCGCGGCGGCACCACGGTCACCGCCGGCCTGCCGCACCCGGACGCGCGCTGGCCGCTGCAGCATGTGAACCTGACGGCGGAGGAACGCACGGTGAAGGGCAGCTACGTCGGCTCCTGCGTGCCGCCGCGCGACATGCCGCGCTACATCGACCTGTACCGCAAGGGCATGCTGCCGGTGAACAAGCTGATGAGCGACCACATCAAGCTCGACCAGATCAACGAAGGCTTCGACCGCCTCGCCTCCGGCCACACCGTGCGCCAGATCATCACGTTCTGACGGTCGCTACACGACCGCGTTCACCACAGAGACACAGAGGCACAGAGAAAAGCAGAAGGCCTGGGCGAACCACCAAGGCACCAAGGACACCAATAAAACCGGAACAAGGGGCATGCTGGCTCGCCGCGAGGTGTCGTCGGGGCCGCGTGTTCACCACCGAGACACAGAGGCTCAGAGAAAAGCAGAAGGCCTGGGCGAACCACCAAGGCACCAAGGACACCAAGAAGACCGAAAGAAAGTGGCATGCTGGCTTGCGGCGCGGCGTCGATGCGGCGGCATGTCCACCACAGAGACACAGAGGCACAGAGAAAGACTTAAAGACTGGGCGAAACGCCAGGGTGCCAAAGCAACCAGGCATTCACTGCAGCGACGAAGGCACGTTTAAGACCTGACAGGAAGCGTGCTTCAAGCCCGGCCTCGCAACAAGAAAGAGTGGGATTTGGTTTTTTGGTGCCTTCGTGTCTTCGTGGTTCGCATCGCATTTCGCCTTTCTCTGTGTCTCTGTGGTTAGTTCTTTCCTGAAAACAAGATGACGATGACGCAACGCTACCGCGCCGACGACCTCGTGCGCTTCGCCACCGCGCTGCTGGACAAGGCAGGCATGGACCACGACAAGTCGGCCGCCGTCGCCGAGGTGCTGGTCGAAGGCGACCTGATGGGCCACACCACCCACGGGCTCGCGCTGCTCGCACCTTATCTGGCCGATATCGAGAAGGGCGAACTGGCGACCCGCGGCGAGCCGCGCGTGATCGCCGACCGCCCGGCGGTGGCGGCCTGGGACGGCAACCGCCTGCCGTGCCCGTGGCTCACGGTGAAAGCCATCGACCTCGCGTGCGAGCGCGCCGCGGCGCAGGGCACCTGCACCGTATCGATCCGGCGCAGCCATCACATCGCCTGCCTTGCCGCGTACCTGAAGCGCGCCACCGACCGCGGCATGATGGTGCTGCTGATTTCCTCCGCGCCGGAGAACCAGTCGGTCGCGCCGCACGGCGGGCGCGCCGGCGTGATGACGCCCAACCCGATCGCGGCGGGCTGGCCCACCGACGGCGACCCGGTGCTGATCGACGTGTCGATGTCGATCACCACCAACGGCATGGTCGGGCGCCTGAAGAAGGAAGGCGGCCGGCTGCCGGGCAAGTGGCTGATCGACAGCAACGGCGAGCCTACCGACGATCCGCGCGCGGTGCTGGGCGAACCCGCCGGCGCGCTGCTCCCGATCGGCGGCGTGGAATACGGCCACAAGGGCTACGCGCTCGGCCTGCTGGTCGAAGCGCTCACCGGCGGACTCACCGGACATGGCCGCGACGATCCGATCGAAGGCTGGACGGCAGAGATCTTCATCGAGGTGTTCGACCCGCGGCTGTTCGCAGGCTCGAAGGACTTCCTGCGGCAGACCACCTGGATGGCCGACGCCTGCCGCGCCACGCCGCCGCGCCCCGGGTTCGAGCGCGTGCGCCTGCCGGGCGAGGCGGGCTTGCGCCGCCGCGAACGCCAGCTGGCGCAGGGCGTCGAGCTGTACCCCTCCGTGATGCCGGCGCAGGCGCCGTGGGCGGAGAAGCTCGGCGTCGCACCGCCGGCGCCGCTGCCGTGAGCCGGCGATGAGCGGCGGGCGCGAACACCGCGTCGCGCTGGCGCTGATGATCGGCGCCACGCTGTGCTGGGCGAGCGCCGGGGTGCTTGTGCGCAACATGCGCGTGACCGACGGCTGGGAGATTACGTTCTGGCGTTCGGTGTTCATGACGCTGACGCTGGGCGGCTGGCTGTGGTGGCGCCACCGCGGCGGCGTGGTCCGCCAGGTGCGCGCCGTCGGCTGGCCGGGACTGATGTCCGGCTGCCTGCTCACGGTGATGTTCATCGGCTTCATCCTGGCGATGACCTACACCACCGTGGCCAACACGCTGATCGTGGTGAGCAGCGCGCCGTTTCTGTCGGCGCTGTTCGGCTGGCTGTGGCTGCGCGAGCGGGTGCCGCCACGCACCTGGCTGGCGATGGCGGCGGCCATGGCCGGCATCGCGGTGATGTTCGTCGGCGCGGTGTCGAACGAGCGCTGGATGGGCGCGGTGATCGCGCTGGTGGTGCCGGTCGGTTTCGGGCTGAACGTGGTGCTGCTGCGGCGCATGCACGCGAGCGTGGACATGATTCCCGGCATCCTGCTCGCCGGCATCATATCGGCCGCGGTCACGTTGCCGTTCGCCCTGCCGTTCACGGTGGACCTGCGCGATCTTGTCCTGCTCGCGGTGATGGGCGCGGTGCAGCTCGGCCTGGGCTGCGCGCTGATGGTGGTCGCCTCGCGCCATCTGTCGGCGGCCGAAATCGGGCTCACCTCGATTCTGGAAACCGTGTTCGGAACGCTGGCGGTGTGGGCGCTGGTCGGCGAAGCGCCAAGCGCCGCCGCGCTGGTGGGCGGCGGCATGGTGATCGGCGCGCTGGCCGCGAACCAGCTCGTCGGCGCGCGCACCCGCCCGCAGCCGGTGATTACTTAGTGCCGTTGGAAACGGTGAGATGAACACAGAGGCACAGAGGACACAGAGAGCACAGAGGATTAAAGCGAAACGCGCTCAACGCAGAGGGCGCAGAGGAAAAGAAAGTGAGAGCGCGCGGAGAGAAAATTGAGTGAAAGGCTGGCGAGTCTGTGGCACTCCGACTCGCGTTCCGGAACAGCTCTCGTCTTTTCTCTGCGTCCTCTGCGTCCTCTGCGCCTCTGCGTTGTGATCAGTTGATTTGGTTTCTCTGTGCCCTCTGTGCCTCTGTGGTTAAACACTCCTTATCCAGGCGGAAAAAAATGGACCTGACGCAAAGACTGGAAAAGCTCTACACCGGCGCGGTGCATGATGTGCTGCGGGCGATGGGCCACGGCTGCTGCACGCTGCCGCATGACATCAAGGCGCTCGACCCGGAAAAGAAGGTGGCCGGCGAGGTCTACACCGTGGACGGCCATATCGATCAGACGGCCGATCCGCACGCCACCCTGGTGCAGTGGACCGGGCTGCTGTCAAAAGCGCCGGCCGGCAAGGTGCTGGTGTGCCAACCGCACACCGACATGGTGGCCTTGATGGGCGAGCTCTCCGCCGAGACGCTGCAGCACAAGGGCGTGCGCGGCTACGTGGTCGACGGCGGCTGCCGCGACACCGACTTCATCCTGAAGATCGGCTTTCCGGTGTTCTGCCGCTTCAATACGCCCGCCGACATCGTCGGCCGCTGGGTACCCGACCGCTTCGGCCTGCCGATCACCATCGGCCAGGTGACGATCTCGACCGGCGACTACCTGCTCGGCGACCGCGACGGCGTGGTCGTCATTCCCGGCAGCCTGGCCGCCGAAGTGGTCGCCAAGACCGAAGAGGTGATCAGCACCGAGAACAAGGTGCGCAGCGCCATCCTCTCCGGCATGGATCCGCAGCAGGCCTATCTCAAGTTCGGCAAGTTCTGACAGGCGGCCGGCCGCTGACGCGGGCGCCGGTTCGGTCCGCCTATAACGTGCCGCCCGGCGCCAACACCAGCACCAGGTCGCACATGTCGTTGCGATCAACGGCCAATGCGATGCTGCGCACTGTGACACCTGCCCCTGCCGGGGGCTTTCCTGCCGGAAAGACCTTGCGCAAGTGCATACCGGTGTTCAGTGGCGCCGGTGGCTTTTCCAGGGCCGTTGCTGCGCCGGCGCCCAGCCGCGCGCGCACGACCCGGTTCGCGTCGCCGCGCTCGAAAAGTACGTGTATTGCAAGGTCTTCCGTCGCAGAGAGGCGGTCACGCAGCCACCATGGGTAGTTGCGCTCGCTCAGTTCGAGCGAGACCACGTAAAAACCATCCGCCGCCGCAGGCCCTTCGCGCAATCGTGCCCACTCGACCGGATAGTCCTTGCGCAGGCTGATCGAGATTCGCGGAGCGGCGTCCTGTAGCCGTTTCACGATCACGCCGGTGGACTGATCTACCGCGTCGCGCAGCGCCTCGTCTTCCCGAGCGGTGTAAGCGATACGAAGGATCACGTCGGAAATTGTCTCGTACTGGAACGGACGCAGCGCTTTGGGCAGCCGAAGGCGCCACGAGCTGATTGCGCCCATCCCCTCGAACGGAAGCAGGCGTTCATCGCGGAAACTGAACTCGAACACGCCGGCATCGTTCTGCGCGGTGCTGGCCGCAATCGACGGTGCGTGCCGCAACGGTACCTCGGCGAGGGGTTGGGCGGCATCCGGCGTAATGCGGATCGAGCTGCCGGTCAACTGCAAGGTCGCACCGATGCTGGTGTGGGGGCCGACGACACACGGAATACTGAGCCGCACCGACTTGATCCTGCGGTTGAAGTGCCCCGGATAAAACAGGTCGAAAAACAGCTCGGGCACGCTGAATTCGCATTCGCCGTTCTGCCTGAGAGCCATCAACTGCTCCGGGAAATACTGCGCCAGAGAAAACGACTGCTCGACCTCGACCTGTCGATCATTGCGCAGAAGGTAGGCGGATTCGAGCCGTTGCAGGTCAAGCAGCAGGCTCTCGCCCGCCAGCAATCCCGCCCGCTCCGCGGCCCAGGCCGGCGCGCCAAGCGAAGCGGATTCGCGCAGTTCCGGCCGCTCGAAGTGCAACGCCATCTCAGCCAGCCGCGCCATATTCCACGCGGCGTCGAAGGCCATGCGATGGTAGCGGTGCAATTGCGTCGACAGCCAGGTGTAGAGGCCGAAGTTGGAGAATTTCCCGCGGTAGAACTCATAGACTTCCCGCGTTTGCTCGATCGAGCGCTGGTGAACCTCAAGTGCGCGCTCTGCGATCTCAATGCGGATTTCGGCGGCTTCGACCTGCTTGGTCAACGACTCTAGCTCTCTTCTTGCCAGTTCGCGCTGGTGCCGCCATTCCTCCGTTCTCCTCTGGAATGAGGCCTCCAATCCCGCGCTGGATGCCAGTGCAGCAGCGATCCCTGCGCCGCCACGTGCGGCAGAAGCGAATTTGGAGAGTACGCTCGCGACGCTGCTGCCACCTGTCTTGAGCGTTGTCCCGGCAGGGAGCATGGGCGCATAGGCGTCGGGCGCAGCGCTAGCGATGCCGGAGGCGATATCAAGCACCACAGAGGTCGCCGTTAACCCCAGCGCCGTATGCATTGAAACCTGCTGAGCCTGTTCCCAAGGCACGAGCCCAGCGGCGATCAACTGGTCGAAGTGCTGACGGCGATATTCCGCGGCCTCGGCCTGGCGTTTGGTCGATACGAGGGCATCATTCGCCGCCTCGATCTCCATGCGCAGCGACTGCGTTCGCAAGTCGAGCAGGTGCTGTTCATGCACAGTACGCAACGAGGCCAGTTCCTCGCTGTCACGCTTCTCAAGCACCGAAAGCAGTTGTGCGCCGAGGCTTTGCACAGTAGACGCGTACTGCCGGGCACGCTCGATAAGGAACGCGAACCGGTATGGCGGCGCGTGGCCACTGCCGGAGTCAAGCACATCTTCGAGCGACAGGCCCGCCGCCTTCATCCGCACCAGCAGACGCGGATCGATCTCGGGGGCAAACAGCGACAGGCGGCGGCGGACGCCGGCAATGTCCATGCAGTTGCGGATCTTGGCCAGTCGATCCTGCACGCGATCGTGGTAGCCGAGCAGGTCCTTGTTGACCGGAAAGCAGAAGATGTTCCGCGCGGGAACGAACTCGATCGGATTCGGACGCGGCGGCGCTCGATCGAACACCTCCCGGTGCGGCGTTGGCACGTCATGCAGGGTGTACTTGACGTCGATGTCCAGCGACACCTCCGGAAGCAGGCCAGTCGGGTCGCGCCGCGTCTCGCCAAGCGTGCCTGTACCGAAAAATCTGCTCAGGCCGCCACCCTCGACGAAGTCGATCGGCGGAGTGTAGTGCGAGGAATCCGACCCGATAGCCGAAAAACCCTGAATTTCGCGGTTGGTATCGCTTCCGTACAGTGTCGCCAGCGGCTGGCCCCCATTGTTCGACCAGTACTTCGCGCCCCCTTTGGCGTCCAAGGGCAGCACCTGGAACCCGCCGCCAGCCGGCAGCCCGTACTGATCGCCCGGACCCATAGCGCGTTCACCGTAGGCACTTGCCATGGTGGACGCCATGCGCGCGACCTGCGGCCTTGCCTGCTCCGTCGTCTTGAGTCTGATCGTCCCGCCGGCCCCTTTGGGCACGACGAGCGTCAACTGCTCCATCTCCTCGATCAGAAAATCGGACACGTCGCTCAATGAAGGCTTGATGTCGTCGTAGCTCCGGGCAGCTTCTTCCCGGCACGCCGGCAGCCGGTTCGGCCGTTCGCCGAGAATGTCGGCAGCCAGCAGGTACAACATCGTCGCCTCGTTGACCGACTCCATTGTGAACTGCCCGAACAAACGGTCGCCCCAGTCGAGCAGGTTATCAACGTACTTCATCACGATCGCCTTCTGGTAGGCGCTCAACCGGAGCCGGGCGATCGCATGCGGATTGAACGGGTCGTTGCGGTACGCGGCCAGCGCGGCCGGGTTGGTCAGCATCTCGCGCATCGTTTCCGCCGGCCGGTTGACGAATTCCCGATAGCGCCAGGCGCCAAGCGCGTCTCCTGCGACCGGGTTAAAGATATAGTGGTACCAGTTCTGCGATTCCTCGAAGCGCTGCTGGCTGTTCAGGTGGTTGGCGATCAGGAACGGGATGTGAAAAAAGATCTCCCAGAAGTAAGTATGGTTCGCACCAGAGAGGTCCCACCTGCCATTCTCCGGAGGAACATCCAGGGACACCGCTTGCATATCCAATGCTGACTCGCTCAGGCCACGCTGAAAAGTCGTGTGAAGCAGGCCCGGTATAGCGGAAGCTCTCAGACGTCGGTGGACGTCGCGGCCTATTCCAGTACTCAGCCGGTAGTACTTGTGCGTATGTTCAGCGCCGGCTGCTATTAGCCCGTACTGTCCGTCATGCGCCACGATCGCGGCCTCTGTCGAGCCGTCCCTTCGGTTGACGAGCACGGCGTCGGCGATCGTCGCGAAGCTCGCGATATCGTTTCCGGGTCTTGTCGTGGCCTCAAAGAACTCTCTTGAACTATCGTAATACGACCGCCACGAGACAATGCCATTCTGGTCCGACCAGCAAAACACTATTTCACGATTTCCGGACTTGCGTCGACCGATCCCGAATTTTCTCTCTTGTGGTTCCCCGTCGAAATAGTCGCGTCTGGAGAAAAGTCGGCGATCTAAATCCTTTTGTAACCCCTCGACCTGCTGGTTCATCAACACGACTCGGAGAGCCTGTCCCGCAGCAGATCCCGAGACGCCCGGATAGACACGTTCCCAGCGCCAGCCGGAGACGGTGAACGAGTCGATCGGGGCGCCGTGATGAATCAAAGTGCTATATGGCGCAGGAAACGCGCTTCTTGGAGACGCCTTGAAGGTTCTGAATGGACTGTCGACAGTGCCGAAACTGGTGCCTTTCTTCAACGCACGCAATGCGCTCTGGGTGTCAATTGCGGGAGAATTCGCGTCAGATGGAGATTTTACGATGGACAATTGGTCGCGGACTGAAGTTACGCTATCGTCTCCATATTCCATCTCGAAACGTGCAATCTGAGGCGCAGACCATAATCCGTTTGGGAGCTGCTCGATCCATTTCGTCCGGAACTGATGTTCATACCCGTCGAAGTACGCTTCTTTCTCGACTTTCTGACTCGTCGGCACAGTGGAGATCTCAACCCAGACTAGCGCCAGCCTTCGGTCTATCACTATTGGTGATAAGAAGCGCGTTGCAATATCGACGCCAAGCTTCTGCCAGGCTGAGAATTGGGCCGGATAACCCGCCGGGTCCCTTTGGGCCTTGGAGAGATTGCTAACAGTTCTTATATAGTGCGCTGGCGGATCATTTCGTGTCGCACCGACCAGATACAGGACATCTGTGCCGTCGTCACTTGTGGTTAAGTCGTGGCCAGAATTCTCCGATATGTCATGAAAGGCCCCGACAATCTGTAGGTCAGATTGAACAACAAAGCCTGCGAGGTATGTCTCTAAGGACTGCATCGCCTCAGCATTTGTGATCCGCCGCTGCAGCAGCTCGTCCTCCAGCGCGCGGAACAACGGCGTCTTGTCGTCACGGATGTCAGGCTCTATGAAGTTCTCCGGAAACAGGAAAACTTTCCGGTTGGCTTCCCACACTCGATAGTTCTTGCGCCAGTACCATTGGTCGCGCGCCAGCTGTGCGTCTGGCGATACGCCGAAGGCGTAGCGCCGGCCTTGCGCGTCCTGCTCGAGCCCCATCATCACCCGGTGCACGAAAAGCTGGAGGCTGGAAATCGCCGCAACGAGACGCGAGGTGCGAGCGCAGCCACCGGCGAGAACATCAATGAGGAAGTAGCCGTGCATGCCGGAAGGAGTGCGAATCGGCAGCAAGCCCGCGTTCGCGGAAATCCAGGCCACCAGCGCGTCGCGCCGCTGAGCGCGCACAACATCTTCGAACGCCTCCGATTTCTCCACGTAGGTCTTTTCGTCCGGGTACTTCGCCCGGAACGCGCCATAAATGTCGTCCGCCGCCCGGAGGAGTTCATCGATCGGATCTGCGGTGGCGTCGAGTCCGGCAATGCGCGAGAGCGTGCGGCCGCCAACGCCGACACGGCGCGTAATCTCCAGCGCCTTCGACGCACGCTCCAGTTGCTCGTGCCATCGGCCACGCCACAATTGCGGGCACTCCTTGAGGCTTCGTATCTCGCCCTCCGACGCCTCCAGTACGCGGGCAAGGGGCGGATCCCATTGCGCGGCCGCCAGCGCCGTCGTGCCGCCCGCGTTAGCCAATTGGTCAAGCGCCGAGCGCAAGAGGGCGTGCTGCGCTTCCGGCAGATCGCCGGAGGCGCGTGTGCCCATCCGCAGCCACCGGCCATACGCGGCAATTGCTTTCAGGCGCGCGATGTCGACTGCGCTCCCTGCCGTGCCGGCGAACGCGGCGTTCCAGCCCGACAACACACGCGCCACCGCGACGGCATCGAAGCGCTGGCTGTCGAACAGGCGGACGAGCCGCTGCAGCTGACCCGCCCTGATAGTGAGTTTATGCGCCGCGGCGCGATCTCCGAATATCTCGGCAGGGTCCACTGCCTCCAACCCGTTAGGCACACCGGCGAGCGCGCCCGCCGGTATTGCGCTTAACGCGGCCACCGTATCGCGGGGCAGGTTGAGTTCTGCCGCCAGTACATGATCGGCAACGTTCACCGGGTCGAAGTTGCGAAGCAGCGTGGCCACTTTGCGACGCGCTCCAGCGAGCGCGTCACCCAGCACCGGCGGCTGGACCGCCGCGGCAATATCTTCGACATTCAGCATGAATCCGGCGCCAGCCGGATTGCGCAGGAACGCGTGTCGCGGCTGCACAGGATCCCCCACGACGATCGGATCGAGCGCGACAAGCCAGCGCGATTGCTGTTCCGACAGGAATATTCCGGTGAACAGGGTTTCGTCGATTGACCGCGCGGGGCCGGCCTGGGCCTGGGTCGTTTCCTGTGCCTTGCGTTTCAGGAATCCGAGCACCACGATGCCCGACAGGTTTATCGCGTTGCCTGCCGTATCCGACGGCACAACGAACTGGGCCTGCGTTCCCGCGCCTGCGTATGACGGATTCAACCGATAACGCGTTGTCGTTCCAACGGTAACGCGGATGAAGGGCCGGCGCGCGTTCGCTGGCACGCCGTCGTCGAGATTCAGCGCGAGAAGGTCTCCCGATTGCGCGGCGGTCAGCGACAGCCCGGTAAAGGCGTCGTCGGCGAACTCGCCGAGCTGCCGCGCGAGGCCGAGCACCGCCGTTTGGCCGACGTCGAACGCCCAGGGGACGGTTGCTGTCCTCACTGCACCCTCAAGCGCAGCATCCGTGAGCCCCTGCCGCAGCCGGTAGTCGGACTGCTGAGCCGTTGCGCCGGCCGCGGGCAAGCCCGGTGGCGCTGCGCCGATGACGATCCGCTCCACGGCGGAGCCCTCCAGCCGTGCCACCAGTTCGCGCGACTCCGCTTCCGAAAATCCCGCGGCGGTAAACACCGTCGGCGGAAACACCACGAGGCGCTCGTCGGCGATGCGCTTAAGGACCCGCGTTGCGATACCCGCAGGCAACGGCCCGGATTCCGGCCGCCGGGTAGGATCGAGCAGCCAGGCAATATCTTCCGTGGAGTAACCACTCTCGCGCTGCCACGCCACAAAGCGCTGCAGCGCCACCAGGTCGGGCAGCCCCGCGACCCAGAGCGCTTCGAGCGGCCGCGCGGTCGAGGCCTGCGCCGCAATCTCGGGCGTCAGCCGCACAAGGCGCAGCAACTCGGAAGGCCGCACCCGATACACTCGACACAGCAGCGCATGCCGGTAAAGGACCGGCAAGGTCGCGTTCGACAACCGCAGCGATGCCGGAACCGTGCCGGATACTGTCACCAGTCGCACCGGATTGACCGGGTCCGGCACTTCGATCAGCGTCAGCGCCTCGACCAGTTCCGCGAATTGCGCCTCGTCCATCCGCAGTGCGGACAGCAGGCGTGCGGCGTGACTGTCCGCACCTGCGGTCGATATCGCGGTCACCGGCAGGGGCAATTGGATGGGCAGCGCACCAGGCCACGCCCCTGAACGGGCGCGGAACGGTTCGGCGTTGAATCGCCGGTCGAATAGCGAAGCCTGCCCGCGGAAGCCTTCGCGCGGGAGGTCGCGCCACAGGGACATGACCTCGTCGAAAGCGAGTCCGGTCGATTCGGCAAGGTCGAGCAGATTGACGATGCCGGTCAGCGCATTGTCGTTCAGGGCGGCCGGCGTGTTGGGCGGAGAAAGCTGCTCCAGCGCATGATCCAGCTCGTTCACCGTCCACGGCAGTTTGCGCCACAGCCGGGTGAGGCGATGCAGCCGGTCGAGCCGCCGGCGGGTCAGGTTGCCGACGTGCTCAACGGTGTTCTGAACATCTCCCGGCAACGCCGTCAACGTCAGCGTCACCGCAGGTACACCCGAACCGTCGGTGCTGACAAAACGGCTGCGCAACAGCAGTCGCACCACGTCCCGCTGCAGGCCGGTCGCATCCTGTACGGTCGTCAGGTCAAGCGTGCCGATAAGCTCGTCGAAGCGGCCGGGGCCGTTCGGCAGGATCTGGCTGATTCGGTACAACTGCTGGAAGTACAAGGCGGCGGAGGCATCGTCTGCTCTCTCCTGCTGTATCAATCCAAGTTCGGCAGGCCAGGTACGCAGCCGTGACAAGCGCCGCAGGGCGGCGCTACCGTCCAGCACCCGAACGATGCGGTCGCGCGATAATCCGAAATGCGCAAGCAGGGTCTCCAGACGTTCGAGCGGAAAGTTCACCGGCAGGGCGAATGCCGGTTCCGAGGACGCCGGGTTCGCGATCTCCCGATGAATTGCCGACGCCGATGCCCACTGTGTTCGCTGCTTTCCGATCCACGCTTCGAGCAGCCCGTTCACGATATCCAGCGTCGGCACGATCTCATCGGTGGCCGCGCAGGAAACCAGCTTGTCGGTCCAGAGGTCAGCGCGGCGCGTGGGCAGGCGCATGTCCGCGACAACTCCGGTGCTCGGCGCGAGTATGAATCGCTCCACGTAGTGCATCAGGTCGACGAAGTACGCACCGGGCCCCAGCACCGACTGGCAGTGATCGCAGTCGCAGGCATCAGCAGACCCGAACATGTCGGCCCAACGCGCGATCTGGCGATCGGCGGCAGTCGCTGCCGACATCGACATGCCGATGCCGCTGATCATCTGGCGATCGGTCTGCGCGTCGCGCACCGCCATCCATGCATGCACGGCGGCAAGGCCGTTGGTGTACGCCCGTTCGTGAACTCGCGCGGCCTCCTGCTGGTCGAGGCCTGCCTTCTCGACCAGGTCCGCCTGCGTAGCAAGCGCGACCCTCGTCGCATGCCGGAATCCGCTCTCGATCAGCTTCTGCGCGATCGTCGGATGGCCCCCAATCGACAGCATGCGCTGCATGGTCCTGAGTTGGCCGATCGCGGTTGCGGCCTGTTCTTCGGACAGTGTGCCGCGATCGAGTTTCGCGCGGTCTGCGCTGCCCTCGGTAAGGTCGAGCGCCAACAGGTCGAGTTCTTCGTTGCGCGCGGCCAGCAGCGCCAGCGGCGCATCCGGATTGCTGTCTTTACGCAGCGCCCGTTGCATCAGCGCCACGGTAGGATATGCGCCGGCGCTTTCCTCCGAAATCGTCTTGGCAAACTCCTCGACGGTGGAACCTTCTGCCACCGGCGCTGCGCCCTCTTTGAGCAGACCGGTCCACTCGTCCACCGTCATTCGGGCGAGATCTTCACTGCGCGTTGGCGAACGCCCGCCGAGCGATTCGAGCGGCCGCCCGAGCGCCGCTTCGACGAGCGCCTCACCGCCGTTGGTCAATCGCAACAACGAAGCCGCCAGGCCAAGGCGATCAACATGCACGGGTTCGAGCGTGCCTGACTGCGTGAGGGCGCGAAGCGTGATTTCGTCGACAGCCTCTACGCTGTCCAGTTGCGCCGCGACTGCGCGCACCTGATCCGCCTCGAGGCCAATTGCGCCGAGCACGCGCCTGACCTCCGAGCGCTCTGGTTGCCCGATGGAGTCGAGCAACTCCTCAATCCCGTCCCGCATCGCAGCAGGGCAGATGCCTTCGTCGATCGCTTCGACCAGCAGCCGGCGCAGCTCTCCTGTCGAGGTCGCACGAACTGCTTCTACGGTGGCGTTGATGCCCTTTCGAAACCAACCGAAGCAGGCGGGAAAAGCCTGCGGGATGAACTCGCGCGCCACGCGATGGGCCTCGCGCAGCGCCTCGATCGACGCTCGCTCGACGCCCGCCTCGGCGGCAAGGAATTCAATGTCGGCCTCTGTCAGCTCGCCAAAAGCGAGATCCTTGTCGTCATCGGCCTGCCCTTTGAGCAGCGGCGCCAATCGGTCGATGTAGATCTCGAACTCCGAGCGGCGTTGCGATGAGTCGGCAATCATCAGGTCGATCGTTGCGTCCGCACCCGCGTTGAAGACCACGCCCGACTCAACCAGTAGACACTTCGAATCTGTGGACGCGAATACTGCAATCTGCAAGTCCGCGCTGCCCGACTCGGCGCGCGCATAACGCTTCAAGGAGTAACGGATCTCGTAGCGCCCGGCCGCGTCCGTTATCGCCTGCCCTAGCAACTCCCGTCGCCGCAAATCCCGGTCGAACGCGCAAACTACTAGGCCCGCCGCGCCGCGCCCGTCGGCAATCAATACGGTTCCTCGCACGCGCAACTGCACGAAAGGGGCAGCGCGCGCATCGGATGATTCTCTCGCAGCAGCTTCTCCAATCGCCTTCTTACGCCTTGGTGGACTCGTGGCCTTTCGAGGCCTCGGCGCGGATGCGCTCTTCGTACCGGACTTTCTCGTTCTCTTTGCCACGCTTCTCACTCCCTAATTACTGAAATCTGTGAGCCCGTTATCGCTGGCGTCATGCGAGTTTTCTAGCCCGCTTGGTTTCTCTTTCGAAAGCAATAAAGTCACCCTCAAATCCTTTGGATCTATCTATAGCCCTGTGGGTTTAAGTGAATGATCTCAGGATAAAGGTCGCCCCCAGGTCCGAACATGGAGGTGCAAACTTCTTTGCAGGCATTGATAGAGGTTGCAACCCTGCTCTGCTCAAGTCCTCTCTTTGACGCCTCTACAGCGAGCACCTGTTCTGCATGCACAAACATCTCAACGCTGTCAGACCCAAAGCGTTTGACGAATTTCCCTGTCTTATCTGACTGACCAAGAATTCTTGTTGAATCTACGATCTCCAGACTCTTGTCAAGAAGGCCTCGCTTTTGTAGTTCTCGAAGACCCTGTGTGGTTTTTTCGCTGGTCGTAGTCACGAGCGTGACAATTTTTCCATCTACGATTCCCTGCAAAACAGCGACTGTGCTCTTGTCCTTAAACAAAAGCTTCTCAGCTCTCAGTACGTCCGCGATTTCCTTCGGCATCTTCCTGAGCACGTCATCCGAAAGCAGGCCAACGACTTTCTCTGCGGCGTTGGTGGCGAATTTTCCCGTCTGAATTTCCGATCTGAGTGAGCTGCCAGACGCTGCGGGATGAACTGGCTGGAGCGGAGACCCGCCAGCAAACACTTCTCCAAATTTCTCAACCATACCTTTCAAGATAGCCTCTGCATCCGCTCGGTGCCAAGCAGATGCATCGTCAATGGAAAGACCCAACTCCATGTAACGGAGAATGTCCCGCTCTTTCGCGCGACGCACCTCGTAGTGCTTCTTGGCGATCTCGGGGTCGCCGCCAGTGAAGTTCGCCAGATCCTTCTCGGATGGCCACGCCTGAAACCCATGGATATCGCCGCTCGATCTCTTGACGACGACGAAATCCGCCGCAAAGTCGCCGCGCGGGGTGCGGACGGTTCCGGGGAACGCGAAGACCCCGGGTCCGGCGTCCTTCAGGCGAGCGCGTATCGAGCTGGGTAACGTGCCCCATTCTTCGTGTTCTTCTGGAATACTGCGGCCCTGCGCAATCTCTTTGCTGGTCGGCATCGATCTGGACCAGCTTTGCTGCAAGCCGGATTGATCCAGCAACACAACGGGGTTCAAAGCGCAGTAGACGTAGACATCGATGAACGCCTTGACGCCTTTGGGATCGCAGCTTGTCCACCTCCCGAGCGCGGGCAGGTAGTGCCTCGCCGCGTGATAGCTCAACCCGCTCTCCTCGTCCCTCTCCATCCCCGTATACCGATACCGCTTCGGCGGCGCTTCAATCGCGCTATTGAGGACCCGGTAAGCGCTGGTGCCGTAGGGATGGAATTCCTCGTACGAGATCACGCGGGCAACATCATCCAGCTCCAGCCCCACCGAGCCGAGGTGGTTGCCGTACTGATATCGCCATAGCGTCTGCTCGCGCACCGGCAGACTGTCAGGTCGCGGCGGCTGGGAGATAATGACGTCGTCGACCAGCAGTACCCGCTGCTCGCCCTCGAACAGGTGCAGCGAGTCGATCTCCTCGACTACGTCTCCCTGCGGATCGCGGCGCCGGTAGAGTTCGTACCCGCCGAGGTAGATGCGGTCTTCGGTGATGGTGCCGCCGGCGGCGACGTTGCGCACGATGCGTTTGCGAGTGCGCTGCTTGTCGATGCCGTAGTTGTAGAACGCATCGCCACCGCCACCGAGGTCGAGCGCGCGGATCATGTCGCGCCAGTCCCAGCGCATGTCCTGCCCCGGCGCAGTGCGATCGAGGTTGAGCATGTTGCCGTGGGGATCGTGGCGGTAGGTCACGGCGCCGGCGGTATCGCTGTTGTACCAAGTCCGGTCGAGGCGGTTGCTGTCGGCCTGCACGGTGTAGTGCCGCGTCCACCCTGAACCCTGTCCCGGCAGATGACGCATCTCGACGAAATTGCCCACGGGGTCGTAGATATACCGCTGGGTGTAGTTATGCGGCACGTCCGCCGTCGGCACCGGACCGCGCGGCCACGTGCCTTCCGGATGCGACGGCGGTGCGTTTGGATTCTCCCGGCCCGTGCCTTCGATCAACCGGTACAGCGCATCGTAGACATAGTGGTGCTCGGGACGAATTGCTGCGTTGCTGCTGTAGACCGTCGGCTGCGCGGCATCGCGCATGTGCGTGATGTTGCCGACGGGGTCGTAGGTATAGCCGAGTTCCTGCAGGCGTTGCTCCCCCGCCACTGCGGCGCCGCGGTCTGTGGTCAGCGACCGCAGCCGGAAGGTCTGCGGATCGTAGCTGTAGCGGGTGGATGTGCCGTTGCCCAGCCGGAGCAGGATCTTCTGCCCCTTTGCGTTGTACGCAATCTCTTCGATGACGGTCGCGTTTCGGGCATTTGCGCGGTTGGCCCCCGCCGCGGTCTTGATCGCGCGCACAGCGAGCCTTTCCTTTCGCAGCGCGCCGCGCTCGTTGTACTCGGGTTCGTAGATTGCCACCCGGCTGCCATCGCCGCGATGCCAGTTGTACAGACGCGTCATGCGGCGGAGCGCATCGTATTCCGTCTGCTGATGAAAGGTTTCCAGCGTCTGCGTTTGCTGGTCTCTGTCGAGCAGCACATCACGATCGGAGACGTTCCAGTCCACCACGAGCGACTTGACGTTGGCCACCAGGGTGCGGGTGATCGCCTCGACTGTTCCGTTGAAGCCGACGCGTTCGACGGTAGCGCGTCCGCTCGGGTCCCAGTGGCGGACAGCCTGGCCGATAAGGTTGCGGCGCCGGGCGTCGGCCAGGTTAGCGGCGCCGTTCGGCGCCGAGGTGTCGCAGTACTCAAAGGCCTCGATCAGTACCGGGGCGCCGCCGTTGATCGCCAGCGACTGTGCGACCGGCCGGTGCAGGCGATCGTAGCGGGTGCGGAACACGCGCTGCTCTAGCCTCGTCTGCCCGGTTGCATCGTCTCTTGTATCGTTGGCGTCCCAGGCGAGCATCGGCTGGCCGGCGGCATCCATCAGCATCCACCGGTCGCCCGCGTCCATGCTGTGCTGGTGGAGCAGATTGCCGGCGATGTCGTAGCAGGGAACGCTGCCTGCCGGGACACTTTCATTCGGTTGCTCTGCCCAGCGCGTTGGCTTCGGCGGCGTAATGTACTGCATCACCAGGTTGCCGCGCGCGTCGCGTATCCACAACGGCTTTCCTTCGGCATCGAGCCTGGTGAAGGTGAGGTAGAACTCGTCCTTCCATTGCCGGCCGTCGTAGGTGTGTTGGCCAGTCGCATCCTCAACGCGGTTATGCGCGATCGCGATAACTTCGCGGCCCAGACTGTCGAGATGAACCTGTGCCGGCGTATTGGCGTGTCGGGCTGACAACCAGCCGGCTCGCTCATCCGGGGTCGGCGCTGTGGCGCCGGGCATCGGGATTGGAAGTGTGTCTGCCGGGTTGAACCGGTTGCGACCGTTCTGTCGATACCAGGAGCATTGTGGCTCGAAGACAGTATCGTTGGCATCAAACGTTTTCACATGCCAGGGGGAAAACTCGACCCTGCTGAACGTGCCATCCGGCATTTCCGTGCGCACCGCGCGGCCGGCCGCATCGTAATAGGTCACGGTCGTCACGCCATTCGCCTGCGGCGGCTCACAACCAAACTTGGCGCTGAACGCTGGCTCGTACTGCTTGACCGGCTTGCCCTTGTTGTTGAGCACGGTCAGGCCATTGACAATCCAGCGCGACTGCCCGGTATCCGGATCGGGTTCGGCCTGCACTTTCTTCATCAGCACGTTGCCGCTGCCATCGGAGCACTCGAGCGCCACCTGCAAAGAGCTGGTCTCGTTGGCGGCAAGCTGGCCGGCGTGACGCTCACGCACGATGCCGCAGGCACCGGCCATTCGATCGTTCCACACAATCTTGCCGGTCACATCGGTGCGCTCGCCGAAGTGGTACACGAATCGCGCGCTGGCATTGCCCAGCCAGTCCCTTGCCCGCACATCGTCCTGCGCATTGGCAGTACAGAATGCGACGACATCGGCAGTCGGCGGGTTGATCAACGCTTCATCGAAGCCGCCCAGGTTGTCGCCCTCCCAGCCGTTCGACGTCTGTTTGCCCTTGGTCGCCGTCGCGACGACCATTCCGAGGGCATCGAACACGACCTCTGTCCGGTTGCCATTGGCGTCGAGCAACTCGAGCGGCGCCAGCACGCGGTAGTCGAATCGCTCCACCACGCTCGTGTTAAGCAGTGCATCCGTGCTGGAACGGACGAATAGGTCGAGGGGATCGAATTCCAGTCTGGTGACGTTGCCGAAAGGGTCCGTATACCGCTCGGGCAGGAAAAAGTGTTCTGCCGCGTCCGGTTCCAATCCCGCGACACCGGATGAGATCCAGTACTGCTGGTCGAGCGGCGCAGTCGAAACCGGGTTGTCGGTGAACAGCGTGTCGCCGCGCCGGTAACCGCCGACCGGCCATCCGTTGGCCTGCTCGTCGAGCGCGGCCAGCGCGGCCGGCAGTTGCCCAGTGCCGGTGAAAACGCGCTGCAGCAGATCTTCGGTCAGCGCCAGCTTGTAGCTTTCATATGGCAAAGCCAGCGGTCCGCATTCGCCGAAATCGCGGTGCCCGGAAAGGTTGTCAGCGAAGAAAAGGGTGCGCCGGCATTCGACCAGGCGCCGCTGCGGGGTCGTGCGGTCCGGTGTCTGGTGATAAGGGATTGCCGTCGTGCCGCCACCCGACAGGTTCGCGGCCCGCAGGGCCTCCAGCGTGAAATAGCGGCCGGCAGCCGGCCCGACGCCGGTCACCTCCCACGTCTGCATCTGACAAGGGACGCGCAAGCGTCGGACATCATTGCCGAGCACGTCGTCGGTATAGCGGGTGCGATTCAACGCGAGGTGAAGCTCGCCGTTCTGCACTTGACGCACCAACGCAAGCTGCGCCGCGCTCAGCCTGCTATCGGTGTAGACGCCGATGCGCGGATAGGCCGCCGCAACGGCTTCGAGCACATTTCCGTAGTCATCGATGCGCAAGTTCAGCGTGTGCGCGATGCGCGGATCGGGCGTGGCGCCGGCATGGCGCAGATCGTGCTCGTAGTGATGGGTCAGCGCTTCGCTCTCGGTCACCAGGAAAACCGCGTGGCGGTTGTCGCCGCGCGGCTGCAGGCGCCGGATCTCGCAGTTGTGGAAGGCGGTGCTGAACAGGCGCACCGGCACCTCTCGGCCTTCGTCCAATGCGTCGACGTCCAGCTCGAACACTTCCTGGCGCAGGGTCATGCCCTTGCAGGCGCGCGCTGCCTCGCGCCACTCGTCGGCCGCGAGGTTCGTCGGCAACGCAGGCTGCGGCAGGCGGTGCTCGGCGAAGCCGGGCAAGCTGAAGTACTCACGCTCGAAGGCCGCAAATATGCGCGACCGGTCTTCCGCGGCGCCGGTATGGTGCCAGGTCACGGTCTTGACCGGCGGCTGGTAGAGCGTGCGATCGTCGGTCACATACGGGCTTGCCGCGTTGCCCGAAACAAACTCGCCATACGTCTCAACATCCACCTGATCCACGCGCCCGAAGCCGCGGAACTCGCGTTCCTCGCCGTCGAAGTATCCATGGTGATAGCTGTAGGTGCTGGAAAACTTCGTCTGCCGCCATCGGTCCTCGACCGTCACGCGCGTTACTACATGCACCGGGAACGGCAGCCGTGTAATCCACGGCTTGCCCGCGGCGCGATCAGCAAGGTAGAAATGCGTCGACGACCTGTACTCGAGTGTGGTGGTGGCGCCGAGATTGTTGTCCACCTCCACCAGCAGGTTCGGCTTAACGCCAGCCATGAGGTCGATGTACCGCAGCGGCCTGGCGGCATCGCCGGGCAGCGGCGAAGACCAGACAAGACAGGCGGTGCCGCGCCCGAGCAGGTCGATCACCTGCACATCCGACAGATCATCCACGCGCGGAAACTGCAGGATCGGCCGACCTTCGCTCCAACTGTTGCCGGACCGATTGAAGTACATGCGCGGCGCGTCCGGATGAAGGTAGACGATGTCGGTGGTGCCGGAGCCATCGAGGTCGGCCAGGCGGACCCGGGCCGGGTCAAAGCGGTCAGGGTGGTCGAACAGTGGCGCGCGATCCATCGAAATGCGCGCGCCAAAGCGGCCATAGCCGAGGTTGGGCCAGTAGCTGATCTCGCCATTGCGGATGCGCACGAGGTCGGTCAATCCGTCCCCACACATATCGGCAAGGAACACCGACTGCGTGCCGTCCGAGAAAACCAGTTGCGGCCCCTTCTCTTCGTCGAGCCGCTTTGCCACCCGCTGCGCAGACGCGAAGCCGGCTTCGCCGAGCGCGCGGTGCCAGACGAACGCTTCCTGTTCAGAGATGACCAGGTCGGCCAGCCCGTCGCCGGTCAGGTCGATGAAGCGCACGTTCGGGTCCTGCCACGCGACCGTCGGCGCGCTCTCGAAGGGCCGGAATTGGGCCCAGCCTTCATCCGACGTGCGCTCGATGAAGCCGCTGAATGCCGGCTCCGCCACCACCACGTCCAGTTGGCCGTCGCCGGCAAGATCCATCAGCCGGTGCGTGCCGCGCGCCGCGACCGACGGGTAACCGGGCACGGTCTCGACAGGGCCGAACCTGCCTTCGCCGAGGTTGCGCTTGAAATACCAGGCGCCTTCGCGCTCGCCCAGCACGCCGGAAACCCCGTCGCCATGCAAGTCGACCCATTGGTGGCTCGCACCAAGTCCCGCCGGCAGATTTTCAACGCTGTCGCCGGAGACGGTTTCGACCGGCAGTCGCAAGACTTCGTCAGCCGAGGGCGGCCGGGAATAGTCGAACGACAAGGGCGGAAGCGTGCGCTTGTAGAGTCCCCGCCCTGCGAAAGCCACGAAACCGGCATGCCTAACCGAATCAAGAAACGTCGCGGCCGGCGTCTCCCGGTAGCTGAACTCGGTCGACTTGACCAGCACCGGATCGGCGCCCAGCGCTGGAAATCGATGGAACATCAGCACGCGCCGGCACAATCGGTAGCTGCGCACCTCGAACCCGGCCCGGTGACTGGAAAACGGGTCGGCGCGCACCGGCCAGCGCGCACCGGCAGGCGCCTGCGGCGAGGCAGTCGAAAATACGCGGCCCCGCGCATCCGGCGGTGCTTCGTCGTAGTGGCCCTCG
Source organism: uncultured Pseudomonadota bacterium (assembly GCA_937983055.1). GTDB lineage: Bacteria > Pseudomonadota > Gammaproteobacteria > Burkholderiales > Eutrophovitaceae > CALJLA01. Next base: position 25,373 of record CALJLA010000232.1, read on the forward strand.
CCGTAATCGAACACCGCCTCGAAGTGCCACTGGACCCCGTTGGCATAGTCGGGAGACAGCCGCGACGGCGTGTTGCCGTAACTGATACGCTTCAGGTAGGTGCCGGCTTCCACCGTGGCAGCCGTGCGGTTGCGCTCATGCGCCTGCCCGACATCGACGCCGTCGCGGTTCTCGCGCCGATACTCATAGCGAACCACGTTGCCGCGGTCGTCGTGGGTTTCGCTGATCAGCCAGGAGAAGATGCGTGCAGGCTCCGCCGGATCGCGCACCCGCGCGTCGTCCCGGCGCCCGTAGTAAGTGGTAACGTTGTCGCGCGAAATCGTGCGCCAGAAGGTATCGCCGCCGTCGACGCGCGCCCAGCGTTCGATTGTGGCAAACAGGCCTTCGGTGCGCGGCCGGTAGGCGAACACCTGATGGCGTCCGGTGTCGAGCGTTTCTTCGCGCGGCGGCTGGCGGACCCAGCCGCTCGACGTCTCGACCAGCGACCTGACCAGATCTTCCGCACCGGACAGCAGGAACACGTCGGATTCCGCGCTGTCGTCGTAGACCGGCAGCCCCTTGTCGGTCTTGCGAGTGATCGCCGGGAGGGCCAGTTGCCAGCCATAGCCGAAAAGACCATTGCCGGCGCCGGAATCGGAGTAAAGCGAAAGTTCCGGGCCGCAGCGGCCTCGCCCGGGCGACCGCGCAACCGGTACCGACAGCGAGCCCGTGCCGGTGACCGGATTGGCGGAAAACTTCTCGCCGATACCACGGATCGCGCCGCCACCCTTTGGCAACTCGATCGACGGCGCCGAGACGCGGAACGCATCCCGCTGCTCACCCGATTCCTGCCGCGACTGACCCTGCACCCTTGCTCCTCCGCAAAACGGAACAGCCGCCTATCAATCGGGCGCGCTCAAATGCCGCGCAATGGCGTCCGCCGGCAGGATCCGGGCTCGCGCCCGCAAAGGTCGCCGAGCTGTTCGTCGGCAAACGAACGCGAATCATTATGCCGTCCGAAAAAAACGGAAAGCAACAAGAACGCAAGCAAGACCGCCTCGCGTCGACGCAATGGCAACAACGTGGCGAGAGTACCCAATGCACTTCAAGACCTTGGCGCTCCGCCGCGTGGAGTGCCAGGGCACCGCCGTCCGCCGCGTGAAGCGATAGACTGGCGCGGGTATCAGGCGCCGGGGAGACAAGTACGTGAACGAAATCGATCTGAAGGGGCGCGCCGCGGTGGTGACCGGCGCGGCGCGCGGGCTGGGGCTCGCCATCGTCGAGCGGCTGCTCGAATCCGGCGCGGCGGTGTCGATGTGGGATCGCGACGCGCAGGCGCTGGAAACCGAGTCGGCGCGGCTGCGGGCACGCGGCACGGTGCACACCGCGGCGGTGGACGTCACCAGTGAAAGCGAGGTCGACGCCGGGGTCAAGGCGACGCGCACCGCGCTGGGGCGCATCGACATTCTGGTCAACAACGCCGGCATCGCCGGGCCGGTGCGCCGCAGCTGGGAGTACAGCCCGCAGGAATGGCGGCAGGTGATGGCAGTGAACGTGGACGGCGTCTACCTGGTGTGCCGTGCGGTGGTGCCGGTCATGATCGGCCAGCGCTACGGGCGCATCGTCAACATCGCGTCGATCGCCGGAAAAAACGGAAGTCCTTACTTCACGCCGTACTCCACCTCGAAGGCGGCGGTGATCGGGTTCACCAAGGCGCTGGGCAAGGACCTGGCGCAAACCGGGGTACTGGTCAACTGCATCACCCCGACCGGCATCGGCACCGACATGGTGAAAGCCTTTCCCGAGTCGCTGGTCAAGTCGATGGTCGAGCAGACGCCGATACAGCGGCTCGTAAACGCCGGCGAAGTGGCCGCGATGGTGGCGTGGATGTGTTCCGGGGAGTGTTCGTTCACTACCGGCGGGGTCTTCGATATCTCTGGTGGCCGGTCGGTGTACTGAGCGCGAGCTTCGACTGTAGTTGAAACCGCGACACGGCGCGCCCAACACGTCCGACTTGTGACGCCGCAGCGGTCGTCTATAGTGAAATCGTAGGCGGCCGGACTCCCCGAAGATTCGAGTCGCTGCGTGCAGACTGATGAGGCGACTCTTGCCGCCTCGCACCGACGGACCCAACGGCAACTGAAGGGGACCCGTCCAGTGTCATATCGACCGCTACTCGCCCGTTACGGGCAGCAGCCGCCGCGCACCAGAGGGCGCGGTTCCGGCTACAAATCGAGGGGGAGTTCGGGTCGCCTGCGCCCGTCGCTGCCGTTCCGGCGGCGGCACCGTGCGACCTGTTTCTTTCAACGGAGAACTCATGTCTGCCCCGAAGCCCACGTTTCTGAAGGTGAAAGCCTCCCGGATTCCGTCCAGAAATCTTCACGACAGGCGCGACCTCGAAGACGATTCACCCGAAGCCGCGCCGGCTTCAGCGCACGAACAGGCAGCCGCATCCACCCGGCCGGAACACGAACTCGGCGCATCCGCCGACGACCGCGACACCGGCTGACCGGCGGTCGCGGCACGCGGCGGCGTCAGAATCCCGCCTGCAGGCGCACCAGCAGTGCGAGCGCATCGTCCAGCGCGGGATCGGTGCCTGGATTCGACACATACTGCAGGCTGGGCTGCAGGGTAACGCCGCCGCGCAGTTGCGCGCTCCAGGTCAGCTCCACCGAAGTTTCGGCACGGTCGGCGCCGCCGCCGCCGGCCCGTACCGCGTCGAGATAGGGCGCGCCGTTACGCGCCTGCGCGAACGCGAGCCCCAGCTGGTCGTCGGGCCGCGACGGCAACGGCGCGTCCAGCACCAAGCCCGCGCCGAGGTAGCGCGCGAAGCGCGCCACGTCCGCATCGCCGAAGCCGAGCTGCGCAAAGGCGCGCAACCGCCGCGAGGAATTGCCGGCGTCGCGCCACAGCGTGTCCTCGCCCAGCAGGTAGACGCCGGTCGCACCGATTTCGTCCGGCGCGCCGGGGCTCAGCGATTCGAACGTGCTGCGAAACCGCCAGGCACCCAACGCCAGCTTGCCGTCGCGCGCGGCCTCCGCCGCGTCGCGTCCCGCGGGACGATGCCGGCCGGCCGCGTGCGCCTCGCCATGCATCGACGATCCGCCCGGCCACACCAGGGCTGCCTCACCGATGGCAAGCAGGCCGTCGCCGCTGCGGCGGACGCCGCTGCGCCCATTCGCACGCGTGATGCCCACCGGCACGCCGTTGAGCACCGCACCGCGCAGCACCACGCCGGCAACCGGCCGCAATGCCGCACGGGCGGCAATCGCGGTGTCCGGATACACGGAAGGACCCGCCACGCCGACCGGAGACAGATCCGGGCCGATGCCGAACGAAGAATTCAGAAACAGCATCGCCGCCTGCAGGTGGTAGAACTCGCTGTTCAGATCGTAGCGGCCCGCCAGCAACGACAGCCGGTCGTCAAACAGGTTCTGCTGCAGCCAGGCTTCGAGGATGCGCCCGCGCGACGAGGCCGCGATGTTGCTCACGCCCTGCGCATCGCCAACCGCCTCGGCCGGATCACCGCCGTGCGGGCGGATGAGGTGCAGATAGCCGCGGCTGCCGGCGCCGACGCCCAGGCGCGCGCCATCCACCGACAGCGCGGCTTCCGCCAGCCCCAGCCAGGTCGAGCCGCGGCGGGCGCCGCCGGACAGCACCGCGGCGAATTCGCCGGTGTAGGCCGCGCTCAATTCCAGTCCGCGCGCGGCGAACTGCGCGCGCGGGTCTTCCGGCGCGGCAAGTGATTCGGGGTTTGCCGCCGCGGCAAGCGTCTGGCCGAGCAACAGGATGACGCCGGCCAGTGCCGGCAGGCGCCGAAGGCGCGCGCAACGCTTCAAAGCGGACTTTCGCATCGGGTCGGTGATCGTTTCGCCGGCGCCACATGCGGTCCGGTCGTGCTCAAAGGTGCGCCAGTGTACGCAGTCCGGTGCAGACACGGTTCATGCCGCGCGGTTTCCGGTTTCGCCCGCGCAGGCAATGCAGTATCTTTCCGCACAGGGCCCCGCGGCCGCCGGCGCGCGACGGGCCGAACAACGGGAGGATCGGGATGGCAACAAGAAAGACAAGCACCGCCGCACGCAAGGCTTCGGGCGCGAAGAAAACCGCGTCACGCGCGACAAAGGCCAGGACGCGAAGCAAGGCCACCCGCGCCTCGCTCGGCCAGCGCATCTCGAAGGCGCTGAAGCCGGTGGCGAAAAAAGCCCGCAGCACGGCGAAGAAGGCTGCGGCGGCGGCGCGCAAGCGGGTGCCGGCGGCGAAAAAGGCGGCTCAGTCCGCGCTCGCCACCACGCGCAAGAAGCTCAAGCCGCTTCAGCGCAAGGCCAAGCGCGCCATCACCCGAACCGCGAAGGACGCCGCCCGCCGGCTCGCGCCGGCCGAGCGCCGCATACGCAAGGCGGTGAAGTCGGCCGCCACGCGTCTGACCAAGCAGCTTCCGAAAGCGAAACGCAGCGCCACCCAGGCCGGCAAGCGGGTGGCGGCCCGCCTCAAGCCGGCCCGCAAGTCGGCGGCGCGGGCGCTGTCCAAGGTCGAAGCGGCAACGCTGCCTAACGCGCGGCGCGCACGCCGCAGCCGTTAAGCGGCAGCCGCGACGAGGTAACCCGTCTCCGGCATCAGCCGGTGGCGGGTCAGCGCTTCGCCCACCGACGCAAGCATCGCCTGCGGCAGCCGCTGGCCGTTGCGCAGCCACGGGCCGGGCACCTCGGCCGCGCGCGGACCGAAGGCGAAGAAATGATCCAGCGCCTTGTTGGCGTTGGCGAAGGCGTTGCCGTAAGGCAGCGGCTGCGCCAGGGCAAAGGCCTGCGCCACCGCGGCGCTCACCCGTCCGGACAGTTCCCGCGCGCGATCGGTCGCGCCCGCTTCCAGTTCGGCCCGGATCTGCGCCAGCGGCTGCGCGAAGGCATTGGCGGTGCTCAGCAGAAAAGCGTCGTAGCGCCCGCCGCCAAGCGAAAGCTGCTGCGCGTAGTCGCCTTCCGCGCCGCGCAGCATCACGATCGAATCGACGCCGGCCGCCGCCACCCGGTCGGCACCGCTGGTGTCCTTGAACAGATAGAAATTCGGGAACCGCTCGGCCAGCCCGGCAACCGTCTGCGGCGCGATCTCGTTCTCGGTGATCTGCGGCAACTGGTACAGCGATGTCGGCAACCCGAGCGTCAGCACCGCTTCCAGGGCGGCACGAATCTGCGCCTGGCCGAGCTCGCGCCCCTTCGGCGCGCACACGGTGAACCCGCACACCGGCGAACCGTCCATCGCCGATTTATCGCTGGCGGCGCCGGTAACGCGCCGCACGACCGCCAGCGCGTCCGAAATCGCGGCCATCACCTCGTCGCTGCGAAAGCGCAGCGCGCCGATCAGCAGTTTGCGCTTCACCCGGGCGACTTCGCCGATACCGATCTCGATCAAAGCGCTGGTTTCGGCGTCGTCGAGCTCCCAGCCGTCGCCGGTGGAACCGGGCAGCAGAAAGCCGCCGACCTGCGGCGCCAGATGGGCAATGTGCGCCCGCATACGCGCCCGGTCGATGCTGCCGTCGCCGGCATAATGCGTGATCAGCGGACACCACAGGGTCGGAAAGCCTGCGGGAAACAGGCGCGCGAGCAGGGCCTCGCGTTCGAGTCCGAATCGGCTTGCGGGCTGGTCCATTGCGATCGTCTCCTCTGTGCGGGCGGCAGTGCCGGCCTTGCCGGACTGTCGCGGGTTTCGAATCAGTACGGCCCGCACGATAGCTCGTGAATTTTTCGAAGTGCTTCCCAGTTTCCGCGAAGAACTGAGAAACTGCGCCCCAGGCATTGCGAACAACAGCTAACCCCCTCGAGCCCGGCACCCCCGACATGGCACAGTCCTACGACCCCGAGCGGCAGCGTCTGCGCGACCTGTGCCGGCAGGTGATCGCGACGCAGCTTGCGCGGCACGGCTCCATCCCGGAGTTCTTCCGCACGCTGGCAAAGCGCGCGCTGCCGCTGCGCATCAACGAGAAGGATCTCTACAAGGTGCGCAGCGACACCGCGCCGGCGCTGAGCTACAAGAAGCTCACGCGGCTTGCCCAGCTGTTCGAGGAGGCCGGCCTGCTCGCCCAGCCGCCCGCCGGCCAGGACGATCTGCTCTCGGCGATCGACGCGCTGTCGAGAATCCGCCTGCCGCCGGAATCGTTCGTGCGCGCGCTGCCCAAGCGGCTGCTGTGCTTTCGCCGCTCGTACCTTGCGCCGGACGCGCTCAACGTGAGCTACATCGAGATCACCCGCGACGGCGCGACGGTGCACTACCACGAACGTCGCGTCGGCACGCTCGCCGACCGCCTGCAGCAATCCGAGATCCGCGGCACGCTGGTGCACCGCGCCGGGCTGTGCTACGTGCTCGGGCTCAACGAGTTTCGCACCCGCGCCGGGCTGGCCGGCGACGAAGCCGCGCAGTCGGACATCCTGGTGCTGAGCATCCTCGAACAGCTGGCCGACGAACTCTGGGTGTTCAGCGGCCTGCATCTTGGCGTGACGCCGGCGGACAACGTCGATCACCCGTCGCGGCCCTTCGCCTCGCCGGTGTTCATGATCGAGACCGCGCTCGATGGCGACGCGGCGCAGGCCGGCAGCCTGATCCGCAACTACGCGCAGGCCGACGGCGCGCGCCTCGCGCGCGATCTGGAGCGCGATCCGGCGCTGGCTGCGCGCTTTCGCGACCACCGGGTGACCGAGCGGCTGCGCGCCGGCATCGACGCCAGCTACGGGCTGCTGATTGCGCCGGCAGCGGAGGCCGGCATCGCGGCGCCCCCGGCCCGCAAGCCTGCGCCGCGCGGCCGCCGCGGCGGCTGAGACCACCGCCAGCGCCGGTTCCGGCATACCATTTGCATTTGGCCACACCCGGCAGGACCCGCGACGCAGACCGCTGCAGGGTGCGGCGGCTCACCGGCGCGCGGCACACTTGAGGGAGAGCAGCCCATGGGAACCGACCCGTATGCCGCACCAAAGGCGCGCGTCGCGGACATCCGCGCGCCGCAGGAAGACGACTTTCTGCCGGATGGGCGGGCGCTGCCGGCGGGTCGCGGCTGGTCGTGGATCAGCGGCGGGCGCGCGCTGACGCGGCAGCAGTCGCTGACCTGGATCGGCATCTTCGTCCTGTTTGCGGTCATCGCCATCGTACTGAGCTTCGTGCCGCTGATCGGTGCGCTGGCGATGTATTTCATCGGCCCGGTGCTGTTCGGCGGCGTCATGCTGGCCTGCGACGACGCGCACGAGGATCGGCAAGTGCGGGTGAGTCAGCTCTTCTCCGCCTTCGGCAGCCATCTCGGCAAGCTGCTCGGCATCGGCCTGTTCTCGTTGGTCGCCTTCATCCTCATCTTCATGATCGCGGCCGCGATCTTCGGCGCGTCTATGGCCGGCGTCCTGCTGGGCATGGAGCCCGATCCAACGGTCGCCGTCGACGGTCGGGAACAGTTTGGCTTTTCGCTCGCCCTGTTGGTTCTCGTTTCGCTCGGCCTGAGCATCCCGGTGTACATGGCGCTGTGGTTCAGCACGCCGCTGGTGGTGCTGAGGGATCTCGGCGTGCTGGAGGCGCTGCGCACCAGCTTCTTCGCCTGCCTGAAGAACATCCTGCCGTTCCTCGTCTACGGCGCGGTGATGCTGCTGCTGATGATCGTGGCCACGCTTCCCCTGCTGCTCGGCTGGCTCATTCTCGGGCCGGTGCTGCTCGCAACGATCTACACGAGCTACCGCGACGTCTTCCACGCGGCCTGAGCGCGTGCTCGACACCGCACGCGACATCGGCACGCCGGAAGGCATCGAGCTTTCGCTGCGGCTGGCCGGACCGGTGCCGCGCGCACTCGCCTGGGCGGTCGACGCCGCGATTCGCGGCGGCATCCTGATCGTGCTGGCCATCGCGGTGAGCTGGCTGAACCGCTTCGGCGTGGCCATCATGCTGCTCGCCAGTTTCCTGCTCGAGTGGCTGTATCCGGTGTGGTTCGAGGTGCGCCGCGGCGGCGCCACGCCGGGCAAGCGAGCGATGGGGCTTACCGTGCTCAACGACGACGGCACCCCGGTGCGCTGGGCGGCATCGCTCACGCGCAACCTGCTGCGGGCGCTCGACTTCCTGCCGGTGTTCTACTTCCTCGGCTTCTTGTCGATGGTGATGAACCGCGACTTCAAGCGGCTCGGCGACCTCGCCGCCAACACGCTGGTGGTGTACCGCGAAGCGCCGCCATCGCTTGCCGGCGTGCCCACCGCCACGCCGGTGGCGCCGCCGCTTGCGCTGTCGACGCCGGAACAGCGCAGCATCATCGATTTCGCCGAACGCTCCGAACGGCTCACGCCTGAGCGCGCGGCCGAACTGGCCGAGCTGGTGCCGGCGCTCACCGGCACGCTCAGGGGCGCGGCCGCGGTCAGCCGGCTTGCCGGCATCGCCAACCATCTGCTGGGACGCCGGTGAAGCAGACCGCATTCGAGGCCCGGTATGCCGAGGACATCGCCCGTTTCGAACGCTGGCTCGACGCGCGCGAGGCGAAACGGGGCGCGCCGCCGGCCGGCGAGCCCGGCCTCGCCGACAGCGAGGTGCCGGCCGCCTATCGCCGCCTGTGTCAGCTGCTGGCGCTGGCGCGCGACCGCAGCTACGGCGGGGAGCTGGTCGGCCGGCTGAACGCCCTGGTGCTGCGCGGGCATCATCTGCTGTACGGCGCGCGGGGTGGCCGTTCCGCGCGCTGGCTGCGTTTCGTCGCCGCCGAGTTTCCGCGCCTGGTGCGCGCCGAGTGGAAGCTGGTCGCCGCCTGCGCGCTGATGTTCTTCGGCCCGATCGCGGCGCTGATGGTGGCACTGCGCGTCGAGCCGGACTTCATTTACTACATCCTCGATCCGGGCACGGTGGCGCAGTTCGAGGAAATGTACGCGCCGGGAAACCCCCGCCTCGGCCTGCGCGAATCCGACGACGACCTGCTGATGTTCGCCTTCTACATCTGGAACAACGTCAAGATCGGTTTCCAGACCTTCGCCACCGGGCTGGCCTTCGGACTGGGCACGGCGTTCTACCTGCTGTTCAACGGCGTGATCATCGGCGCCGTCGCCGGCTATCTCACCGCCAGCGGCTTCGCCGTGCCGTTCTGGTCCTTCGTCTCCGGGCACAGCGCGATGGAGCTGACCGCGATCGTGCTGTCCGGCGCGGCCGGCCTGAAGCTCGGCGCGGCGCTGATCGCGCCCGGCGGGCGCTCGCGCAAGGCCGCCCTGGTGCTGGCGGCCGGCCCCGCGGTGCGGATCATGTACGGCGCAGCGCTGATGTTCCTGGTGGCGGCCTTCATCGAGGGCTTCTGGTCGCCGATGGCGCTGGAGCCCCGTCTCAAGTATCTCGTGGGTGGAGTGATGTGGCTGGCGACGCTGCTTTACTTTGCCCTGGCGGGTCGCGGCCGTGGACTTTGACCGGGTCAGCATCGCGCTGCGCCCGCGCATCGGCTGGGAGGCGGTCGACCTCGGCTTCCAGATGGCGCGCCAGTGGTGGTGGCCGCTGTGGGGCGTGTGGCTGGCGGTGTACCTGCCGGTCGCGCTGGCGCTGGTGGCCGCGCTGCCGAAACCCGTTCACGCGGTGCTGCTGCTGTGGTGGCTGAAGCCGCTGTTCGACCGCGCGGTGCTGTTCGCCGCCAGCCGCGTCGTGTTCGGCGAGCCCTGCGGGGTGCGCAAGACCCTGGCGAACGCGCGCCAGTGGCTGCACCCGGGGCTCATCTCGGCGCTTACCCTGCAGCGCTTCGATCTGGCGCGCTCGCTGATGCTGCCGGTCGCCTCGCTGGAAAAGCAGCGCTGGCGCGCCGCGGCGGAACGGCGCGCGGTGATCGGCCGGCAGATGCGCGGCACCGCCGTCGGGCTGACCATCGTGTGCCTGCACCTCGAGGCGGTCGCCCTGCTGTCGATCTTTGCGCTGGGCGACTTGCTGCAGCCCACCGGCGGCCTGCCGGTGGCGGCGGATGAAGATGCCGGCCCGATCCTCAATCCTTGGGCGGAGCTTTTCAACTGGTCGATCGCCGAAGCGCTGTGCTATGCCGCCGCGGTGTCGATCGTCGAACCGCTGTATGTCGCCGCCGGCTTTTCCCTTTACCTGAACCGCCGCACCCTGCTCGAGGGCTGGGACATCGAGCTGCGGCTGCGTCGCCTGCAGCAAAGACTGGGCGGCGCGGCCGCCGCAGTATTCGCCGCCATTGCGCTGTGCGCCGTGCTCGGCTTCGCCGCGCCGCGCGAAGCGCTGGCGCAGGATGCCGGCGTGCCGCTGGCGTCGGAGGAAATCCGCCGGGTGCTGGCCGACCCGGAGTTCGGACACAAGCGCGAAGTCAACCGCTGGCGCTACATCGGCGGCGAGCGGCGCGCACGCGAACCCGCGGGCCGCGACTTCCGTTTCTGGCGCAACCTGTCGCTGCTGTTCGGGCAAATCTCCGAGTCGCTGCTGTGGGTGGCCGCCGGCATCCTCGCCGCCGCGTTCGCCTACTACCTGCTGCGCAACCTGCCGCAGCGGCTGCCGGCACAGCCGCCGCGCTACCGCCCGCCGGACACGCTGTTCGGCCTGAACGTCGCGCCGGAATCGCTGCCGGCCGATGTCGCCGCCGCGGCAGCGGCGCTGCTCGCGGAGAACCGCGTGCGCGAGGCGCTGTCGCTGCTGTACCGCGCGGCGCTGTCGGCGCTGGTACACCGGCACCGCGTGGCGCTGCCGGCCGGCGCCACCGAGGGCGACAGCGTGCGCGCCGCGGCGCGGGCGCTGCCGCGCGAGGGCGCGCACTACTTCGCTGGCCTGGTGCGCGCCTGGCAGGGCGTCGCCTATGCCGGACGCCTGCCGCCCGGCGAGGTGCTCGACAGTCTGGTGCGCGACTGGCCGGCGCGTTTCGCCGGCGCCGATCGGACATGAGCCGCCCGCTGCTGCCGCTGGCGCTGGCCGCCACCCTGGTTGTGGCCGGCGCTGCCTGGTTTCTCGCCAACTTCGAGCGCACCACGGGCACGGTGAACGCGGGGCCGGGCCCGGAGGCGCGCCGCAATCCCTGGCTGGCGGCGCAGCGGCTGATGGCGGGCATGGGGCTCGACGCGCAGGAACTG
>CALJLA010000233.1 GCA_937983055.1 uncultured Pseudomonadota bacterium
AGAAGGCGACGCTGGCCGGTCCGTGGCGGCGGATCAGGTCCGCGAAGCGCTGCGCGGCCATGCCTAGCGCGGCATCCCAGCTGACCCGGCGGCGCGGTTCGCTGCGCGCCCCGCGCAGTTCCGGGAACAGGGCGCGCGCGGTCTCGCCCATGGTGAGGTGCAGGTTCGAACCCTTGGTGCACAGCCGCCCGAAGTTGGCCGGGTGCACGGGATCGCCGCGCACGCCAGTCACGCGCGCGCCGTCGTGCTCGATCAGCACGCCGCAGCCGACGCCGCAGTACGGGCAGGTGGCGCGCGTCTCGTTCATGCTGCCGCGATGGCGAAGCTGCCGGCGTAGCGCGCCGGTGCGGTGCCGTTCCAGACCACGCCGTCCATCAGCATCGAACTGCGGATCGGCTGCCCGGGCAGCCCGACGCCCAGTGCCTGCGCCGCCTCGCGATACAGGTCGATGCGGTTGACGCTGCGCGCCACCGCCTCGTAGTCCGGCGCCTGGCGCAGCAAACCCCAGCGGTGCAGCTGGGTGAGAAACCACATGCCATCCGACAGGTAGGGAAAATTCACCGCGCCGTCGTCGAAGAATTTCACCGCGTTCGGCTCGCTCCAGCGCCGGCCAAGGCCGTTGTCGTAGCGGCCGAGAAAATGCGGCTCGATGGCCTCGATGCCAAGCCCAATGTAGCGCTCGCCGGCGAGCAGCTGCGCCACCGCCGGCCGGTTCGCCGTCGTATCGATGTGGCGCGAAGCCTCCAGCACCGCCATGATCAGCGCGCGTGCCGCGTCAGGGTGCCGGTCGGCGAAGTCGCCGGTGGTGGCCAGCACCTTTTCAGGATGGTCGGGCCAGACGTCCTGGGAGCTCGCCGCGAGGAATCCCGCGCCCTCGCGGATCGCCAGCGCGCTCCAGGGCTCGCCGACGCAGCAGCCTTCGATGCCGCCACCGCGAAGGTACGACGCCATTTGCGGCGGGCGTACGGTGATCACGCTGACGTCGCGCAGCGGATGAATGCCGTGCGCAGCCAGCCAGTAATACAGCCACATTGCATGGGTGCCGGTCGGAAACGTCTGCGCGAAAGCGTAGTCGCGCTCGTTGCGGCGGATCAGGGCGCGCAGGCTGTCGCCGTCGACCACGCCCTCCTCGCGCAGGCGGCGCGACAGCACGATGCCCTGGCCGTTGCGGTTCAGGGTCATCAGCACCGCCATGTCACGCTGCAGGCCACCGATGCCGGTGTGCACGCCGTACACCATGCCGTAGAGCGCATGCGCCGCGTGCAGTTCGCCGGCGAGCAGGCCGTCGCGCATCGCCGCCCACGAGGTCTTGCGCACCGGCACGATGCGGATGCCGTGCCTGCGGTCGAAACCCTGCTCCGCTGCCACCGCGATCGACGCGCAGTCGGTGAGCGGCAGAAAACCCACGCGCAGCTCCCCGGGCTGACTTGCATCGGCGCGTTCGTCCGCCGGCTGCGCGCGGCTGCCGCCCGAAGCCATTGCCATCAGCGCCGACGCGGTGATCGCACCAGAGTGCACGATGAAGTCCCGCCGGCCGGCATCACCACCGCCTCGGGTTCCTCGCTTCGCGCTGCCATCGGTCATGCGTGTTTCTCCAGGCCAAAAAAAACGCCCAGGGGGCGATCGCTGGATCGCACCCATGGACGTCGTTATCCGTGTACCGGCCCGTCGTCAGGCCGGCAGTTTTACTGCGCGTGTCGCCCGGCCCTCCGTTGGGCACTGCATCGAGCGACGGCGACTCTTTTGCAATGCCTGTGCCAAGCGATCGAGAAATTATTGCTCTATGATTTAACTAGTTTTTCTAGAATCGTCTCAGGTGTACGGCGTCGCCTCGGGTCCCGGGACATGCCCCCGGATTGTGCATTGCCACATCGGCCCGCACCAGTTCGGTTCGGGGTCGCGCGCCGCCTAGAGCAGTCGCGCCGCGCGGATCACCTGCTCGGCGACTTCGGTGAGCTTGAGGTTTTCGTCCATCGCCATCTTGCGCAGCAACCGGTAGGCCTGCGGCTCGCTCAGCTGCTTGCGCTCCATGAGAATCGCCTTCGCCTGCTCGATGCGCTTGCGCGAGGCAAGCTGCGACTGCGCGCTCTCGAGCTCCTGTCGCAGTGACTGCAGGGTCTCGAACTGCGCGATCGCGAGGTCGAGTACCGGCTGCACCCGTTCGCTCGGCAAGCCGCCGACAATATAAGCGCTTACGCCGGAGTTGACCGCCTCGCGGATGCGCCGGGCATCGCCGTCGGCGCAGAACATCACGATCGGACGTGGCGCATCCTGGGTGACCACGCACACGTCCTCGAGCGTGTCCCGGTCGGGCGAATGGGTATCGATGATGATCAGGTCGGGCTGCACGCGCGCGACGCGCCGCGCCAGATGCAGCGTGGACGCCACCTCGTCCACCACCCGGTGGCCGGCCGCCTCGAGCGAACCGCGCAGCACCGCGCGCCGCTCGTCGTCCTCGTCCACCACCATGATGCGCAACATCGATCCGCCGTTCGTCGGGAAAATGCGCGCGGCTTTCAGCAATTAGCGCGCCACCGATCCGGACGCGGCCGCGCAATTTCATCCAAAAGTCCGGCAACGGCGTGCAATACCGCGCTGGCACGCAAACCTATTCTGGCACCGTCGCCAACGCCCGAGTGAACGCAGCGGACGCCGGCGCAACTGTCCGACAACCTGAGGAGATCATGATGAAGAGCATCCGGATCAGCACGCTGTTGACCGCCCTGGTGGGCACCCTGGCCGCACTGCAACTGGGCGTCGCCCAGGCCGCGGACCGCGGCGCCGCCGGCGACGATCTGCAACCGCGCATCGTCAAGACGCGTTCGGCCGACGACTGCCAGGCCGATTTGATGCGCGACTGGAATCACCGCAGCAGCGGCGCCACCGGGGTGGTGCGTTTTCGCCACGTGAACGAGGCCTACGCCGACCTGATGCGCGACTGGGATGGGCCCGACAGCGTGGGAGATCGTCCGGTCGCCAACTCGCGCAACGCGAAGTCGACTTACGACGACCTGGTGCGCAACTGGGGCGGTTGATCGACGCAGCCGCACCGCACTGCCGGCGCACGCGCGCCGGCGGTGCGCCTTCAGCCGCCGGCGCAGCGTGCGCGGCGCGCGTATCCCGAGTGCAGATCGAGCAGGCGTTCGCGGTAAGCGTGCACCGGATCATCCGGCGCGAGCAGTTCTAAGCCGGTCGTACAGCGCGCCCATTGAAACGGCGCGAACACCAGATAGTCGGCGAAGCCGGCGGCCTGCCCCGACACGAACGGCTGGTCGGCCAGCATCGCCCGCAGCGGCTCGAGCGCCGCGCGCAGCCGCGCAAGCGTCGGCTCGCGTTCGTCCGCAAGCCGCTCCAGCGGCATGCCGAAGCGCTTCTCGCGCGATTCGCGGAAATAAGCCTTGTCGCGTTCCGCCAGCAACGGAGAGATCTCGGGCACCAGCAGCCGCGCGAACAGCGGATGCAGGGTCTTTTCCACCCAGTGCTTGATGAGCAACGCATGCGCCTGCGCCTGGGCGCAGTCGAACAGCGGGTGCTGCGGATAGCGTTCGTCGAGATAACGCGCGATGTTCCAGGAATCGGCGACCACCCGGTCGCCGTCCACCAGCACCGGCACCTGGCCGGCATTCGGCTGCGGCAGTGCCAGCTTCTCGGTAAAGCGCCAGGCAACCATCTCGGCCGTGATCTGCTTGTGCGCGAGCGCCATGCGGGCGCGCCAGCAAAACGGCGAAAAGCGCAGGGATTCGTCCGCGCCGGCCAGATCGTAGAGCTTCATTCCCGAATACTTTCCGCCGTGCACGCTCAGCGCCGCACGGTCTGCGCGCCCTGCCCGAACAGAAACCGGCGCGACTCGTCGTCGACCACCGGCTGGCTGCTCACCGCTTTGCCTTTTTCGTAGGCGCGCTCCACCGCCGGGCGGCTGCGGATCGATTCGAACCAGCGCCTGAGGTTCGGGAAGTCGTCGAGGTTCTGCTGCTGGCGTTTATGCGGCACGATCCACGGGTAGGCGGCCATGTCGGCGATGGAATAATCGCCGGCAACGAAAGCGCGGTCGGCCAGGCGTCGGTCGAGCACCGCGTACAGCCGCGCGGTCTCGTTGACATAGCGGTCGATCGCGTACTGCAGTTTCTCGGGCGCGTACTGGGTGAAATGATGGTTCTGCCCGGCCATCGGACCAAGCCCGCCCATCTGCCAGAACAGCCACTGCAGCACCTCGACGCGCCCACGCAGATCGCCGGGAACGAAGCGGCCGATCTTCTCGGCAAGGTAAAGCAGGATGGCGCCGGATTCGAATACCGACAGAGGTTTCCCGCCGTCGGCCGGCTGGTGGTCGATGATCGCCGGCATGCGATTGTTGGGCGAGATCTTCAGAAACTCCGGCTCGAACTGCTCGCCCCGGCCGATATTCACCGGCACGATCCGGTAAGAGGTGCCGGTTTCCTCGAGAAAAATCGCGATCTTGTGTCCGTTGGGTGTCGGCCAGTAATAGAGATCGATCATGCGGGTCCTTGCGGTCGAAATGCCGCGCCGTCCGGCGCGACGCGGATGGGTCATGCGTCGGCGGCGATGATACGCCCGGCAACGGCGAGCAGATCTTTTTCCACGATGTCCGGCGCGGAAAACAGCGGATCGAGCACCATGCCGGGGCGGGCGACGAAAGCGGCGGCGCAGCCCGCGCTCATCGCACCGGCCACGTCCCACGAATGCGCCGCGATCAGCCGGATGTCGGCCGGCGCGATGCCCAGCGTCTGCGCGGCGAACTGGTAAACCTTGGCTGCCGGCTTCAGGCTCTGCACCGAGTCCACTGACATGATCTTTTCCAGGTAAGGCGTCAGGCCGGCAAAGTCGAGCTGGGCCTGTGCCACCGCCGCCGGCGAATTCGTCAGCGTCGCCAGCCGGTAACCGGCGGCCTTGAGCTTGTCGAACGCCGGCTTCACATCCGGGTGCGGGGGCAGCCTGCGCATGTCGCCGACGATTGCGTTCCTGGCGTCATCGCTGATCTTCAACCCGTGCCGCGCGGCAATCATGTCGAGCGCTGCCCGACCGACCTTGCCGAAATCCGCGTACTGCCCTGTCACCACGGTGAGCAACGCCGACTGAATCACCTGGCCGAACCAAAGATGCAGCACTTCGCCGCTGCCGAACAGCCGCGCAAAATGCGGCGCCAGGGCGCGCAGGTCGAGCAGCGTCTCGTTCACATCGAACACCAGCACCTTCTTCATCATGTCTCCCCTGCCGAATATCGGTTGCCACCGCACCACCGCGCCGGCCGCCCCCAGGCCCCGCAGCGCCCGGTTGAAACCGCCGTCTGAACGGGATCAGAACGCGTCGATCCAGGCTTTCAGCTGACTGACCTGGCGCTGGATCACACCGGCATCCTTGAGCGCGTGCGCCATCAGGATCACGCCCTGCACCGCGCCGATCAGCCAGACGCCGAGTTCCTGCGCGTCGCTGCGCCCCATGCCGCGGAACTGCTGCGAAACCCATTGCGCGCGCAGGATAAGCGCCTGGTTCACCCGGTCGCGCAGCGGGCCTTCGACGCGCCCGAGTTCCTGGCTCAGGCTTCCCACCGGGCAGCCGCGTGCCATGAATACCTCCCGCCCTTCGATCACCGAGTCGAGAAACGCGAGCAGCCGCGACTTGTGGTCGGGCTCGCGCTCGAAGCGCGCGGTCCGCGCCCGAAAGTCGTCGCACAGCTCTTCGGTTACCGCCTTGAGGATCTCTTCCTTGCTGTGAAAATAGTAGTAGACGTTTCCAAGCGGCACGCCGGAGACGCGCGAGATGTCGGCGAGCGTGGTGCGCTCGAAACCCTGGCGGTGGATCAGCTCGCGGCTGGCCTTTATCAGCCGCTCGCGCTTGTCGGAGGTTCTCGGCATGGCGGATCCCGGCGTGGCCGGTATAGTTAGTTGCCCGACCAACTATATGCCCGGTCGGGCGCGAGGCGTCAAGCGGCTCAGGGCACGATGCGGTCGCGCTGCAATCCGGCGAACAGGCGCAGAAACATCGCTTCGCTGTCGATCTGCTCGCAGAAGCCGGTGCGGCGCGCCTTGCCGCAGTCCGAGATCACGTCCCAGCGCGACGAGAACACATAGTCGCCAAAGGGCCAGGCGGCGATGTCCTCGAAGCGGTTGGGCACCAGCCGGTGGCGGGCGACGATGCGCTCCCACACCGGCGCCTTGTCCGCCATCAGCGCCTGCAGCGAAAGGCTGCGCTGCGGACCTGCCACCAGCCCGAAGAACGCCGCCAGCCGCGGCCACAGATGCTCCCAGCGGAACAGGTCGCCGTTGGTGACATTGAACGCCTGGTTCGCGCATTGCGGGGCGAGCGCCATCCACTCGATCGCCCGCGCCAGCAGCCCGGCATCCGTCACCTGGTAGAGCGCATGCCAGTTTTCCGGCGCCCCGGGGTGCGAGAAGTCCAGTCCCAGCTCGCGGCAGATCGCCGCGTACACGGCAATCACCATGGTCAGGTTCATCGGGTTGCCGAGCGCGTAGCCGCACACGGTGTGCGGGCGCACCGCCGACCAGGTCCAGCCGCCGGCGCGGCTGCGCGCTTCCAGCAGGTCCTGCTGATCGTAGTAGAACAGCAGCGGCACGGTGCGCGGGTCGCCCTCTTTCGCGGGCGTCCTGAACGGTCCGAGATGGCTGCCGTACCACTTCGTGCCTTCCACCAGGTGCACATGCGCGAGCGCTCGGGCCGCCGGCTCGATCGCGTCGAGCAGATTGCGCAGCAGGGCGACGTTGGCCCGCACATGCTCCTGCGCGTCCGGCCGCTCGACGTAGGCGGCGAAGAACACATGCGTCACGTCCGCCAGCGGCGCGAGCGTCTCCCGCAGCGCCGCAGGGTCGCCCAGGTCGGCGCCGATGTGCTCGAAGCGGCCGCGCACGTCGGGACGGCGGCGCGACAGCGCCACCACGTTCCAGTCGCCGCTGTCGGCCAGGTGCTTCAGCAGGTGCCGGCCCACCACGCCGGTAGCGCCGGCTATCAATGCCTTTTTCATGCATGCTGCGGGTCGCGAGAGCCGCTTCGTTATACTTGCGCCCTTTTAGTCGATCGGACCGTCAAGCGCAATGAAGCGGTATGACCTGCTGGTGATCGGCGGCGGCAGCGGCGGCGTGGCCACCGCCAACCGTGCCGCCGCCTACGGCGCGAAGGTGGCGCTGTTCGAGGCCGGCCGCATGGGCGGCACCTGCGTGAATGTCGGCTGCGTGCCGAAGAAGATCATGTGGACCGCGGCCAGCCTCAATCATGCCATCGAGGAGTCCGCCGGCTACGGCTTCCAGCCGGTCGCGCCGGGGCTCGACTGGGCGCAGCTCAAGCGCTCGCGCGACGACTACATCCGGCGGTTGAACGCGGGCTACGAGCGCGGACTCGCCGGCAACAAGGTCGACATGGTTCGCGCTTTCGCCCGCTTCGCCGCACCGAACGAGCTGGAAGCCGGCGGCGAGCGCTTCGGCGCAGAGCACATCGTGATCGCGGTCGGCGGCCGGCCGATCGTGCCGCCGGTTCCGGGCGCCGAACTCGGCATCACCTCGGACGGTTTCTTCGAGCTGGAGCGGCGGCCCGACCGCATCCTGGTGGTCGGCGCCGGCTATGTGTCGGTGGAGCTGGGCGGGCTGCTGCGAGCACTCGGCAGCGAGGTGACTCAGCTGCTGCGACGCGATCGTTTCCTGCGCAGCTTCGACGCGATGCTGCGCGACCAGCTGACGGCACAGATGGAAGCCGACGGCGTGCGCATTCTGCGCAATAAACGCCCGGCCAGGGTCTACCGCGAGGCCGACGGCATCGGCGTAGAGCTGGATAGCGGCGAGCGGCTGGACGGTTTCGACACCCTGCTGTGGGCGGTTGGGCGCCAGCCGAACACCGACCGCATTGCCATCGACCGCACCGGCGTGGACCTGCGCGCTGACGGCACGGTGCCGACCGACGCGCTGCAGCAGACCAACGTGCCCGGCATCTATGCCATCGGCGACATCGGCGGTCGATTCGAGCTGACGCCGGTGGCCATTGCCGCTGGGCGCCGGCTGGCCGACCGGCTGTTCGGCGGCAAGACTGGCCGCCACCTGCCCTACGAGAACATTCCGACCGTGATCTTCAGCCACCCGCCGATCGGCACCGTGGGCATGAGCGAAGCCGAAGCGGTAGCCCGGCACGGTGCCGGCGCGGTGCGGGTCTACGAGACGCAGTTCACGCCGATGCATTACGCCTTTGCCCACCGCAAGCCGAAGTGCACGATGAAGCTGGTGACGGTCGGGCATGAAGAGCGCATCGTCGGTTGCCATGTCATCGGCCTGGGCGCGGACGAGATGCTCCAGGGTTTCGCGGTCGCGGTGCGCATGGGCGCCACCAAGCAGGACTTCGACGACACCGTGGCCATCCACCCGACCGTCGCGGAAGAGATGGTGACGATGAAAACCGGGCGGCCAGGCACCGCGGACTGAGCCGATATCCGATCAGGATTACCGCTCACTTCGGCGGGCGCGGAGGACGCGGAGGAAAGGCTTGATGGCGAAAAGCCGGCAAACCACCAAGGCACCAAAGCACCAAGAAAAGCGAAGAAATGAGACGACACCGGGAGGCGGTGCGGGTGGGTAGCCCGGGTTAAGGTGCGGCGGAATCAAAGCGCTCAACGCGAAGGGCGCAGAGGAAAGGCCAGAGAGCAGATTCCTGATTCAGGAAAACCGCAGAGCCGCCAAGGCTCCAAGGGGTTCACTCGACTGGCGAATCCGAAGCGCTTCAACACTAGGCATGGCGACGGATAAGCGCCCTGATTTCTTCGTGCCTTTCGCTTTTCCTGGTGCCTTGGTGACCTGGCGGTTCGCCCAGGGTATTGCGGCCCATAGCCGGCGACAGCGTGTTTTTCGGAAACTCGTCCACCCCATGGCGTTGTGCTACCGTGGCGCTGCGCTGTCGCGGAGACGACATTCCCCCGGCATGGGGGTGGCGCCCGGATCAAGAATTCCAAATACAGATCAGAGGAGGAGACCATGGCCCAGGAGGCTATCGTCAGGGAAGTTGAGCGCGGACACCTGGACCCCTACGCCCTCGACCCCAAGGACGTGCTCGAGCCGCCCACCCGGATGGGCGACATTCTCAAGAAGATCGGCCCGGGCATCGTGCTGTCGGCATCCATCGTCGGTTCGGGCGAACTGATCGCGACGACCACGCTCGGCGCAGAGGTCGGCTATGTGGTCATGTGGCTGATCATATTTTCCTGCCTGATAAAGGCGCTGGTGCAATCCTTCCTGGGACGCTACACGATCGCCATGGGCGAGACCGGGCTGGAGGCGTTCAACCGCATCCCCGGCAGGATGGGCAAGGTCAACTGGGTGATATGGGCGTGGGCGCTGATGGTGCTGATCACGCTGTTCCAGATCTCGGCCATGTTCATCGGCGTATCCCAGGTGATGAAGATTTTCACCGGAGTGGCGGTAATCTGGTGGGTGCTCGCCTTTTTCGTGCTCACCCTGATCCTGCTGCTCGGCGGCGCCTATCACCGCATCGAGCGCCTGGCGATGGTGAAGGTCGGGCTGTTCACGCTGATTACCCTGCTCGCGGCGGTGGTGCTCACCCGCATGCCGGAATACTTCTCCTGGAGCGACATTGCGGCCGGCTTTACTTTCAGTCTGCCGGAAGCCGGCATCGCCACTGCGCTGGCGGTGTTCGGCATCACCGGCGTCGGCGCCACCGAGCTGTACATGTACACCTACTGGTGCGTGGAAAAAGGCTATGCGCGCGACACCGGGCCGCACGAGGAAACAGAGGCCTGGCGCCGGCGTGCCCGCGGCTGGGTGCGGGTGATGAACGTCGATGTGATCTGCTCGATGATCATCTACACCGTTGCCACCGTCGCCTTCTTCCTGCTCGGCGCCGGCATCCTGCACTCGATGGGCGAGGTACCCAAGGGCACGCAGATGATCCTGTCACTGTCGAACATCTACACCCAGACGCTCGGCGACTGGGCAAAGTGGCTGTTCTACATCGGCGCCATCGCCGTGCTGTACGGCACCATCTTCGCCGCTACCGCGGGCCACTCGAGAATGTTCGCCGACTTCATGCGGCTGCAGGGCGCATTCGCGCGCGACGACGTCCACGCCCGCAATCGCTGGCGCGACATTTTCATCGTCGTGCTCACGGTAATTCCGGTGATCATGTACTTTATTTTCGGCGAGGACCCGGTCGGCATGGTCAAGTGGGGCGGCTACGCCCAGGCGTGGACGCTGCCGATCATCTCGCTTGGGACCGTGTATCTCGTGCACCGCTTCCTGCCGAAGAGCATGAAGGCCACCCCCGTCGGCACTTACCTGCTATGGGTTGGCGCCATCGTCATCACCGGCTTCGTGCTGGTGAGCGAGGCTCGGCGCTACGGGCTGCTGAATCTGTAACGCACTCAAGGGAGACCCATCGATGAGCGTCAAGCGTCTGCACGTCGGCCCCCGGCTGACCCAGGTCGTCATTCACGGCGACACCGTCTATACCGCCGGCATCGTCGCCGACGACCCGAACGCCGATGTCGGCGGCCAGACCGGCCAGATCCTCGACAAGATCGACGGCTACCTGAAGGAAGCCGGCAGCGACAAGACCCGCATTTTGTCTGCCACCATCTGGCTGTCGGACATCAAGCATTACGACGACATGAACGCCGTGTGGGACATGTGGGTGCCCAAGGGCAACAGCCCTGCCCGCGCCTGCGTCGAATCGAGGCTTGCCCGGCCGGAGTACAAGGTCGAGATCCGCGTGATCGCGGCGCGCTGAGTCCGCGGCATCCTCGCAGCCGAATGCCCCCGTTGCGCGAGCGCGGGGGCCTTTTTTCGTCCCCGGAAGACTAGAATCCTGCGGTTGCATTCATAGTTTCCGCCATGCCATTGCTCTCCGAGGCCGCGATCTTTCTGGCCGCGGCGGTTGTCGCGGTTCTGATCTCGCGCCGGCTCAAGCTTGGCGCCGTGCTCGGCTACCTGGTCGCCGGCATCGCCATCGGGCCATTCGGCCTGGGGTTCATCGCCGACGTCGAGAGCGTGCTGCACTTTGCCGAACTCGGCATCGTCCTGCTGCTGTTCGTGATCGGCCTGGAATTGCAGCCTTCGCGCCTGTGGGTGCTGCGCAAGTCGGTGTTCGGCCTGGGCGCGGCGCAGGTGCTGGCGTCGGCGGCCGCGCTCGGCGCAGTTGCGCTGCTTCTCGGCCTCGATTGGCGCGTCGCGCTGGTGATCGGTCTGGCGCTCTCCATGTCTTCCACTGCTTTCGTGCTGCAGGTGCTGGCCGAGCGCGGAGAGCTGACCACCCGCCACGGGCGCCTGTCGTTCTCGATCCTGCTGTTCCAGGACCTGGCGGTGATACCCCTGCTCGCACTGATTCCGCTGCTTGGCCGCGGGGAGGGCATTCCGGAAGGATCCGGGGCCTGGTTCGCCGCCGCACAGGCGGTGCTGATGATCGCGGCGGTCGTGGTCGGCGGGCGCTACCTGCTGCGGCCGGTGTTCCAGGCGGTCGCCGCGAGCGGCATCCAGGAAATCTTTACCGCCGCCGCACTGCTCGTCGTCATCGGGACCTCGCTGCTCATGTCGTCGGTCGGGCTGTCGATGTCGCTCGGGGCCTTTCTTGCCGGCGTGCTGCTCGCCGACTCGGAGTTCCGGCACGAGCTGGAAGCCAACATCGAGCCGTTCAAGGGTCTGCTGCTCGGCCTGTTCTTCATTTCGGTCGGCATGTCGGTCGATCTCGGCATTCTCGTCGCGAAACCGATTCAGATCCTCGGCATCGCCGCCGGACTGATGCTGCTCAAGGCGGCGGTGCTGTTCGCCATCGGGCTCGGCAGCGGCTATGGCGTCGCGACTGCGCGCAATCTCGCGGTGGCGCTGTCGCAGGGCGGCGAATTCGCCTTCGTGCTGTTCGCCCTGGCGGTGGGCAGCGGCGTAATGGGGCAGCCGCTCGCCGACCTGCTGGTGATCGCGGTGACGTTGTCGATGGCGGCCACGCCGCTTCTGCTGCTGGCGGGCGACCTGCTCGGTCGCCGCAGCGCCGCGGCGGACGAGCGGCCTTACGACGAGATCGACGCCCCGGAGGCCAAGGTGATCGTCGCCGGCTTCGGGCGCGTCGGCCAGATCGTTGCTCGCATCCTGGTGGCGCGCGGCATCCCGTTCACCGCGCTCGACATCAGCAGCGAGCAGATCGAGTCGGTACGCCGCTTCGGCAACCGGGCCTATTACGGCGACGCCTCGCGGCTGGATCTGCTGCGCGCGGCTCGGGCCGACAAGGCCGAGATCTTCGTGATTGCGATCGACGACATCGAAGGCTCGCTGCGCACCGCGGAAACGGTGCGCACCCACTTGCCCCGGCTGAAAATTTTCGCCCGCGCGCGAAACCGCTTTCACGCCCACCGTCTGATGGACCTCGGCATCGAGCACATCCTGCGTGAGACCTTCGCCTCGTCGCTGGAGATGGCGGAGCAGGTGCTGGTCGCCACCGGCATGCCGGCCTGGCAGGCAAAAAACACTGTGAGCACTTTTCGCGCGCATGACGAGCGCGCGCTGGCCCGGCAGCACGCCGTCTATCACGACGAGACCCAGCTCATCCAGAGCTCGAAAGAGGCGGCGCGCGAGCTGCAGGGCCTGTTCGAATCCGACAGCGAGCAGACGCGACGCGAGCGACAGACGCCGCTCTTCACCCCCGAAGACGTGCGCTAGCGGCACGGCCCCGTCGCTTGCACCCGGCGCGCGCGGTTCGACCGCGCGCGAGGCACAACCCCCGCCCGCCACCCACAGCCGACCGGCTGTAAGGATCGGCGACGCCCGCCTGTCTACTGCGATGGAAGCATTCGCGGGCATGTCCCGGCAACCTACGCGCAGTTCTGTCGGCCGGATAAGGCTTCCACCTTCTTCATAGCTTTCGGGAAAGGAGTGTCCAGATGAAACTTTGCAAACTGATTGGCCATGCCACGATGGCAGCGATCCTTTCGGCCCCGGCATTCATCAGCGCGCAAGGCCTCAACGTCGCCGAGATCAATGGTCGCGCAAGCAGCCAGCCCGGCGGCTCGCAGATCCTGGTGCGCACGAATGTCGACGTCGCCCTGGGCGGTCGCGGCCATCTCGCCACCGCAATTGCCGCCTCCGACGCGACCTCGCGCGGACCGGTGGCCGGGTTGGGCAACAACACGGTGTTCAATGGAGGACGGGGCTGAACCACGCGCGCGGTCCGTCAATGGACATGCGACGGGCCGCGCTGCATCTCCGGCATCCAGGCGCGGCGTACGCGCGTATACCGAAGCATCGAAGAGGTATTTTCGCCGCGGCGCCGGACAGGTGCTGGCAATGCCAGAGGATGTACGCGGCCAAGGCGTGTCCGGCAAGAAAGCGTGCCATGTTCGCGTTCAATTTCATGTGCTCGGCGGTGGGCAAAGCACTTGCCCGATTCCTCACCAGGGAAGACCCGGATTACGTGCCGGTCGCCACCACCGAATCCGATATGCTGCGCAGCACGCTGCGCCCCGGCGACGTGCTGCTGGTGGAGGGCAATACCCGCATCGCCACCGCGATCAAGTACCTGACGCAATCCACCTGGTCGCATGCGGCGCTGTGCGTCGGCGTCGTCGACAGCGTGGCCGGCGACGGGCCGGAGCCCCGCGTGCTGATCGAGGCCGACCTCGTCGAAGGCGTGCGCGCGGTGCCGGTCGGTTTCTACGCCGGCATGCACACCCGCATCTGCCGGCCAGTGGGTCTGTCCGACCGCGATATCGCCCGCGTGGTGGATTACGCCGTCGCCAGCCTGGGCCGCAGGTACGACCTGAAGAATGTCATCGATCTGATGCGCTATCTCTTGCCGACGCCGCCAGTGCCTACGCGCTGGCGGCGGCGCATGCTCACGCTGGGCAGCGGCGAGCCCACCCGCGCCATCTGCTCGACGCTGATCGCGCAGACCTTCCAGTCTTTGCGCTACCCGATCCTGCCGCTGCGCATCCGTTCCGGCGGCCGGCCGGAGCGACTCGCGCGGCGTCACTACAGCCTGTTCGTGCCGAGAGACTTCGACATCTCGCCCTACTTCCGGGTGGTAAAGCCCGCCATCGAGCAGACGTTCGACTATCGCGCACTGAACTGGGTCGACGACGACGACGGAGTCGCTGCAGCCAGCGTGGACTCCGCCGCCCGGGCCCAGCGTCGCAACACCCGCCCCGGTGGCCACCCGCCCCTGCCGGCGACCGATCCGGCCGACCGTGCCGTCGCGGTCGCAACTGGTCCGCAAGCGCGACTGTAAGGAAACAGCGCGGCCGCCTGTCTTCTGCTTGCGTGGCTCGGAAACGGGTCCGACTCAACCAATCAACTGCCGTACTGGAAAGGAAGCCGTCATGACATACCGTCACCTCCCCGTCGGCGCGGTCGCCGCGCTGCTGCTGAGCTTCTCCGCTTCCGGCGCGTTTGCCGGCAACGTTTCCGAGATCGAGGGCCGCTCGAGCCAACTTGCCGCCGGCTCGACGCTGCGCGTGAACAGCGCGCCCGACAGCGCCGCGACCGCGGGTCGCGGACATTCCGCAATCGCAGCACCCTCGGCTCATGCGCCCATCGCGGTCGGCCGCACGCCGCTCGACGTCGGCCGCGGCTGAGCCAGCCGGAATGACTGCGCTGACCGCGGCATGGGCACGCCCGGCCGCCGGCGAGAACTTCGCCGCTGGCGCCGGACATCGCCCCGCGATACCCTTCACCGGTAACCCGGTGCGGTGTGATCGCGGCATGAACCAGCATGGCTTCGAAATGATGGTTCGCGCCTTCTCGGCCGACCTGTTCCGCTTCGCCTACTGGCTGTGCCGCAATCGCTGGCAGGCGCAGGACCTGGTGCAGGAAACCTTTGCGGCCGCATGGAAAGGGCGCGACTCGCTGCGCGACGAGCGCGTCGCCAAGGCGTGGTTGTTCACCATCCTGCGCAACGAACATGTGCGCGTGTACCAGCGCAAGCAGCTGGAGATAGCCGATGCCGACCCGGAAGCGCTGCAGGTGGCGGTTGCCGGTGGCCAGGAGCGGGTCGAACTGGAAGAGTGTCTGCGCAAGCTGCCCGACACCTATCGCGAGCCGCTGATGCTGCAGGTACTCGGCGGATTCTCCGGCCGCGAGATCGCCGACATGCTGGGCATTTCCGAGCAGAACGTGATGACGCGGCTTACGCGCGCGCGCCAGGCGCTGCAGCGGATGAGCCAACCGCAGCCGGAATCGAAGGTGAAGGAGCTTTGAGCATGGACTGCCTGACCTACCGCAGACTGAAGCTGGCATCGCCGCACAGTTCGGATGCGGAAGCCGTCGCGCATGCCAACGACTGCGATGACTGCGCGGCGTTCACCCGGCAGCTCGAGGCGTTCGAGCAGGATCTGCACCGGGCGGCCTCCATCGACGTACCTGAGGGGCTCGCCGAGCAGATCATTTTGCGAAATCGCCAGCCGCGCTGGTTCGAGCGCAAGCTCCTGGCGCTCGCAGCAACCGTCGTGCTTTCTTTCGCAGCGGTGCTGGGCTACAACGTCGTGTCCGAGCGCGACGAGCTGGCGGGTGACCTGATTGCGCATGTGATCGCGGAACCCGAGGTGCTATCGGCCCGCGGCTCGATCGAGCAGGTCCGGTTCTCGGAGGCGCTGGCAGATTACGGTGCACGTCTCGAGCAGCCGATCGGCGAGGTTCGCTACCTCGGCGACTGCTTGATGAACGGCATCCGCGCCAAGCACATCCTGGTGCAGACGGCGCATGGGGAAGCCACCCTGCTGCTGATTCCCGAGCGCAGCGTCTCATTGAGCAAGCCGGTCTCCCGGAACGGATACTCGACGGTTATCATGCCCCTCAGGAAAGGAAGCCTGGGAATCGTGACCGAGACCCCTGAGCTCGCAACGCAGCTCGAGGGCCTGATCAGGAAGCACGTCAACCTGCGGAGCTGATCCGGGGTTCGCCAGAATATAGTTTCGACGCCTGTAAGGTTTCCGCTGCTGGCCGTGTCCTCTCCTTAGGCGGGTGCATATGCGCCCGCCGTTCTGCAACCCAGGAGAACGGAGGAGACCTCATGAAAGCATCCGATCTGATCGTGCATTCCGCAGTCGCCGGCGTGCTGGCGCTCGGCCTGTCCGGCACCGCGATGGCGGCGAAGGAAGGCATGGAGAAATGCGCCGGCATCGTCAAGGCGGGCATGAACGACTGCGGTACCGCCAAGCACGACTGCGCAGGCAAAGCGAAGACCGACGGCGCCAAGGACGAGTGGGTGTATGTGCCCGAGGGCACCTGCAAGAAAATCGTCGGCGGCTCGCTCTACGCCAAAAAGTAATCCAGCGTCACGGGGTCCCGCCAGCATGCCGGCCAATCCACAGCATCTTGCCGTGCATGGCGCCGGCATCGGCTGGCGGGCGCCCCATTACCGCGCCCTGCTCGAGCGCAAGCCAGCGCTGGGCTTCATCGAGGTTCACAGCGAGAATTTTTTCGGCGACGGCGGGCAGCCGCACGTGTTTCTCGCGCAGGCGCGGGCGCACTATCCGCTCAGTCTGCACGGGGTGGGGCTGTCGCTCGGCTCGACCGACCCGCTCGACGCCCGCCATCTCGAATCGCTACGGCGGCTGATCGACCGATACGCGCCGGCGCTGGTCTCCGAGCATCTGTGCTGGTGCTCGACCGGCGGCCGGCACGCCAACGAGCTGCTGCCGCTGCCGCTGACCGAGGAGGCGCTGGCACATGTGTGCGCCGGCTGATGTCGTCTAGGCCATCCACGAGGCGCAGGAGCGCCTCGGCCACCGCCTCCTCGTAGAGAACGTCTCGGCGTATGTGCGCTTTCGCCACTCCACCATCCCGGAATGGGAGTTCTTTGCCGAGGTCAGCCGCCGCACCGGGTGCGGCCTGCTGCTCGACGTGAACAACGTGTACGTGAACGCCGTGAACCAGCAGTTCGATGCGCGCGCCTACATCGACGCACTGCCGGCGGACGCGGTCGAGGAAATCCATCTCGCCGGCTTCGACGAGGCCGGCGGCTGCCTGATCGACACGCACGGCCGGGCCGTGCTGGCGGAAGTGTGGGCCCTGTACCGTCACGCCGTGCAGCGCCTCGGCGCGCGCCCCACCCTGATCGAATGGGACAACGACCTGCCCCCGCTGCCTGAGCTGCTGGCCGAGGCCGACAAGGCGCGCGAGATATTGGCTCATGAGCCCGCAGCGACTGCCTGATCTGCAAGCCGAGTTCATCGGCTGCCTGTTCGAAGGCGACGCCGTGCCGCGCGCGCTCGTCGCCGAAGACGCGGAGCGGTTTTCGATCTACCGCGCCACCATCGAGCGCAACCTGTGCGGCGCCCTGCGCGCGGTGTATCCGGTCGTCGCCAGGCTCACCGGCCAGGGCTTCTTCGACCAGGCCGCCCGTCGCCACATGCGTGCGCGCGCCTCGACGAGCGGCGATCTGCATCGCTACGGGCACGACTTTGCCGACACGCTGGCCGCGCTGCCTGCGCTTTCGGCGCTGCCCTATATCGCCGATGTCGCCCGGCTGGAATGGCTGTGGCACGAGGCCTTTCATGCGGCCGATGCCGCCGCAGCGGATCTCGCCCGCCTCGCGGACACGCCGGCCTCGTTGTGGCCCGCGCTGCGGCTTGCGTTGCACCCCGCCTCCCGGCTGCTGCACTCGCCGTATCCGGTGCTGCGCATCTGGGCGGCGAACCAGGAGGGCGCCCCGCAAGAGGGGCGTGTCAGTCTCGACGCCGGTGAGTCGCGGATCTTGGTCTGCCGTCAGGCCGACCAAGTGGTGCTCGCCGAACTGGGCGCGGGCGAGTATCGCCTGCTGGAAGCGGCACTGCGCGGTGAGCGCCTGGCCGATGCCCTCGGCGCAGCGCTCACCGCCGAGCCTGGGTTCGACGCCGGCGCGGCCCTGCGCAGGCTGGTGGCGATGCAGGCAATCGCCGACTTCCACGCCGATTCCTAGCGGTTCGTGGTCGCTCGCGCGGCGCGCCGCCGCCGCGACACTCGGAAATCCCCGGCAAAGCGGCTAAAATGCCCCCCTTCTCCGTATCGCCGGCCCTTGCCTGCCCATCGGCACCGGCGACTGGCACGGGACAGGGAGCCTGACATGCGAGTCGAAGTACATGTTCACGGGACCATTCTGCTCAAGGCAGGCACCACCAGCGCGCAGATCGAAACCGCGCTGCGTCCCTGGCTGGAGTACATCGACGAGGACAACCTGGCCGATGCACGCAGCGTGCACCCGGACGAGCCGGGCATCGTGTTCGATCGCCGCCGACGGGTGCTCGACGTCTGCTGGACCGGCGATGTCGGCCGCAGTTTTCGCCAGATTCTGGCTGAGGCGTTCGACGAGCTGAACCGCTTCTGCGAGGAAGCCGCCTCGCTCGACATCACCTACTATCACGAGGACGGCCGCGACGAGTTCGACGTGATGTTCGTCGGGCCCAGCGCCGAGGCGATCCACCAGGCCCAGCGCGCCCGCATGATGGAAGACCTTCAGCACCTGTTGTCGCGCCAGTTCAGCGACGGCGATTCGGCGCAGGTGCTGGCCCTGGTCAACGAGCTGTTCGAGCGCAACTGGCAGTCGCAGAAAGGCGGCGGCGAGACCTCGTCGGCGGAGCCCGCCGACGTCGTGCCGGCACGCAAACAGCTGCACTGAGCGCATCGGCCGCGCTCGGCGAAGCACCGTCGTGGACCACCGTTAAAGCCTGCAGACGCGGCCCGGTGCCCGCCTGCGGTCCGACAATAACAGGCCGGCACGACCGGCCCATCCAGCCTGGGAGGACAAGCATGAACCCGATGTGCCGCGCGATCGCCGTGGTCGCCCTGCTGTTGCCGGCGCTGGCCGCAGCCGCGCCGCTGCCCGCTGCGACGCCGGAGGATGTCGGCGTATCAAGCCAGCGCCTGCAGCGCCTGACCGACACCTTGCAGCAGGCGGTGGACAGCGGCGAACTGCCCGGCGTGGTGGTGATGCTGGCGCGCGGCGGAAAGCAGTTCTACTCGAAAACCGTCGGCTGGCAGGACAAGGTCGGCGGCATACCGATGCGCGAGGATTCGATCTTCCGCATCTACTCGATGACAAAGCCGCTGGTCAGCGTCGCCGCGATGATGCTGGTGGAAGAGGGACGAATCGGCCTGCACGAGCCGGTCGCCAAGTACATCCCGGAATTCGCGACGATGAATGTCGGCATCGACGCCACCGACGCCGGCGGCAACCCGACGCTCACGCTGGTGCCAGCCAGGCGCCAGATCACCATTCAGGACCTGTTGCGCCACACCTCCGGCCTCACCTACGGCGCTTTCGTGCAGAGCACCGGCGTACAGCGCGCCTACAAGGACGCAGGCATCTGGTCCCAGCACTGGGTGCTGGCGGATTTCGCGCGCGCGCTGGCGAAGCTGCCGTTGCAGTATGAGCCGGGCACCACCTGGGAGTACGGCCACTCCACCGACGTTCTTGGGCGGGTGGTCGAGGTCGCCTCGGGACAGACGCTGGACCGCTTTCTCGCCCGCCGCATATTCGCCCCGCTCGGCATGGCCGACACCGCGTTCGACGTAGCGCCCGCGAAGCAGTCGCGTCTCGCCGAGCCGATGCCGGACAAGTACACCGGCAAGACGCCCGAGTTGATCGACGTACGCAAGCCGGCAACGTTCTTTGCCGGCGGCCACGGCCTCACTTCCACCGCGGGCGACTACCTTCGATTCGTGCAGGCGATGCTCAACGGCGGCGAGCTCGACGGCGCGCGCATCCTCGGTCCGCGTACCGTGCAGTTCCTGTCGTCGAACCATCTGCACGCCGGCATCGCGCCCGGCACCAACTTCATCGCCGGCCCGGGCTATGGCTTTGGCCTCGGCTTCGCCACCCGGCTCGAGAACGGCCAGTCGGAGTGGCCGGGGTCGGTCGGCGAGTACTACTGGGGCGGCTACGCGGGCACCTACTTCTGGATCGATCCGCAGGAAAGCCTGGTAGCGGTGCTGATGTCCCAGGAGCCGGTGCGCCGCCAGCACTACCGGGTACTGTTGCGCGCACTGGTCTATCAGGCCATCATCGAATGACACGACGCCGCGCGCACGGATCCGCTGCGCGCGGCACCAACCCGCGAGGCCTGACATGCGATGCATCCTCGGCCCACGCTGGCTGCCCGCCCTGCTGAGTGCCGCGCTCCTGGTGCTGGCTGGCCCGTCGCCGGCGCAGGAGCTGGCCCGGCGCGAAGCAGTGCTGCTGGTGGCACATCCCGACATGCCCGATCCGCGCTTTGCCGAAACGGTGGTGCTGGTGTCCTACCCGCCGGACAGCGGCCCGATGGGCGTGGTGCTCAACCGCCCGGGTCCTCTCGAACTGCGCGCGCTGTGGCCCGATCGCGAAGATCGCCAGGGCCGCACCGACCGGATTGATTTTGGCGGCCCGGTGGAGCCGGATGGACTCCTGTTCGTGTTCCGGATGTCGCCGCCGCCGGAGCGCGCGGTGTGGATTACCGGCGACATCTACTTCAGCGGCGACGGCGAAATCCTGAACCGGTTGCTGGCACTTCCGGAGCCGCCGTCCGATCAGCGCTTCTTCGCCGGGTTCGCCGGCTGGGCCGAAGGCCAGCTCGAATTCGAGATCGCCGAGGGCGTGTGGTACGTGCTGCCGCCGGATCCCCGCGTGATCTTCGAGATGGACGCGCTGCAAATGTGGCGGCGCCTGCTCGAACGCGCGACCCTGCCGCGCGCGTCGGCGCGCGCCGGGCGCTGACGCCGCTGCGCAGGTTTCGTTGTCGTCTCAAGGAGGAAGCGTGGAAGACAGTCTTTTCTCGGTGAAAGACCAGGTTGTACTGGTGTCTGGCGGAAGCCGCGGCATCGGCCGCGCGCTGGCCGCAGGCTTCGCTGCTCGCGACGCCCAGGTGGTGATCGCCGGCCGCGAGCAGGCCTCGCTCGATAAGACCGCGCAGGAGATCTCCACCGGCGCCAAACCGGTAAAAGCTGTTGTGTGCGACGTTTCGAGCCCGCAGGACATTCAGCGACTGGTCGAAGAGACGATCGGCGCATTCGGCCGCATCGATACCCTGCTCAACGTGGCCGGCGTCAACAAGCGCATGAAGATCGAGAACTACACGCCGGAAGACTACGACTGGATCGTGAACATCAACCAGCGCGGCGCCTTTCTGCTGGCCCAGGCGGCGGGCCGTCACATGATCAAGCGCGGCAGCGGCTGCATCGTCAACGTCGATTCGCTCAACACCTACGCAC
>CALJLA010000234.1 GCA_937983055.1 uncultured Pseudomonadota bacterium
TGCGGGCGATAGGCTTCCACCGGCAGCCCGCCTCCGTCCTTGCGCAGCGTTATTCGGTCTTTGAGCTCGGTGGCGAAGCGGTCGGGCCCGATCCGGCGCGCCTCTTCGTATCGGGCGGCGAAATCATCCGGCGTGAGCGAGGGCGTCAGGTCCCAGGGGTGCAGGGCCAGCAGCTCGTCGCGCTCGTAGCCGAGCATTCGGCAGGCGGTGGCGTTCACGTCGAGATGCCGCAGCTCGCGCATGTCGGTAATGAAGATCGCGTCGGGCGTGGTCTCCATCGCCAGACGAAAGAGCTGCAGGTCCTCGCGCTGGCGCTCGCGCTCGGTGATGTCCTTGGCCGCGCCCCGGTAGCCGGCAAATCGGCCGTTCTCGAAGAATGGCGCGCCGCTCACGCTTACGTAGCGGATCTCGCCCGCTTCGTTGCGCATGCGTATCACCACGTCGCGGAAAGGTTCGCGCTCGTCGATCGCTTGCTCGATCGGCAGCCATTCGTCGGCGGTGGTCGGTTCGTAGTAGGCGATTTCCTGGTAGCGCTGGCCGATCAGCTTCTCGCGCCTGAGGCCCATGCGCTCGACGCCTTCGCTCACGCGGTCGGTAAAGCGAAGCTGCGCATCCTGCTCCCAGAACCAGTCCGACGACAGCTCGCTCAGGCTGCGGAAGCGCGCCTCGTTCTCGCGCAATGCGCGCTCGACTACCTCCTGGCGGGTGATGTCGCGGCCGGTGCCGTAGTAGCCGGTAAACTCGCCCTTGTCGTCGAACACGGGACGCCCGCTGATGGAAAAGTAGCGCAGCTTGCCGTCTTCGTCGCGACGCGACAGGCGCAGGTCCCTGAACGGCCGGCGGGCGTCGAGATCTTCCAGGTGGCGGCGTTTCTGGTCTTCCGATTCCCAGATGTTGTCCGTCTCGAACCGGGTCTGGCCGAGCGTCGGCTTCATCTTCAGCCCGTTGGCCGCGCTGTAGCGTTCCGACATGAAGGTCACGCGGTACTCGGTGTCCTGCTCCCAGTACCAGTCGCTCGACAGTTCGGTCATCCCGCGGAAACGCGCCTCGCTGCGCGCCAGCGCCTGCGCCATCTGCTTGCGTTCGCTGATGTCGCGCACGATCGCCACGATGGCCGGTCGCCCGTTGAGCACGAAAGGCGCGGACGAGACTTCGACGTCGAATTCGGTGCCGTCGGCGCGCAGGTAGCGGGTTTCCACCATCGGCGCAGGGCGTCCGGCGGCGAGTTCCTGCTGGCGCTGGCGGGCCAGCTCGCGCGCTTCCGGCGCGATGAAATCCATCACCGGGCGGCCAAGCAGGTCATTCACGCTCGCCAGCCCGGCCAGCCGGGCGGCAGCGGGGTTGGCGAAAACGATACGCAGGTCCTGGCTGATGACGATGGCGTCCGAGGCGGCTTCCGCCAGCGCGCGGTACAGGCCCTCGGTTTCGCCAAGCCGGGCGGCCAGGCGCGCCTCGTCTTCGGTGACGGTGGTTTCGTCGTCGTCTTCGCTGCGGCGGGGGTTACGGCGCAGCAGCAACAAGCCGGCGGCGATGGCCGCTGCGGCCAGCGAAAGCGGCACTGCGTCGCTGGCGCGCCGGTCGAAGCCGAAGGTCAGGGTAATCAGCACCACCGTGCTCAGGGTGGTGATCAACGCGAGCAAGGTGCGGTCCACCAGGTTGCTTTGCTGCCGCGTTGCGTCGGTGAATCGGCTGATCAGTATGCCGAGCAGAAACGCCAGCGCGCCGATCTGAACCACGATCGACCAATACCCGGCGTCAATGACTGGGAACAAACCTCACCCTCCATTTCATGCGCCGCACGCCATGGCGCATTGAAATCAACCTGCCGGCAGCAAAATGCTCAAAACCCTGTCCTCCAAAGAAATTGTTGCACAGTCGGCGGATGGAGCGCGAGCATGCGAAAGCAGTGGCAGGAAAGGCTGATAGCTTCCCGCCGCGGACTGGCTCCAAAGAACGATCTTGGCCGCTGAACAGGCTACTGGGCAGCGTTTGGGCAGAAGAAAGAAGTCATGACGATACGAATGCTTCGCGCTTCATGGAGGCAACACGGATAGATTGGTGCGGTATTTACACGCCACTTCGTCAATTCAGCCTGCGCCGTCATGCGGGCCACAGCTCGAGCTGTTCGGGCGCCCGACAGATCAACCTCAGCATTTGCTCAACAAACTTTAACTACGCCGTCCGGCATCACCGTATTACACAATTTTGCGGTTTCGAGCTTGGCGCCCTCCATGCTGGCGCCGGTGAGGTTTGCGCCACTCAGGTCGGCGTCGCGCAGGTTGGTGTTGGTCAGATTGGCATTGGTGAGGTCTGCGCCTGCCAAATTTGTCTCCCGCAGATAGGCTCTCGACATATCTGCGTTGCTCAGATTCGCTCCGGAGAGATCAGTTCCGCGCAGGTTTGCACCTCGCAGGTTGGTGGGCTGGATCCGCTTTTCCATGGGGCGGGCAGAAAGATCAGCCATGCGCAAACTGGCACCAGCCAGATTGGCATTCTCGAGATCTGCTCCCTGAAGGCTCCGGCCAGAGAAATCCGCGCCGGACAGGTCGCAGTACTTGCACGCGTTGGTGGTGTCAAACACGCTCAGCTTTTCCACGTCAGCGCCAAATGTCAGCGCAGCCGCGGCAGTAAACGTTACTGTAAGAAGTGCTGATGCCGCGGCTGAGTGCTGCATTTATCTCCTCTCGGGCTTTGTGAGCGCATGAACGCGAAGAATAGAGATAGTACCCGAGGGTATTGATGGATGGGAGTTCCCTGTGCTTCCGGGTATGCGTGCGAAAGGCGCGCCGGCGACCTTCAATCAGGCCTCGCATGGCAGGGCGCCGGGTTGGTGGCGTTCAAGGGGGCGACTGCGCGGGTTACGTTGCGTCGCCGGCCGCCCGCCGTCCGCAGATTCTTCTCACGATTGGCGGCCCGAGATTGCCGGAGGGCCATCTCTTCAAGTCGAGGACTTGCCAACGCAAGACACCGGTGAGTGAGTTTGCGGCGGCTTCATCCACTTGTTGTCGCCATGCGTGGCGTCGTGGTCAAGTGCGATCGTCGGGACGTTCCGGGTTACTGTGGATGCGACACGGCAACTGGATCCGACACCAGCAATACCGGCGACACTGGCTTCGCTGGGCCAGCGATGTGGTCGGCGGCAATGGCGAAGACGCGGCGGAGCGTAGCTCGGGACGACATCGATCGTTTCTGTCCTTCGTCCAAGACGAACACTGCACGACGCGAGAAACCTCCGCGCTGACGCGGGAGATTAACACTACGTCGATTTCGCCGACCTGGAACCGCCGCGCGACGATCAGCTGTACTCGGGGGTAGTCTATCTCCACAGCCATCTGCAGGCCCTTGGCGAACACCGGATGCATGCTTGGAGTCTGCGTCCAGGGATGGTCATGCCGGCAGCGCACGGTGGGGCTGGCATTCTCCCGCAATGTCGATTCGCTGGCGCAGACGAATCATGCGGCGGGCCACCTCGGATTCGCGATGTACCTTTTCTCAGTGTCGGATTTACCGACGACCATCCTTGGCGCGAAGCCGCGCTCGACAGAGCCGCGATGTTGCGGTTCGTCCCTGCCGTAACCGCGGCGCGTGGCGCCAACGCGGCCAGGGTGGTCGGGGGCCGTTCGTATGTCACGCTGGATCCTGGTGGCGGCGATTGATGGAGGGAAGTTTCCTCGACAATTGCGGGACGATGAGTTTCTTCGGCGAGAGCGAATGGGACATGGCATTTTGCTCGCTGTCTTGTCAGACTACCAAGGTGCGAGAAACCCCGCTTCACGGGAAATCAGCCGGCCAAGGTATCCTATTCGAAGGAGCGCAAAGCCGTTCGCCAGCATTGGGTCGCGGGCGCAGGGTATTGGAACCTTACGCCTGGTTTGGCGGAGGACACAACACTCATCTCGTCATTGGGCTTGCGGTTCTGGAAGTCGTTGGCAGTCCATGCTGGCTACTCTGTGTACCGTTAAGCTGTAGGCTAGAGTTGTAACCTCCGTAACCCATTGAACCGGTGGACAGCGCGATCCGGAGTCTCGCTGATTAAATGCGAAAGAAGAAGACATCTGTGGATGCGATGAAAATGTTCGACAAATTGCATGGAATTCTGAAAAACAAGTCAGCTCTGATCGGGATCATTGGTTTGGGTTATGTTGGCCTCCCATTGCTCTTGCGATATGTCTCTGCCGGATACCGGGTCTTGGGTTTCGACGTCGATCCAATGAAGGTGAAGGCGCTTCACGCAGGATCCACATACATTAAGCATATCGGCGACAAGGCGATTCAGGAGGCGCGCAGCGGATTCGACGTGACGACGGATTTCGCGCGCAGTGGGGAACCGGATGCCTTGATCATCTGCGTGCCGACCCCGCTTGACAATCATCGTGAGCCGTATCTCTGCTTCGTGATTGGCACCATCGAGTCCGTATGCCCCTACTTGCGCTCAGGGCAGGTGGTTTCCCTGGAAAGCACTACATATCCAGGAACCACGGAAGAGGTGCTCAGACCGCGGATTGAGCGAGCGGGACTTGTGGTGGGGCGAGATGTTTTTCTCGTGTTCTCACCGGAACGCGAGGACCCGGGCAATCAGAATTTCTCGACAAGAACCATTCCAAAAGTCGTGGGAGGAGTAACTGCCGAATGCCTGAAGGCCGGTATCGCGCTTTACGGGCAAGTAATTGATAAAGTCTTCC
>CALJLA010000235.1 GCA_937983055.1 uncultured Pseudomonadota bacterium
CGGTTGCGATCGTATTCCGCGACCGAGGCCGCAACTGCCAGCCCGGTCTGGGTAAGGCCCTCCATCACCATGCGCCACACGTACAGGCAGGGCCGGTCGTCGCGCAGCAGCACCACGTCTTTCAGCATGCGATCGAGATTGGCCGCCGCCTTGTCGTACACCTGCGGCGAATACGGGTCGGTGCCGGGAGGCAGGTCGATTTCCGCCTTGGAGATGTGCAGAAAGCTCCATGGCTTGCCCGCTGCGCGCTCGCGCGCTTCGTCGGTGGACAGCACATCGTAAGGCGGCGCCGCAACGTCGGCGGCAAATTTCGGATTGGGCCGCAACCCGGCGAACGGGCGGATCAGGTGAGGCTTGTCATTAAGTTTCGTCATGGGCGCTATTCTACTGGCAGCGCGTCATCCGCCGGGTTCACCGGCGCGCGCCTTGATGCCGATTTCCGAGGCAATCCGCGTGATGAAAGCTCTGATGGCACTGCTGATTGCCATGCTCGCCGCCTGCGCGCCCCGGC
Source organism: uncultured Pseudomonadota bacterium (assembly GCA_937983055.1). Lineage (GTDB taxonomy): Bacteria > Pseudomonadota > Gammaproteobacteria > Burkholderiales > Eutrophovitaceae > CALJLA01. Next base: position 512 of record CALJLA010000235.1, read on the forward strand.
CGCCGGTAGAGGCCGACGGCCGGATCGAGCGCCTGCGCCTCCCGGGCGGGGTGCTGGCCGAGCGCGAAGCCGGCATCCTGCGCTACCGCGGCCCGCTTACCGAGGACGGGCTCGACGCGCTGAGAACACTCGCGCGCGGCCGCGAGACCGGCGTGCTGGAAATCGACTCGGCCGGCGGCGAGATCGTCGCCGGCATGGAGTTCGGCCTGTGGGTGCACGACCTCGGCCTCGATGTACGCGTGAACCGCGCCTGCCTGTCCTCATGCGCCAACTACGTGTTTCCTGCGGGCAGGAACAAGGTCATCGCGCCGGGCGCGGTGGTCGCCTGGCACGGCAGCGCGCGCCAGACAGGCCTGCTCGAAGAACTGCATGCCGCCGTCGAGCGCGACATCGGCCGGCGCGCCCTGTCCGCCGCGCAGCGTGCAGATGAGCTTGCCCGGGCACGCCGCGCCAACGAGACCTATCTCACCGGCGCGATTCTCAAGCAGGGCGCGTTCTTTCACCGCATCGGTGTCGACGAGTACGTGACCCGCATCGGCAACGAGGCTTATGGCGTGCGCGGTTTCTACTACCTGTCGGTCGAGGACATGGCGCGCTTCGGCATTCACCGGGTGAGCGCCCCGGACGACTATCCGCGCATGGACCCCCGGGCGCTGGCGCGCCGGGTCGGCTTTCCGGTCACCTATCTGAAGCTCGACCCCGCCGACACCGCCCGTTGAGCCGGCGCCGGGCGCTCAGTCGCGCTTTTTGCCGCTGCCGGCGCCCTCGTGCGGCACGATCGCAAGGTGCGGCGCCCGATGCGCCTTCAGCCATTCGTTGAACTCGTGATGGGGCATCGGCGGCGCGATCAGGTAGCCCTGCATTTCGTGACAGCCCATCTCGCGCAGGATATCGCGCTGGCTCTCGGTCTCGACGCCCTCGGCCACCACCCGCATGCCCAGCGTGCGCGCCACGTTGATGATCGCCGCCACGATGGTGTTACGCCCCGGGCGCAGGGCCTGGACGAAGGAGCGGTCGATCTTCACGCACTGCACCGGCAGGTTATGCAGCGACGACAGCGACGAGTAACCGGTGCCGAAATCGTCCAGCGAGGCGCGCACGCCCCGCGCAACCAGCTTGGCAAGCGGCGAGCGCGCCTGCTCGTAATCCTCGAGCAGCACGCTCTCGGTGATTTCGAGTTCGAGATCTTCGTGCGGCAGTCCGGAGGCCTGCAGCGCCAGCTCCACCTCTTCCGCGATCTGCGGGCTGCGCAGCTGGGCCGCCGACAGGTTTACCGCCACCAGGATCCGGCCGAACCCGGCCGAGCGCCACTCCATCGCATGGTGGCAGGCGCGGGCCAGCACCTGGCGGCCCACCACCGCGATCAGTCCGGTGTCTTCCAGAATCGGCACGAACTGCGCCGGCGGCACCAGGCCGCGCGCCGGGTTGCGCCAGCGCAGCAACGCCTCCGCGCCCGAGACGCGGCCGGTTTCGAGGTCGAGCTTGGGCTGATAGAACAGCTCCAGCTCGTCCCGCTCCAGCGCCCGCCGCAGCTCGGTGCCGAGTTCAAGGCGCTCCAGCGCGCGGGCGTTCATGTCTTCGGAGTAGAAACACATCCGGGCGCCACGGCCGCGCTTGGCCTGGTACATCGCCACGTCGGCGTGCTTGATCATGCCGGATACGTCCTGCGCATCTCGCGGATAGAGCGAAATGCCGATGCTGCCGCCCACGTAGACCTCGTGGCCGTGCAGATCGAAGGGTGTATCCAGCGCGTGAATCAGCTTCTGCCCCAGCGTGCCGGCGCCTTCCTGGCTGTTCAGGCGCTGGGCAATGACCAGGAACTCGTCGCCGCCGAGCCGGCCGAGCGTGTCTTCCTTGCGGCAGGCGCTCTTCAAACGTTCGGCGACCAGCTTCAGCAGATCGTCGCCGGCCGCATGGCCGAGCGTGTCGTTGACCGCCTTGAACTGGTCGAGGTCGATAAACAGCACTGCCACCAGATCGCCGGCGCGCTGCGCCACGCGCAGCGACTGCTCCAGCCGGTCGCGCAGCAGGCTGCGGTTGGGCAGCCCGGTGAGCGGATCGTAATTCGCCAGTCGCTGCAGCTCACGCTGCGCGCTGACCGTTTCCGACAGGTCGACGAAATAGCCCAGGGTAGCGCGTCCGTCCGGCATGTCGACGACCTCGTGCTCGGCGCGCACATGGATTACCGAGCCGTCATAGCGCATCGCCCTGCGCACCAGCGGCGACAGCGCACCGCCGCCCTCCTCCTCCGGCTGCTCGGGCGGCTCGCGCCGCCCGCCCGAGGCATCCTCGGGTTCCAGCTCCCACAGCCGCACCCGCTTGGCGGTCGCCAAATCGGGAAAGCCGAAGATGTTCAGGAACGCCCGATTGGCGTGGAGAATGTGGCCCCGCCGCGAAAGCACGATGCCGGCCGGCGAACGTTCCACCAGCGTGCGGAACAGCGCACCGGTCTTGTTGAGCACCTCGTAGGGGCGGAGGAAATTGGCGAAGAACAGTCCGGCGTAGAGCACGCCAAAGGCGGCCAGCTTGTACAGGTGCGCCAGCGTGGTGAAGCCATCGTTGGCCTGAATGGTCGCGAGATAGGCGACTTGGGCCACCATTTCCAGCCCGATGGCCGTGCCCAGCGCGATCAGGCCGCGGGTGCGGTCGCCGCCGGCCAGCCGCATGCCCACGATCAGCAGCGCAAACAGGCACAGCAGAATGTTGACCAGGTTGTTGCCCTTCGCATGCCAGGTCGATTCGAGCAGCTGCTGGGCATAGCCGCCGAAGGCCAGCAGCGCGGCCGAGTAACCGGCCAGCACCGCGATCACTGCCGCGGTTTCGCCGCGGCGCGGCGGGCGCGCGCGAAACACCACCGCCGCGACGAACAGCACCAGGCAGGCCACATGCTCATGGGCCCAGACGAACAGCGGACTCAGCCCGCCCGGATCGCCGGCCACCAGACGGCCATAGAACAGCAGGTGCGCGATATTGAACAGTGTAGCGACCGTGAATCCCGCGCTCAGCACCAGCCAGCGCGAGTCGCGCCCCGTGTACCACAGCCCGAAGCTGATCGACACGATGTGCGCCGAGACCACGACGATCAGCGTCTCGACCACGCCGTGCACCAGCAGCCAGGTCGCGGTGTCCCACTGCAGGCTCAGGCCGCTTGCCGCGAACACCAGCAGGGTGGCCACGCCGAGCGCCACCGCGATCACGGCACGGCGGATCGCACCCGCGCGGGCGGCAAGCTCGCCGGCGGAATGCGGAACCGCGTCGGTCGCGGAGGGTTTGGTCAGCAGCTCAGAGGGTTGGCTCAAGGTGTGCGGTATCGGCTGCGCGCGGGGATCGCACGCCCGCCTTCGATTATCCGAGCAACGTCGACGGCGTCAACTTCGCATCTGGCCGCCGGGGCGAGAAGTACCGGCGGTCGGTCGCTGCCGGCGCCGGCACAAAAGAAAACCGGCGGGCACACGGCCCGCCGGCTTGCTTGAACCTGGCAGCGAGAACGGTTACTTCAGGTGCTTGGAGACCAGCTTGGTCATCTCGAACATCGACACCTGTTTCTTGCCGCCGAACACCGCCGCGAGCTTGTCGTCGGCGTTGATCATGCGCTTGTTCTTGGAGTCCTGCAGGCCGTTTTTCTTGATGTAGGCCCAGATCTTCTTGGTCACTTCGGTGCGCGGCATTGCGGAGCTGCCGATGACGGCGCCCAGGACCGCGTCCGGGCTCATCGGCTTCATGAAGGCTGCGTTCGGCTTGCGCTTGGTGGCGGACTTCTTTTTCTTCGCCGGGGCTTTGTTCGCTGCCGGCTTCTTGGCGGCCTTCTTGGCCGCGCCTTTCTTGGCCGGGGCTTTTTTCGCCGGGGCTTTCTTCTTCGCCGGGGCTTTCTTCTTCGCCGGAGCTTTCTTCGCAGGCTTCTTCTTCGCAGTTGCCATATTCAATCTCCCATGAAATGTCGCGATGACAGATGATGTATCGTGCCGTACGCCGGCATGGGTGCAGAGAATGCACAGCACCCAAAACGTTGTCAACAGGTTTCTAGAGGGAAAACGGCGTGTTTTGCGAGCGGCGCGACAGTGTCGCCGCGCGGCGACCGCGACCGACGGCCCTCCGGCGTATTCCGGAATCATCACCCAGGCCCACGCCCGTGACCGACTTCTCCGCTTTGCGCGCCATCGCCTTCGGCGCAAGCCTCGGCCTGGCGGTGGGCCCGCTGGCCCTGCTGATCGTCGGCATCGGCTTGAGGCGCGGCTTCCGCCGTGCCGCGGCCTGTGCGCTCGGCGTCGCATGCGCCGATTTCACCTATGCGCTGCTCGCGCTGGCGGCCGGCGCACAGATCGAGCGCCTGCTGACACCCTGGCGCACTGTCTTCGAGCAGGCGTCGGGCCTGATCCTGGCGGCCCTGGGACTGTGGCTGGCGGCCTCGGCGCGGCGGGGCCATGACAGGGGTGTCGCGGCGGCCGGGTCGGGGGGCTTCACCGGCGCCTGGCTGCTGACCCTGGCGAATCCTCTGACGGTGCTGCTGTTCGCAGCCTTTTCCGCGCAGCTGCCGGTGGCCGGAGCGCCCGAGGCAGTGCTGGGCTATGCCGCGCTGATCTTTCTCGGCAGTCTGCCGCTGCAGCTCGGGTACGCGGCCACCGGGGCGCTTCTTCACCGCGGCCTGCCGTTACACTGGGCACAGTGGGCGAGTCTCGCCTCGGCCTTGGCGATCGTCGGCTTCGGCCTGTACGGTGTGTGGCGCGCTGCCTGAGCCCGGCGCTACAGCGGGCCGCGGCGGCGGGGGGCTGTGGCGCCCGCGCATCCGGCCAGTAACGACAATGACTTTGGCATTCCCTATGCACCTTTCGGAGCAGGAACAGGAACGGATCGGCGCGCTGGTCCGGCGCATCGAAGTACGCACCGGCGTCCAGGTGGTGGCCGCCGTGGTAGGCCGCTCCGACAGCTATCCGGAAGCGCCCTGGAAGGCGTTCGCACTCGGCTGCTCGGTGGCCGCCCTCGTGGTGGCGGGCGGCGCGGTGACGCAGCCGGGCTGGGTCGGCCTGAATGCCCTGCTCTGGTCGCTCGCGGTGGTGCTGCTGGCGGGCGCCTTGCTCGCCGCCGCAGCCGTGTTCATCGCCCCGGTCGGCGCCCTGTTCATCGACCGGGACCGCCGCGAACTGGAGGTGCGCCAGCATGCGCAGTCGCTGTTCCTCACCCATGAGCTGCACGCCACCCGCGGGCGCATCGGCGTACTGCTGCTGGTGTCGCTGCTCGAGCGCGAAGTCGTGGTGCTGCCCGACAGCGGCCTGCGCAGCCGCATCGCACCGGATTCCCTTGAGCGCATCATCGCCGAGATGAAGCCGGAACTGCGCCGCGGCCGGCCGGGCGCGGCCCTCGTCGACGGTCTGACCGAGCTCGAGCGGCTGGCCATCCGGCACGGTGTCACGCGCCAGCCCGGCATCCACGACGAGCTGCCGGACGCGATCATCCAGCTGGAGCGGCCCCGGTGATGCGCGCGCTGGCCCTCGCGCTGCTGTGGTTTGCCCAGTCCGCCGTGCCGGCGGCGGAAGTGCCGTACCTGCGCGGTCGCGTCGTCGACGACGCCGAGATCCTGTCCGCGGCCGCCCGCCAGCGGCTTGCGCGGCAGCTGCGCGCGCATGAAGAGCGCACCACCAACCAGGTGGTGGTGCTGACGGTGCCCACGCTCGCGTCCGCCTCCATAGAGGACTATGCGATCAGGGTGTTCGAGGCGTGGAAGCTCGGCCAGTCCGGCCGCGACAATGGCGTGCTGCTTGTGATCGCACCGCAGGAACGGCGCATGCGCATCGAGGTCGGCTACGGCCTGGAAGGCGATCTCACCGACGCCGAGGCGGCGCGCATCATCCGCAACGTGATCACCCCGCGCTTTCGCGACGCCGCCTACGATGCCGGCGTCGAGCAGGGTGTGACCGCCATCATCGCCACGCTGGAAGGCAAGCTCGGCAGCTGGGACATCGCGCCGGAACCGCAGGACGGTCGCGGGCTGCACATCAACGCCCCCGACATGTCGATCGCCGAGCGTATCCTGGTGAGCGCCTTCGTGTTCGGCATCATCGGGCTGTTCACCGCGATCGGCCTCGCCACGCCGGGCGGCGCGGGCTGGTTCCTGTACCTGTTCCTGATTCCGTTCTGGTCGATGTTTCCGCTGGCGATCTTCGGCAGCGGGGTCGCGATCGTGATCTTCGGCGTCTACCTGCTCGCGTTTCCCGTGACCAAGCTGCTGCTCCGCCGCAGCCAGTGGTATCGCAGGGCGGCCGAGGACCTGCGCACCAGCGGCGGCTTTTCCGGCGGCGGCGGCCGCTCCGGCGGCGGTGGCGCGTCGGGAAGCTGGTAAAGGCTCAGCCGCCAGGCATCAGGCTCCAGAAGCCAGGCACTAGGCTCTAGGCGCTAGGCTCCAGGAATAAAGCGTGCGCTCCGCGCACTCAAAACCTAGAGCCTGGAACCTAGAGCCTAGTGCCTCTCTCTTATCGCCGATAAACCACCGCATCCAGGGCGACGCAGCCTTCGCCGCGCGCGCCCGTGAGCACCGGGTTGAGATCGAGGTTGACCACGCCGCCTTCATCCAGCAGGCGGCCTACGGCCATCGTGGCCTGGGCAAAGGCGGCAGCGTCCAGCGCCGGCTCGTCTCGCACACCGGCGAACAGCGGCGCGATGCGCAGCCGGGTCAGCGCCCGCAGCACCTCCTCCTCGTCGAAGGGCCACAACAGCACCCGCGCGTCCGGCATCGCCTCGACGTACTTGCCGCCGTCGCCCACGATCACCACCGGGCCGAACGCGGGGTCGATGCGCCCGCCCAGCATCAGCTCGCGGCGGCCACGGGCGGTGCGGGCGACGATCGCACCCTCGAACGGCAGACCGCGCCGCGCCATGACGTCGCGCACCTCGCCGAAGGCGCGGCTGACCGCTGCAGCGTCGCCAAGCCTGAGTCGCACGATGCCGAGTTCGCTTTTGTGCACCACCGCCTCGGAGCAGCCCTTGAGCACGACCGGAGCGCCGAATTCCGCGAGCGCCGCCACCGCCTGCGACTCGTCCTGACACAAGCGGTGATCGACCACCGGTACGCCGAAACGCGCGGCAAGCGCCAGGCTGGCCGCCTCGTTCAGGCGCCGGCCCTCGCCGGCCGCGCCGGCGCGTACCGGGCTGCCCGCGCGCTGCGCGGTGCGCATCAGCTCCATGTGCGAGAGGAACTGCGCCAGCGCGCCGACCGCCTCTCCCTCGGTCGCAAACACCGGCAGGCCCTGCGCGCGGAAAGGGTTGGCAACCACCGCCTGCGACGCTGACACCGCCGTCGGCCGCCCGGTCTGCTGCACGAAGGACGCGGTGTCGCGCGCAAAGGCCTCGAGGTCGTAGCCCTGCCCCGCGACCGGGATGCCGATGGCCACCGCGTCGGCCGCGGCGTCCCGCGCCAGCACTGGCAGGATGTCCGAGAACAGCCGACTGTTGGTGAGCAAGGCCGCGGTGATGTCGATCGGATTGGTGGCGGTCGCAAAGCTCGGCAGGATCTGCTTGAGCCGCCCGAGGGTGTCGGGCGCAAGCCGGGCCATCGGCAGTCCGGCCTGCGTCGCGGCGTCGGCGGCCATCACGCACACCGCGCCGGAATTGCTGATGACCACCAGCCGGCGCCCGCGCGGACGCCAGCCCTTGAGATACATCTCGGCGGCCGCCACCAGGTCGGCCGAGCTCTGCGCGCGCCAGATGCCGTGCCGCTCGAAGAAGGCATCCACCACGCGGTCCTCGTTGGCGAGTGCGCCGGTGTGCGAGCGCGCCGCCTCCTGACCGGCGGCGCTGCGCCCGGATTTCAGCGCCACGACCGGTAGCCCGCGGCTGCGGGCAACTTCCGCCAGCTGCGCCAGCGGACCGGCATCGGCGATGCTTTCCAGGGACAGCAGCAACAGCCGGATGTCGGGGTCTTCCGCCACCACCGACGCGAGCTCCGCCGCGGTGACATCGCAGTCGTTTCCGGTCGCGTGCGAATGGCGCACGCCAAGTCCGCGCGCACGCAGCAGGGCGTAGGGCATTACGCTCATCGCGCCGGACTGGCTGACCACCGCCACCGGGCCGTCCTGCGGCGGCATTTCGAGGTACATGGTGGAAAACGACAGCACCGTGCCGGTCCCGAAATTGGCCAGCCCCTGCGAATTCGGGCCGACGATGCGCATGCCGGCGGCATGGGCCGCGGCGCGCATGCGCGCCTCCTTGGCCTTGCCGCCTATGGCGTCCACCTCGCCAAAGCCCGAAGTCATCACCACCGCGACCTTCACCCCGGCGTCTGCACAGGCTTCCACCGCATCCACGGCGGCATCGCCGGGCACCGCGATGATGGCCACGTCCGGCGTATCCGGCAGCGCCAGAACGTCCGGATAAGCGGTGAGCCCCTGCAGCTCGCTGCGTTTGGGATTGACCGGGTAGATCAGCCCGCGGAACCCGTGCTTCTGCAGATAGTGGATGGGGCGCCCGCCTATCTTGTTCGGGTTTTCCGACGCGCCGATCACCGCGACCGACTTCGGCTCGAGGGCGGCACGCAGAGTTTCGCGCTTTTCGTCGTGAGTGGTCATCGATTTTTCCGAATGCGGGCAACCCGCTGCGTGGTCCGGCGGGCGACGGCGCGCTTCCCGCAAACGGGCCTGCGGCTAACGTGTTCGCGCGCCCCGCCTAACTTGTTCGGGTTTTCCGACGCGCCGATCACCGCGACCGACTTCGGCTCGAGAGCCGCTCTAAGGGTTTCTCTATCCGGCTTCATGATCCTTCCGCTGCGCGGTGATGGGGCGCGCTTCCCGCAAACGGCCGGCTGCGCCGGTAACGAGTCCGCGCGTTCACCGCTCCCGGTTCTCCGATGTCCACGACACGATGACCCGGCTTTCCGTGTCCCTGGAACCTCCTGGCGTGCGGTGAATCGGGCGCGCTTCCCGCAAGCGGCCGGCTGCGCCGGTAACGAGTCCGCGCGTTCACCGCTCCCGGTTCTCCGATGTCCACGACAGGTTGACCCGGCTTTCCGTGTCCCTGGAACCTCCTGGTGTGCGGTGAATCGGGCGCGCTTCCCGCAAACGGCCGGCTGCGCCGGTAACGAGTCCGCGCGCCCACCGCTCCCGACTTCGGCTCGAGGGCGGCACGCAGCGTTTCGCGCTTTTCGTCGTGAGTGGTCATCGATTTTTCCGAATGCGGGCAACCCGCCGCGTGGTCCGGCGGGCGACGGCGCGCCGGGCTTCTGCGTCTTTGCTCATTGCGATGTGTTCTCCTGACGCGGTGTCGGGACTCAGCCGCGCTCGAACCGGGGCACGAGAGTGCCGCCGAAATCGACGAACCGCGCCTGCACCCGGTCGCCGATCGCGAGATCAGGTGCGACATGTGCCATCAGCCTGAAGCCCTCTTCGGCGTCGATCAGCGCGATGGCGTAAGGCGCCAGCGCGCGCAATGCTTCGGTGGGTGCGCGATGCACAAGCGTGACCGCATGGACGGTGCCGCGGCCGCTGGCGGCCAGGATCTGCGGTTCGCCATGGCCGCAGCGCGGGCAGAAATCGCGATGAAAGTACCATACCGCCTCGCAGGCGCCGCAGCGCTGATAGGCGATTCCCGCGGCACCGGCAGTCCAGTCCGGAGGTTCGGCGTGTGCGCTCATCCCCGCTTCCCTTCGCGTAACGTGCAGCCGCTTGCGCAACGCGCCGCGCCGATCATGCCGCCTCCAGCACGAGCGACACATGCGAAGACAGCACACCGCCGTCGCCGTGCAGCAGCGCGAGCCGTGGCTGCCCGGCCTGTCGCGCGCCGGCACGGCCGGTCAACTGCAGATGCGCCTCGACCAGGTGCGCCATCGCGCCGCCGACGCCGCAGTGACCATACGACAGCAGGCCACCATGGGTATTGAGCGGCAGCCTGCCGCCGCGGGAGAAGTGACCTTCGGTTGCCAGCCGGCCCGCGCCACCGCGCGGCCCCAGCCCGATTTCCTCGAGCAGCAGGGTCAGCGTAATGGTGAAGCTGTCGTAGATCGCCGCGTACCCGATATCGTCCAGCGACACCCTGGCCGCCGCCAGTGCCTGGCCGGCCGATTCGGCGGCACCGAACTCGGTCAGGCTGGGCGCGGCGCTCACATGCTGGTGGGTATGCGCCTGGCCCGCGCCGCGGATCTGCACCAGCCGCGGATTCGATGGCTCGCGGCATACCACGAAAGCCGCCGCCCCGTCGGACACCGGGCAGCAATCGAGCAGCTTGAGCGGCGCGGCCACCGGCTTCGACGCGAGCACCGCGTCCGTCGAGATTGGCTCGCGAAACTGCGCGCCGGGATGCTCGCCGGCGTGGCGGCGCATCAATACTGCCAGCGCCGCCAGGTCCGTCTCGGTCGTGCCGTGCACATGCATGTACCGCGACGCCACCAGCGCGTAATAGGCGGGAATAGTGGCGCCGAGCGGCACCTCGTAGCGCGTGTGGCCGACCTGGGCGAGAGTCTGCACCGCGCTGTCGCCGCTCTGCCCGGTGAGGCGGTTCTCGCCCGCCACCACCAGAATGCGCCGCGCGGCGCCGGCCTCGACCAGCAGGTGCGCGGCCATCGCCATCGCGAACCCTGTGGCGCCGCCAAGCTGGATGGCATGCGCGTAAGCCGGCTTCAGCCCGAAATGCTCGGCGAAGAGGGTGGACAGCATCAGGTGCGGCAGGGTCGTCGAATAGCCGCAGATCAGCCCGTCGATATCCTTGCGCTCGAGTTCGGCGTCGGACAGCGCGCGCGACGCCGCGTCGCTCATCAGGTCCAGCGTGGTTCGTCCCGGGTGCTTGCCGTACGCGATCAGGCCAACTCCGGAAATCCAGCTCACGCGGCGCTTTCAAGCCGGGGCGCGGGAAGCCGCGGGTCGGCGATGTGCGCCGCCTCCTGCTTGAGCATGCGTACCAGTTCGTCCTTGCGCGAGGCAATCCGGTCCGACAAAGCCGCAATCGACAGCGCGGCGACCGGCCGGCCGTCCAGGCCCATCACAGGCACCCCGACCGCGCCCATCTTTTCCACCACCTGGTCGACCACCAGCACGTAACCGCGCTCGCGCGCAAGGCGGATGTTCTCGCGCACGTCGTCGATGCCGATGCGCGGAAAGCGGGGGAGCGCCGCCGCCGTCTGCGGCATCAGGGCGTCGATCTCCTCATCCGGCAACCAGGCCAGCAGCGCCGTGGACCCCGCCCCGACGCCGAGCGGGCGCCGGCTGCCGATATCGAGATAGGCGGCGCGAATCGGAAAACTGCCGGTCTCGCGGTCGATGCACACCGCCTCGGCGCCCTGCCGCACCGACAACAGCACGGTGTCGTCGGAATGCTGCGCCAGCCGCACCAGGGCCGGCCGCGCGCGCGCGCGCAGGTCGTCGCGGTTGCGCGCCGCGGAGGACAGCACCAGGGACTGGTCGCCGAGCGCATAGGTCTTGCTGACTTCGTCGCGGCGCACGAAGCCTTCGCGGGTCAGCACTTCCAGGATGCGCAGCGTGGTGACCTTGTTGAGATTGGCCGCGGCCGCGATATCCGTCAGGCGGGCTCGGCCGCTGTCGGCCAGCGTGCTGAGGATGCGACAGGCCTTTTGCACCGATGACAATGGCGATGCGCGTCCAGGCATTTTCACCCCTCGTTCATTCTCCAGCCGAACGGACAAACGCCATCCGGCGAAACAAACAGACACGAGACAACAAGGCACAAAAGACAGCACGTCGCGCAGCACCGGCCGCGGCACGCTGCGCCGCTGCTTGACGGCCGCGAAACTGCCGCGGTCCGCGCACGCCCGCGATTGTCGACCGGTGGGTAGTCATCCAGGGAGAGTGCGCGTTCCGGCCGGT
>CALJLA010000236.1 GCA_937983055.1 uncultured Pseudomonadota bacterium
GGGGCGTAGAGCCGGCTGCCCGGCCAGGGCGAGTCCTGCGCGCGGCGCCAGGCGTCGAACGCGTGCAACCGCAGCTCAGGCATAAGGCCAAGCCGGCGATCGGTTTCCGCGCCGACCACGCCCAGCGGATCGGTCAGCGCCATCAGCGTCTTGTCGCGCCAGTCCAGCCGCCCGGGTTTGGCGCGGATGCGCTCGCGCAGCGGCCGGAACCAGACTTCGCCGATCAGCGTGCCGAGCATCGGGGTGGTCCACAGGTCCTGGTACGAAGGCTGTTCGAACAGCGCCTCCAGCCCGAATTCGAACAGGGCGGACAGAAACGCCGAAAACGCGAAGGACGCGGCGCCGTCCAGGCCGCGCTCGACCCCGCGGATGTAATAAGTGGCACCCCAGTACGGATGCAGCACGTAATTGATGAAATGATCGTCGCTGTCGCGATGCGGATTGCTGACGTTGTCGCGCCACACACCGAAGGAAAACTCGTTCTTGCTCTGCTCGCTCCAGCCGGACACCGACTCCGGTGACACGTACAGCACCCCGACCACCAGCACCTGATAACCGAGAAAATAGCCGGTATCGCGGGCGAGCCCTCGCCACTGAGGCTGCGCCGGCAACGGGTCGCGCCAGGGATAGCCGGCGGCAAATCCCTCGGCGTCCGCCCCGGCATCGATTGACGCCGTCATCGCCTGCGAATCGGCGGAGAGCTGCGTCGGCCCGCGCGCATTGCCTTCGGCGCTTGCCGGCTGTACCGCAGCAATGAGCGCCGCGAGCAGCATTGCGCACAGCGCCGCCGGCACCGGCCGCGCCCGGCTGCGTCCCTGCCATCGGGAGCGAAACCGATCGCCGGCGGCGGCTAGGCCGCCGGCACTGCAATGATTGGGCATGAGGCCAGTGTGGCCCATTTTACGTTCCTGCGCCCGGCCCGCGCCGGTCAGCGAGGGATGGGAGGGCGGGCCCGAGTTATGGATAATGGCGCCCCCGAACGAGGGCAGGCAGGTCATGAGCATTCAGTGGTTCCCGGGTCACATGGATTCGGCGCGCAAGGCGGCCGCGCGGACGATGAAGCAGGTCGATGTCGTCATCGAGCTGGTCGACGCGCGGCTGCCGGAAGCCAGTTGCAATCCGCTGATCCGCACGCTGCGCGAGCAGCGCCAGCGACCCTGCCTGAAGGTGCTGAACAAGGCCGACCTTGCCGACCCGGCGGCCACCCGGGCGTGGCTCGATTTCTACAATCGTCAGCACGGCGTGACCGCGGTGGCGCTGTCGTGCAAGAACGCCGCCGATGTCGCGCGCATTCCGGCGCTGTGCCAGAAGATCGCGCCGCATCGCAAGGACGGCACGCGGCCGCTGCGCATGATGATCATGGGGATTCCCAACGTCGGCAAATCCACCCTGATGAACGCGCTCATCAGGCGCAGGGTCGCGGTAGTGGCCGACCAGCCGGCGATCACACGGCAGCAGCAGCGCCTCGATCTCAACGAGCGCATGTCGCTGATCGACACGCCAGGACTGATGTGGCCGAAGATCCGCTATCCGGAAGACGGACTGATGCTTGCCGCGAGTCACGCCATCGGCACCAACGCGGTCATTCCGGAAGAAGTGGCGATGTACCTCGGCGGGCTGCTGATGACCCGCTACCCGGAGCGGCTGCAGGCGCGCTACGGTTTCGACGCGGCCGGCATGGATGCCGCGGCGCTGATCGAGGCGATCGGCCAGCGGCGCGGCTGCATGCTCAAAGGCGGCGGCATCGACCTGGAAAAGGCCTCGAACGTCCTGCTCACCGATTACCGGCAGGGCAAGCTCGGGCGTATCAGCCTGGAGACGCCCGAAAGCCGGCAGGGCATGCTGGCCTCCGCGCCCGTGGCGGTGGACGAGGCTGGCGACGAATCCGGGCTCGAAGACTAGGGCGCAGGCGGCGCTGTGGGCCGGCAAAGGGACCCTGCGCTCGGACTGCCCGCGCGGCAGCAGCACGGAAGTGAGATACCATCGCGGCTTTTCCCGGAAGGATCCCCAATGAAATCCGCCGTACTGGGCCTGCTCGCGTTCGTGCTCGCAGGCTGCACCGCCTCGGAGATTCCCGAGGCCAAGCTGGACAACGACGATCAGAAAACGCTGTACGCGCTGGGCTATGCGCTCAGCGAAACGCTGCAGCCGTTTTCGCTGAGTGAGGAAGAGCTGACGCAGGTCGCGGCCGGCCTCAGGGACGGCGTGCTGAAGCAAGACTCGAAAGTCGAGATGCAGCAGTACGGGCCGATGATCCAGAAGATGGCGCAGTCGCGCATGGACAAGGCCGCCGAGGCCGGCAAAGCCGCCGGCGCCGAGATGCTGGCAAAGGCCGCGGCAAAGGCCGGCGCGATCAAGACCGAGTCGGGCGTGGTGGTGCAGCCGCTGACCGAGGGCAGCGGTGCGCAGCCCAAGGCGAGCGACGTGGTGAAGGTTCACTACACCGGCACGCTGGTCGACGGCACCGAGTTCGACAGCTCGGTCAAGCGCGGCGAGGCGGTGACCTTCCCGCTCAATCGAGTCGTCAAATGCTGGGTGGAAGGCCTGCAGAAGATGAAGGTCGGCGGCAAGGCGCAGCTGATCTGCCCGCCCGACACCGCGTACGGCGATCGCGGTTCGCCGCCGGTAATCCCGCCTGGCGCGACGCTGATTTTCGAAGTGGAACTGCTGGAAATCGTCAAATAAGGACGGGCGCGAGGCGCGGGGCAAGACGTCGAGCGTGAGGTCATCGCCGCACGCGCCTGGCGCACGTGTTCCTCGCGCCTCGCGCCTCGTGCCGCTCACTTGACTTCAGAGGAGACAGTCAAATGCTCTTGGACATCCGTACCTACACCTGCCGGCCCGGCACGATCAGGAAGCACCTGGAGCTGTACGAGAAAATGGGCAAGGGCCCGCAAACGCGCCACCTTGGCCAACCGGTTGCCTATCTCACCTGCGAAACCGGAAATCCCAACGAGTACGTGCACATCTGGATGTACGAGAACGCTGGCGACCGGGAAAAACGCCGTGCCGCGATGTGGTCCGATCCGGACTGGATCGCCTACACGCAGGAAAGCGCGAAGCTCGGCGCGCTGGAAAGCCAGTCGAACAAGCTGATGGTGCCGGTGGCGTTCTTTCCCGAACCGAAGCGGGCGGGCTGAGTTCAGTCGGGTCCTGGACAGGGAACAACGGCCGGCACCATTGCCGGCCGTTTTCTTTTCTTGCTGCGGAGAAGAGAAAAGAAAGCCCCTGCGTCGAGGGGTCCGGCCGGAAAGGGAGGAAACCAGCCGGGCGAGCGCAGGGGCGTGAAAACTCAGATCGGCCGGCCGGAATGCTTGAGCTTGCGGATAAGCTCCGCCATGCGGCTGGCCACGATCGTGCCGAAGGCATCGGTGCCGAACGGGTCGATGTCTTCGATGCAACTGAACGGTACGCTGGGCTCCGTCACCGAGACGCTGCCGTCCGCGGTCGAGATCGTCAGCGAATGCGGTGCGCGGTCACTCGACACGCCGCGGGTATGAAGCTGCACGCGATACTTGTTGGGCCGCAGGTTATGCTTGATGAGCACGTCATAGGCGTGACGCGTTGCCGCGTCCACCACCTTGCTGTAGTCGAGTTGTGTGCTGTCTGACATCGGTGAAGCTCCTCCGCAAATTGCACCGTTCTCCCTTGATTCATTTTTAGTACGGAACGATTGCCTGCACAAGAGGCGGGCAGAAGAAAAACTGTCGCATTTCGGAGACGGCGTCGCTTGCAGGCGACGCCGGGACGGGCGGACGCCGAGTCCGTCTGGACAAGGATAATCCGATTTCTCATGACAATGTCGTTCACGCGGCAAACTGATGCAGGCTCTCGCCGCTGACGGTACGCTTGAGTGCTACGCGCACCGCCGCGACGAATCGGAACGCAGCTCATGACGACAAATAGCGACAAGACAGGCCGCATAAGCCCCCGACTGCTGTGGACCGCGCTGGCGCCGGGCGCCGCGCTGGCGGTGGTCGCCCTGGCGGCTGCTTTCTACTTCGTCAAGCCGGCGCCGCCCGATCGAATCGTCATCACGACCGGCGCGCCGGACAGCGGCTACCACATGTTCGCACAGCGTTATCAGGAAATCCTCGCGCGCGATGGGGTCACCGTCGAGCTGCGGCAGTCGGCCGGCTCGCAGGAGAACGTCGGCCGGCTGATGGACCCGGCATCGGACGTGGACGTCGGGTTCTTCCAGAGCGGCTCGGCCTATGCGGCGAACGCACCGGACCTGGTCTCGCTCGGTGCCATCTACTACGAGCCGCTGTGGATCTTCCACCGCGGCGCGCCCGCCGAAGATCTGTCGGGTCTGGCGGGCCGCAGGCTCGCCATCGGGCCGCAGGACAGCGGCACCCGGTCGCTGGCGCTACAGATGCTGGCGATCAACGCGGTAGTGCTGCCGCCCACCGAGCTGCTGGCCCTGGAAGGACGCGAGGCGGTGGACCAGCTGCTGGGAGGCGACATCGACGCGGTGTTCATGGTGGCGCCGCCGGAATCGCCGCTGGTGCAGGAACTGGTGTCGGCGCCGGGCATCCGGCTTATGAGCCTGGCGCGCGCCGAGGCCTACACGCGCCGGTTTCCATCGCTTACCCGGCTGCTGCTGCCGCGCGGTGTGTTCGATTTCATCAACAACGTGCCCCGGCGCGACATCGGGCTGGTGTCGCCGACCGCCAATCTGCTGGCCCGAAGTGAACTGCACCCGGCGCTGGCCTATCTGCTGATGCGCGCGGCCACCGAGATTCACGGCGGCTCGGCGCTGCTCAACCGCGCGCGGGAGTTTCCGGCGCCGCTCGACGCCGGATTTCCGTTGAGCGTGGAGGCGGAGCGCTACTACAAGTCCGGCCCGCCCTTTCTCCAGCGCTACCTGCCGTACTGGGCGGCAGTGCTGGTCGACCGGCTGTGGCTCGCGCTGCTGCCCACGCTGGCGGTGCTGGTGCCGCTGGCCCGCATCCTTCCGGCTGTCTACCGCTGGCGGGTGCGCTCGCGCATTTATCGGCGCTATGCGCAGCTCAAGGAAGTGGAACTCGAACTCGACCGCAAACCGGGCAGCGAAACCTTGCGGGCGCTGATGGGCCGGCTCGACGAGATCGAGGATGTGGTCAATCACATCAACACGCCTCTCGCGTATACCGACAATCTGTACATGTTCCGCCAGCACCTGAACCTGGTGCGGCAGAGGGTCGAGCGGGCGTTGCGCAACGCGGCGTAGCGACCGGTTGGCCCCGCCCGCGGACTGCGGCTAGCGCGCGGTGTAGCCGCCGTCGACCACCACCTCGCTGCCGGTGACGAACTTGGATTCGTCGGAGGCGAGGTAGACCACTGCCCAGGCGATATCATCCGGTTCGCCAAGATGCCCGAGCGGATGCAGCGCAGCGACCGCCAGCCGGCCGGCCCCAACATCGCCGAGCGATTTCAGGTGGTTCTCGACCATCGGCGTCCAGATGAAGCCGGGATGCACCGAGTTGACCCTGATGCGGTTGCTGGCATAGAGCAGGGCGTCGGTCTTGCTCATCAGCCGTACCGCGCCTTTGGAGGCGTGGTATGGCGGAACGTCGGGCGCACTCACCAGGCCGTAGATCGACGACAGGTTGATGATGCTGCCGCCGCCGCTGCGCTTCAGGTGCGGAATCGCGTGCTTGGTACAGAGGAACACGCCCTTGACGTTGATCGACTGCACCTGGTCCCACTCGGCCTCGGTCAGCTCATGGGTGGGTTTGTTGGCGCCGGAAATGCCGGCATTGTTCACCAGCACATGCAGCCCGCCGAACTCCTTTGCGGCCGCGTCGATCGCCCTGGAAAACTCGACATCCGAGGCGACACTCGCGTGCCGGTAGCTCGCCCGGAATCCGCGTTGTTTCAGCGTCCGGGCAAGCGCTTCGCCCTCCTTGTCGAGCACGTCGACGATACACACGGCGGCACCTTCTTCCGCCAGCCTTTCCGCGCACGCCCGGCCGATGCCGAGCGCGCCGCCGGTCACCACCGCCACCTTGGATGCCACACGATTCATCGGCTGCTTCCCTCCGTTGATTGACAGCGCGATGCTATAAGCTGTTACCCGCACCGCTCTTGAGCCGGATCAAGCCCGCCCGCCGATTGGCACCAAGCGGTGCGGGAGCGCCGGGCAGGCGCCGGCGGGCAACGGGAAGCCATAAAAAAAGGGGGAAGGATCATGATCCACGTCATTGCGATCATCACTGCCAAACCGGGCCAGCGCGGCGCGGTGCTCGAGGCCGCCCGCCAGAACCTGGCGGCGGTGCGAGCCGAGAAAGGCTGCATTCAATACCTGCCGGCGATCGACGCGCCCGGTTTCGCGTTCCAGACCGAAGCCGGCGACGACACGTTTTTCGTCATTGAGCAGTGGGCCGATGCTGCGGCGCTGAACGCGCACGCGGTGGCGCCGCACATGAAGGCGTATGGCGCGCGCGTGAAGGACCTGATCGCCAAGCGCGAGATCTTCGTGCTGTCGTCCGCCGAGTAGGCGGCGGACGGTTGGTCGGTGCGAACGGGCGCGGCCCGGGCGCGGTCGAAAGGTTTATGTCGGACTATTACTTCGCTTACGGTTCCAATCTCGACCGCGAGGACTGGGCGCGCTTCTGCGCCCGGCAGGGGGCGGACCCCGCCAGCATATGCGCGGTCGGCCCCGCGGTGCTGCCCGACTGCGAGCTTGCGTTCAACTACCGTTCGGCGGCGCGCGACGGCGGCGCGCTGAATCTGGCGCCGCGCCGCGGCCAGGTGGTGCACGGCGTCCTGTTCGAAGCGAGCAGCGAGGGTTGGGCTGCGCTCGATACCAAGGAGGGCGTGGCCGCCGGGCGCTACCGGCGCAGCGACCGCAGGGCGATTGTCCCCGGAGGCGCCGTAGTGCCGGTCACCACCTACGAGGTGGTGCGCGAGCGAATCGAGTCGTTCGTCGCGCCGCGACCGGAGTATGTCGATACCGTTGCCCGCGGCCTGGCGGCGCACGGCCTGCCCACGACTCAGCTCGACGCGGCGGCGCGCGGCGAGCGGCCGCCGGCCGAGGTCGAGGGTTTCTTCGTGTATGGCACGCTGATGCGCGGCGAATCGCGCTTCGGCGCCATCGCCGCGCATGGCCTGTCGCGGGTGCTGCTGTCGCGCGGCCGCGGCTGGCTGCACGAGACTGCCGGCGACTATCCGATGATGGATCTAGGTGCCGCCGCCGACGAAGGCGAGGTGCGCGGAGAGTACATGGGCGTGACGGCGCTGGAGGCTGCCGTAGAGGCGCTCGACGCCGTCGAGGATTTTGCCGGTTACGGCCGTCCCGATAACGAGTATGTGCGCACCCTGGTGCGGATCGACACCGGCGAGCACCGCCCTCGGCTGGCCTGGTCCTACGTGGCGTGGAACCGGCAGATGATCGGCGCGCGCATTCCGTCGGGGTGCTGGCGCGAGCACCGCGGCGTGCGCGAGGCGTTCTTTCGCCGGCTCGCTGGCGCTCATCAGGGCGGCAACACCGCTTTTCTGCGCTCGCTGCGCGCCGCGGTCAGGGAGTTCGTCGTGGCGCAGCACCCGGAGCCGCCCGCCGAACCCACGCTCGACGCGATCGCGCAGGCGCTGTCCGACGGACGCCTGACCGAGCACCGCCTGGCACAGTTATCGGGGCGCTGGGCAGCGCTTGCCGAGTAACCGGCGCGCCGTCGGTGCCCGCTGCGCCCCGGCGTAAACGGCGCTGTGCGCGCTGTCAATCCGAACAATAAGAAAGGAGGCCTTGCATGCTGTTTGCGCATGTGATGAAGGACGGCGCCCTGAAGCGGACCCGACTCTCGGAGGACGACGCGGTTCCCGACCATGTCCTGTGGTTCGATCTGGTCGATCCGTCCAAGGGCGAGGAACGCTGCATCGAGAAAACGCTGGGCGCGGAAGTGCCGACGCGCGAGGAGGCGGAAGAGATCGAAGTATCCAGCCGCCTCTACCGCGAGAACGACACGCTTTACATGACCGCCACGGTGATCGCGCGATCTCAGTCGGAGCAGCCGGAGAGCACCCCGGTCACCTTCCTTCTGGCGGGGGACGCCCTGGTGACCGTGCGCTATGCCGAGCTGAGCCCGTTCAATGTGGCGGTGGGCAAGCTGGCCAAGTCGCTGCCCTCCGAGCAGGCCAACGGCCGCGATGTGCTGCTGGTCATCCTCGATGCCGTTGTCGACCGGGTGGCCGACGTGCTTGAGATGACCAATGCATCGGTGGACCGCATGTCTCGCGAGGTCTGCTCGCCGCGGCCACGCAAGGATCTCGGCGATATCCTGCAGCGTCTCGGGCGCGAAAATGACCTGGCGTCACGCGTCAGGGAAAGCCTTATGACGCTATCGCGACTATTTTCGTTTCTAAGAGCGGTGGAGCGGCACAGCTCCGGCGAAGTACGCGCCCAGATCGGCACGCTGAGCCGCGACGTCGAGTCGCTGGGCGACCACGCCGGTTTCATCACCAACAAGATCGCCTTCCTGCTGGACGCGACGCTCGGCCAGATCAACATCGAGCAGAACGCGAATATCAAGATCTTCTCGGTGGTGGCGGCGGTGTTTCTGCCGCCGACGCTGATTGCCAGCATCTACGGCATGAACTTCGGGCATATGCCCGAGCTCGGCTGGGTGTTCGGTTATCCGGCGGCGCTGCTGCTGATGCTGGGCTCGGCGTTGTTCACCTACGGCCTGTTCAGGCGCAGGGGCTGGCTGTAGCGCGGGAACCCGCCGCGGGCGGCGGCTTCAGAGGTGCTCCGGCGTGTCGTGCGCGTGGCCGTTGTCGCGACGCCGGCGTATCAGCCGGGCCGCAAGCGCGATCAGCACGATTGCCAGCACCAGCGCCAGGGGCGCCAGCCGGTTGTACGCCGCCGCCCAGCTGCTCAGCTCGTTGAGCAGCAGCGCCCAGAAGCCGATTGCCGCGTAGGTCGCGCTCAGCACGACCGCGACATTCACCCAGGGCCGCAGGCCGATCAGGTAGCCGATCACTGAACCGGCGACCGGGCCGGTCATCCAGAACGGTATGAACACGAAGACGAACACGCCGGCGATGCCGAACCGGCGCACGGTGCCGTGACGGACTTCGCCGGCGGCGCGCATGCGGGCGATCATCGGCCTGAGGCGCGGCAGGTCGAGCAGGTTCTGGACGCTGAGCACGAACAGGGGATAGATCACCAGCACCTGGATGGTTTCCATCAGCATGTTGACCGGAATTACCTGGTGGTGCTCCAGGTCGCTTGCGTAGCCGAAAGTCATGCCTGCGGCGCGCCCGATCAGCAGATTGAGCCCGACCATCGCCGCGAACACCAGCGTCTGCTCCGGCAGGAAGTGCCAGCCCAGGCCAAGCGCGACCAGCACGCCGATCCCGAGCAACAGGCCGATCTGCAGCATGCGGCCTTCCGGGCTGTCGGACAGCGGCCGGCGCGCGGGCAGGGACGCCGCCCGCTCGGTCCTGCGCAGATGGAACCGAGGTACCTGCATCGTCGGGTTGCGACGTCCGGTCTGGAGTGGAAAATGCAGCATACTGCAAACCAGGCCCGGGGCACCGCCGGAAAACATGCAAAGAATACGCATCACCCACTTCTCGGACGCTCTGTGCGTGTGGGCCTATGTGTCGCAAATCCGCATCGACGAGCTGGTCAGAAAGTTTCCGGACGCGGTGGAAATCGACATCCGTTACGTCCATGTGTTCGGCAACGTGCCGGGCAAGATCGAAACCGGCTGGAAGGATCGGGGCGGGGTGCGCGGCTACGGCGAGCATGTGCGCGAAGTCGCGGCCCGGTTCGACCATGTAACGCTGCATCCGGAAGCCTGGCTGCGCGCCACGCCGGCGTCCTCGATGCCGGCCCATCTTCTGCTTTGCGCGGTGCGGCTGCTCGATGCCGAACGGGGAAGCCGCGAGCTTCCGCGCGCCGCCTGGGCGCTGCGCGAAGCGTTCTTTGCGCACGCCGCCGATATTTCGCGAGGGGACGTGCTGCTGGGCGTGTGCGAAAGACTGGGCCTCGAGGTGCCCGCCATCGAGGCGCGGATTGCATCCGGTGCCGCCCATGCCGCCCTGTCGGAGGACATCGATCTGGCGCGCACCCAGGGCGTGCAGGCCAGCCCCACGCTGCTGTTCAACGAAGGCCGCCAGCGACTGACCGGCAACGTGGGCTATCGCATCATCGAGGCCAACATCCGCGAGTTGCTGGAAAGCGACCCCAACCAGTTGTCCTGGTGCTGACCGATGCATGCACGCCGCCGGCTCCTTTGTCTTGCAGCGCTGATGGCCTGCGCGATGCCGGTCGCGGCGCAGGCCGAGCGGGGCGACGAGGCCTTCGAGCGCGGCTACGCGGCTTTCGACCTGCGCCAGTACGCCAGGGCGGCCGAGCACTGGCGCACAGCCGCGGACCTGGGTCATGCCCGCGCGCAGAACGGGCTGGGCGTGCTCTATCGCGACGGCCTCGGCGTGACCAGAGACCCCGCGGAGGCGGCGCGCTGGTTTCATGCGTCCGCCGCGCGCGGCTACGCCTTCGGCATGTACAACCTTGGGCTGCTCTACCGGGACGGCACCGGCGTCATGCGCAGCGACGTCGAAGCCTACAAGTGGTTTTACCTCGCCTCGACGGTCAATTTCGACCCGGTGGCCGCCCGCGAGGCCGACCGCATTGCGGCCCGCATGACCGAAGCCCAGGTCGCCGAGGCCCGTTACAGAGCCCAGATCTGGTTCGACCGTTTTTTCTTCGGGCGGTCGATGAACCAATGAGTGGCCGGCGCCAGGCGCCACACGCGAGGCGCCAGGTCCCAGGCGTGCGATGCGCGGCAATCAAAAAAGCTCTCAACGCAGAGGGCGCGGAGGGCGCGGAGGGCGCGGAGGAAATGCAAGAGCCAGAATGTGAGCGGCGAATCTCCCCCTTAGTTTTTCCTCTATGACCTCTGTGGTGAACGCTTTTTTCGCCGCCGAAGGCAGCCAACTGGAGCCTCGCGCCGGGCGTCTCGCGCCTGCCGTTACATGATCTGATTCACGATGCCGCCCTCCACCCGAAGCGTGGCGCCGTTGGTGAGCGCCGAGAGCGGGCTGCACAGGTACACGGCGGCGGGGGCGACCTCGTCGGCATCGGCGAAGCGCTTGAGCAGCGAGCTGGGCCGGTGCGTCACGAAGAAATCCGCCTCGATCTGCGCCACCGTCACCCCGGCAGCCTGCGCGCGCTGGGCGCGCTGCTGCTGGCTGGTTTCGGTGCGGGTGGGGCCGGGCAGCAGCGTGTTGACGGTGACGCCGGTGCCGGCATAGGCGACGGCCAATCCGCGCGAAATCGACAGCTGCGCGCTCTTGGTCATGCCGTAATGGATCATGTCCGGCGGAATGTTCAGGCCGGATTCGCTCGACACGAACACCACGCGCCCCCAGCCGCGCTTCGCCATTTTCGGCGCATAGAAGCGGGTGAACCGCACGCCGCTCATCACGTTGATTTCGAACATCCGCTGCCAGTCCTCGTCGGTCAGCTCGCCGAAGGGCTTTCGGTTGTAGACGCCGAGGTTGTTGACCAGGATGTCGACCTCGGGCACGCGCTCGAACACCTGGCGGGCCCCTTCCGCGCTGCCGCAATCGGCCGCAACGCCGTCGGCCTGCGCTCTGGGCAGCGTCTGCTTCAGCCGTGCCAGCGCATCGTCGACCCGGGCCTGCGTTCGCCCGGTGAGCGTGACGCGCGCGCCTTCGGCGGCCAGCGCGCGGGCAATCGCGTAGCCGATGCCTGAAGTAGATCCGGTGATCAGGGCGCGGCGATTATCAAGCTGCATGTCCATGGCAGGCTTCTCCTCCCGTCTGTGATCGATGGGCCTGCATCCTAACGCAAGCGCCGCAGACTTTTGCCCGCAACCGGATGAAGACGGGTGTGCGGCGCTGCGCGCTTGCGTACCATAGCGGGCACAACGCGAACGACATATCGGGAGGGGGCATGAAACGAATGACGGGCGGGCAGGCGGTGGCAGCCGCGCTCAAAGCGGAGGGCGTGCGCCAGATATTCGGCATCGTGGGCACTCATTGCAGCCCGCTGTTCGACGGGGCGTACGACGATGCCGCGCTGTACGTGGTGACGGTGCGCCACGCGCTGGGCGCGGCGCTGATGGCGGACGGCTACGCCCGCGCCGGCGGCGGCATCGCCGCCTGCTTCGTGGTGCCGGGTCCGGGGCTGACGAACGCGCTGACCGGCATCGGCATGGCTTATTCGGAATCGGCGCCGATGCTGGTGTTCGCCGGGCAGAACGCGTTGGCGCAGCTCGAGCGCGAAGGCGGTCATTTTCACGAGCTGCCGAACTCGCTGGGGGTAGCGTCTTCCCTGTGCGATTA
>CALJLA010000237.1 GCA_937983055.1 uncultured Pseudomonadota bacterium
GCCGACCGCCCCCGACGCACCGTTGACCAGTACCTTCTCGCCGGCGCGCAGCTTCGCCCGCTGGAAGAAATCCAGCGCCGTCGTGCCGCCGAAGCACAGCGCCGCCGCCTCGTCGAACTCCAGGTTGCCCGGCTTCAACGCCAGCCCGCCGTTCTCCGGCATGCAGCGGTACTCCGCGTGGCAGCCCAGCTTCACGCCCGCGAAGCCGAACACCGCGTCCCCGGCCCTGAACCGGCTGACGCCCGCGCCGACCGATGCCACCGTGCCCGAGAATTCGCTGCCGAGGATGCGCTGCCGCGGCCCGGACAGCCCGAACACCGGCCGCGCGATCAGCCCGAAGCCCGCCGGCATATCCAGGCTGCGCAGCCGCCAGTCTCCCGACGATACCGTGGTCGCGTGGATTCGAATCAGGACTTCGCCGTTTTCAGGCGACGGCGTCGGCACCTCCTCCATTCTGAGCACATCGGGAGAGCCGTACCGGTCGTAGACGATCGCTTTCATTGCAAGGGCCGTGTAAAGAAGCAGTCGCTCGACACATCCACGGTGCTACCGCACGCCCTGAGCAGCGGCGCCGAGCTGATCGAACGCCCAGCGATCGCACTCGTACTCCGACCGCGACTTGTCCAGCCCGTGCGCGATCTCGTGCAGCGTGAGATGGCGCACGACAGCTCGCGCATTGGACAGCAGGTTCACCTCCGATTCAAACCCGCGCTCCTCCAGCGCCGAGATGACCGCGCCAACCATGGCATGGGACATCCGCTCCGCAAAGAGAATCACGTAGCGGCCGGTCTCAATGTTGCGAAAGATCCGCGCGATTCGAAATCGGTCGTCCTCCGAAAGCCCGCGCTCATGGCACCAGCCCTGAATGCTCGGCACGATCTCGATGGCTTCCATCGGCAGCGCATAGCGCTCGACAATGCGAACAATCTCGTCGTAATGCGCGCGAACGTCGATCTCGGTCGTTGGTCGCATCGATCCTCTGTCTATGACCGCAGCCGGAGTCCGTTAGAACGTCGTTTTCAGTGTAAGAAAAGCCTGTCTAAGCTCGCAAAGCGCGACAGATTCCGGCTCTGCTTGCAATCGGTCAGTCACTTAGCGTGGTCCGACCCGGACGCAGGTAGAACGTCGCTAAACCTTGCTCATCGTTGACTGCGCGGCGAACGACTAATCTGCCGGCTATCGCTCAATCCATTCGCAATGCACTTCAGCATTCTTGACGCTGTTGTAAAGCCGCGCAAACGACTCGCACTTCTGCGCGATTGCCGATGCCGAACACTTGTTGAGCAGGCGCACGCCGTCCACCCGCTCGGAGTACGTAAGTTCGCGTACGCGGAACGCTTGCTTCAATCGACTCTTCCCACCAAAGCCCTCCGCGCCATCAGTGACGTCTACGATGAGGTCCTCAGACAAGAGTGCACGGCTATCCGCGATAATCCAGTTCTCAACCATGCGATCAGCGAAGTGAACGGATATATCAGTATTGATCCCAAGCCCCCGAAGCTCAGAGAGCAACTCCGCTTCACATTCACTCGCGCCTCTATCGCGCATCTCGCGATCTAAGATTACAAAGACCTTAGATGGATTCTTTATCGTCAAAAGAATTGCCCTTACCATCAAGGCCAGTCGCCCGAGAGCAACATCCTCTCCGTTTGACGGGACTCTTCTAATGATGCTTTGTGTTCCACATTGTTTCTGTAGAAAATCCTTCTCTAATTCTCCCTCGACCACAAAGACGACTTTCCCCTTAGGCATCTTCTAGCGCTCCGGCCAGATAGTAAAAGCCAAGCCCGAATCCAGTTTCCCCAATGAGCTCTCTGAGGTGCCCAGGATTCTCTACTCTTCGAGCTACGGTTCGGCTACCCTTTGAACCCACAACAATAACTTCCTCTGGTTCGGCCGCATTGAGTATTGTTTCGCTATGGGAGGACATGAACATGTACGAAGTGTTCTGAAGATGATCCCGCACTAACTTGATCGCTTCCCTTTGAACAAACGGATGCACGAAATTCTCCGGCTCCTCGATGGCCAGAATGTTCGAATTACTGAATATTGCCGTTACAAAAGCCATCCATTTCAATGTGCCGTCCGAAAGGGTTGCTAACGGAATCTGCGATTTTTCTCTGCCCTCAAGCGTTACCCTCACTCGAATGGTGTTCTCGAACTGGTCATTGGTTACTGTCAGCGAAGCCATCTGAGGGTATGCAAGGCGAAAGAACTCCATAAGCCTGTCAAGCTTTACTGATGACACGAACACTTCTTCCTGTGCACGAAACCACATCGTGCGGTACGCGGCACCAGTCTTGGGTATGCCCCGCTTTATCGCGAATAGACTCGCGTACAGTCCCGAGCCGTCCGCCCGAATTCCGGGCGGCTTCGCGGAATCCTCTGGAAGCCGAATGCGCGATGGATGAGGGTTAAAGATCATTCCTCTTCTAAAATCACTCAGGAACGGCACCCCAAATTCTGAAGGCAGGACGGAATAGGAAACAACTAGCAGAGAAACATCTGAAGTTAGCATCTGCGATATCGCCTGCTCTGGAGACGACTCTCGAGTCGACCTAATTGGCCGGAACTCCTGCTTGAACTCCGCAGTCATATCAGCTTGTTGGCAACTCACACTCCCATCGGGTCGCCCAGATACCGATAAGTGTGCATCCCACTCTTTAATGTCCTTGGCGTCGAGATTCGACGCCTCAGTGAGTCTGAGCTTTAAGGATTGTTGGGCAAAGAAGACACTTTCTCTATCTTCGGAAAGCTGCAGAGTAAATGCGTATTGGAAGTAGAGCGTCCGATTGTCCTCGGGCGTGGAAGAATTGTCCCGAAATCGCAATCTAAACTGAACGTCTGCTTTGCTGTGGCCTTCTATTGTCGCTTTAATTCTCGACTGGTATCGATTTGCGCCAAGCTTCCGAAATACCGCGCCGCTACCGCCGAGATGACTTACGATTGAAGAAAGATCGCTCTTAGCGAGTTCAGAAAGAAACCCTAGAAAGCTTATGATATTTGTCTTGCCACCGCCGTTAGGCCCTACAAGTAGATTGAGGCCTGGACGAAGATCAAGGCTAAAACGGACGAGGGAGCGAAAGCCGTCAACTTTTATACTAGTAATCATAATTGCGTGAAGCTCGAAAGCATCCTGATTTTTTTCTTAATGGTGAACTATATTCTACGACCAGACGCGATCTACCATTGGTGTTACTCGCGTCGGTGTCGATTTGTGGCCAAGCGTTGTTGCTAAACGCGCCCTTGACCTCACTCATTTTGGAAACGTGAAGAACCCTTCACCTTTGTATTCTTTGAGCGCGGAGAGTAGCCGTGATCAACCGCCTCTGCTATCGCGGTGCCAGTTCTAGAACTTCACCACGTCAATACCGAATACACCGCCATCTTGCGCCAAGCTTCTTCTGTCCGACAGATTCTGGAGTTATGAACAAGAACGGGGACGTCATCGCTGACGCGTTCTCTGCAAGACGCCGCCAGCCCCCTCCTTCCGACCAATGCGAGGACCCATCGACGTTTAGTATTGAGAGCGCAAGCTCAACCTTCCCGTAATTTCCGGCCGTGTCCCGACAGTTTCCTTCCGTCGCTGCCGGCGAGCCGCTGCAACGCCACGAGGCGCCGCCCTGCTTCGTGCCCGAACTGCCTGGCACCTCAAAGCCAAACGTCGGGGTCAATTGCCACTCGCCCTCCTGCCGTGACACCCACTCTCCGTATGCGTGAGACTTTCCGTCCAGGTTTCGCACATCTACAGTCAACTGTACGCGCCCCGCATTTCCATCTACAAGACAATGGGCTGGAATCGTGCGAGCTGTAGTACGGGGAGTTTTTCTGCAGGCTGGATTAGTACTGCAACTTTCTGTCCACCCGTTCGTAATGGCAGCTAAGCGGTCATGCTTTGCCGGATGGGTCGGGGACGCGGTTGGGTTGCCGAATCGCTCCATCGCTCTTCTTGCCTCATCAAGACTTGCACCCAACTTCTCCAGGACGAAACCAGAAAAATAGTCTGCCTCAAGTTCGAATTTTGGTTGGCTACCGATCTGCGACAGCGTGTGGCCGTTTAGGTGATGTCCTATTTCGTGGGCCATTACGCTTACCGCTGCCCATTTCGTTCCAGTTTGCTGTGTAAGACTGCGGACGAAGTACTGGTCATAAAGAATGAAGCGCCTCCCACCGTAAATTGCGGCCGCCGCATTGGGAACGCCTGCAGCCTTAATTTCGAAGTTGGGAGCAAGGCCGGAAACGCGGATGATGTCTTTTATTACGGCTTCCGCCTCTTCATCGGACGCAAACGTTGTCACACGCTCTGGCAACTTCTCACCAAAGTAACTGCAACTAACGCGACCGACGTCGACTGTGTCGCCCACCTGTGCAACAGCTACTGTTTGACCCAATAACATCAAGCAGAGCAGATACGCTCGCATGGCTTGCCTCCTCGCGCCGGTCTTGCATGGCAACCAGCCTGCCTACGCTAATGCATCGTGCGCAGCTAACCTAAGAGAATTGGCTACTTCAACTTTCCACCTTCCACCCCGGATTCCACGCCACCTCCCACAGGTGCCCGTCCGCGCGCTCCGCAGGGCAGCTCAGGCCTTGTCTTTTGCTTTAGCAACGCTCTGCGCCCATCGTTTGCGAGGTACCCGGGGACTCATGATCGCTTGGTTGCACCTGGTACTTCCCATATTGGAGCGAGCTCCCTGACTAACTTAACGGTACTCGACACTGCGGGTGTACTCACGTGACGAATCTGGAGGACTTCTCCTCACCTTGGAACATAGATGGCCTCACCGGAAACTGTCTGCGCAGCATCTCCACCCCCGACAAAGAATCCTCCTCCAGAAGCATTCGGGATAAAGGTTCCGTAGGAGGTGCCGCCCTTCTCTCCAACTACAGTTAGCAGCACACCATTCGCACCAATCGACGCGGCGCGCTTCTTGAGTTCATCGACCGCGTAGTTCATAGAGCCTTGCTCCGTGAACCCCATTTCAGATGACGCCTTCACGATGCCTATGACTTCGTAGTCTGCTGGAGGCTTCGTATAGAGTTGAACGTCAGTCGGCGAGATTGGCGGTCGCTTCGTTCCGGTAACGACTGCAGACCCGGAAGCGCAAGCTGACAGCGCACAAATAACTACAAGCATCAAGATCTGTCTCAACGTAGCTCCTCTCTTCGATCTTGGTCTTTTCTGTCGTCGACAGCGATGTTTTCCACTTAGGCCGTCACGGCACAAACTCCCAACCCTCACTGCTCCACCTTCCATCCCGGGTTCCACGCCACTTCCCACAGGTGCCCGTCCGGGTCCTGAAAGTAGCCGGCGTAGCCGCCCCAGAAGGTTTCCTGCGCGGGTTTGACGATGCGGGCGCCGGCTTTGTGGGCCTGGGCGAGGATTTCGTCGACTTCCTGTTTCGAGGCGACGTTGTGGGCGAGGGAAAACTCGGTGGCGCTGTGCGGCGCCACGGGCAGGCCGGCGTCCCTCGCGAGGTTCTCGCGGGCGAACAGGCCGAGCTTGACGCCGCCGGCCAGGTCGAAGAACACCGCCGCACCGTGCTCGAACTCGGTGCCGACGATGCCGCGCGTCGGCCAACGCAGGCCGTCGCGGTAGAAGCGCAGGGCGCGCTCCAGGTCGTCCACGCCCAAAGTGATCAGGGTGACGCGCGGTTTCATGCCGGGGCTCCCGATGCAGCGTGCTCCACCGGCCGGCTGGCGCATGCCATCCGGTTGCGGCAATGCGCGAAGCATACGAGGCCCGGGCGCGCGCGTCCACTCCTGGCCGGGCGGTCGGCCGGCGGCAACCCGCCGGCCGCGGGCGCTGCGGTCTAGACCACCAGAATCTGCCAGGCGAAGATCGCCTGCGCGACGAACGCCACCACGAACGACAGGGTGCGCACCCAGGGAATGCCGAAGGTAAACGCGCCTGCGTGCACCAGCCGCGCCCAGAAGTACGTCGCCGCGGCACCGGCGGTGGCAGCGTTGGCGATTTCAAGCTCGTGCGCCACCAGCACCAGCGCGGCGAACACCACCAGGTTCTCTACCGCGTTGGCGTGCGCCTTCATCATGCGCTGCGCCCAGGCCGACTGCGGCTTGGGGTTGGCAGGGTAGCCCACCGCATCGAGCAGGCCCCACACCAGGATGCGGTCGAGGATGTACGGCACCCACAGAACGCCGGTCAGCACCGTCACCCAGGTGAGATACAGGAACTCCGGTTTCATGACCCCCTCCTTTCCGGGCCGCTGCGGCTCGAACGCGTGCAGCCGCTAGCGCGGCTTCGAGCCCTTGGCGGCGAAATAGCCCAGCGCGATGCCCATCCCCGCCAGCGCGCCGACGATCCACGCCGACACCCAGAGCTGGTCGCGCACCAGCACCGCGATGATCGCCACGATCGCCACCGCGATGCCGCCGATGACGCCGGCAATGCTGACAAACGGATTACGCTCCTGCTGCGCCATTCGCCCCTCCTTGTCGAAAAACTTTTGAACCGGCGGCCGATCCCGCGCGCCGATGCGAACGGCATGCGGGCGCGGCGAGGGCCGCCGGCGCCAATCTCAACGCGATTCGCCAGTGCGCGCAACCGATAATGTGGGTGGGTTGCGAAATGCCGGTGAGGAATGCGGGCCCGGAATCGCTGCAGCGTCGCGCTGCGCCGGCCGGGCCCGCGGTTGCGTCGAAGGACTAGCCCGATATGCCGAAGGCTAGCGCGCCCAAGCGGCGGGCAGCGTGGCCATCTCGGTTCTCGAATCCTGCGCGAGGCTCCAGAACCGGTCGAAGAGCTGCAGGGCCTTGTCCATGCCGCCCTCCTGCGCGGCGAGTGCTTTCATCCACACGTCCCAGCCGGGCACGGTGTCGCCTTTCGCCGGATCGAATGGAAAGTACACGACGTGGTCCCACTCGCCGGTCATGAAGTCGAAGGGAATCGGCTTGCGCCCGATCGTCCTGTCCACCGGGAAAAAATGCTCGCGCACGATCGCGAGCGCCTCTGGCGCCTTGCCCGGCTTGAACTTCACCGCCAGCACGACGTAGACCTTGTCACCCTCGGCGGCGGTCGCCTGCGCCGGCGTGAAGCACACGATCATCGCTGCCAGCATGGCCAGCAGCACCCCGGATCGCGACGGGATCAGTGAGCAGATGGATCTCATGTGTGATCCTCCCCGTGTCGATGCTCTGGGTTGCACCGGTGCCTGCGATCCACCGATGCCGGCAACCCATGAACACCGGCGATCCACTCTTGAGTTATAGGTCACATGGATCAGGTCTGCCGGTGGTCGACGCGCCAAGGCGCATGCGTACCGCCCCTGGTAAACATATTCCGTACAGAGACTTATCGGCGGCGGCAAGCCTCGGTGCGTAGATAGGCTGTCTCAATCTCCGCAGTTCATGCGGAGATTAGCGGCCACATTCGGGGTCGGATCCTGAATCGTGCATCGACGGCGCACACCGAATGCGCGCGCCGCTAGCGCTGATCGTCCGCCGCCACCGCAATCACCGCAGCCCCGGTCGCCGCGACGAGCTGCGCCGGCGATATCGAGAAGACAGAACGCGGCGTGCCGGCTGCCGCCCACACCACATCGAACGCCAGCAGCGCCTCGTCGACCAGGGTGCGCAGCGGCGTATCGTGGCCGAGCGGCGGCACGCCGCCGATGGCGAACCCGGTGAGCGCCCGCACGAAACCGGCGTCCGCCTTGTCGATGGCCGCGCCGAGATGCCGCGCCACCTGCTGCTCGTTGACGCGGTTGCCGCCGCTGGCAATCACCAGCACCGGCTCGCCGCTGTCCTGGCGCCGGAACACCAGCGACTTGGCGATCTGCTCCAGCCGGCAGCCGATCGCCGCAGCCGCTTCGGCGGCGGTGTGCGCCGACTGCGGCAGCTCGACGACGCGGGTCGCGATGCCTGCCGCCGCCAGTGCCTGCTGCACCTTGCGCGACGAGGACGAACTCGATTCCGATTCATTCAAGGCGCAAGCCCTTTCTTCGACATGCGTTGAGATACCGGTCGGGGTTCCGAACCCGCGGACCAGCGCGCGGGCCGACATCCGGCCCAGTATGCCTGGACTCAACCGATCAGCGTCGCCAGCCGCGCGGTGATCGCCAGGATCAGAATGCCGACCACCAGAAACGTCAGCGCCGCGAAACGGTGGCCGCGGTTGAGCAGCGCCCACTTGCGCAGACCGACGCCGCCGGCGGCGAGGCCGCCCGCGCCAATCAGCACGAAGGCGCCGATCGCCATCGGGATGCTTTCCAGCACCAGCACCCCGAACGACAGCAGGAAGATGCCCGCCCCGACGCCGAGCGTGAACACCGCCAGGCTCGTCAGAAACCAGCGCTCCGATTCGGAGTCGGCCGCGAACCCCCACTGCCATTTGCGCTTTTCCGCCATGCCGATAGACGCCGGGCAAAGCCAAGGGCGCCATTGTCTCCTCAATCCAGTGCTTCTTGGTGCTCTTGGTGCCTTGGTGGTTCGCCCGATTACATTCCACTCAGCTGGCTGAGTAGTGTTCGCCGTCATGCATCCGGACGCACCGTTCAAGAGCTGAGTGCAGGCTGCTATCGCCGACCAATACGCGCCCGCATGCGTCGCTGGAATTCGTGACGACCGATAAACCGGGCCTCTCCCATGTCGATCCTGGACAGCCGCGCGACGATCTCTTTGTCCCTCGCTTCTGCCCACTTCCCATGAGCCCCATTCGATCGGCTCGTCGGACGATCCGGAGCATGCGCCGCACTCGGTAACTTTGGTTGTTTGCCCCGCACCCTATTGCGCCTTCCTTCAACCATTCGTGCGTCCCCTGCGTGTCGCGGGAGATGGTATTTCGTTGCGAAACACGGCGCAATGCCGCCGCAGGTTAAAGCTCCGCCCAATACCGCTCCAGCCGCTTGAACGACACCGGGTAAGGCGTCTTCAGCTGCTGCGCCCACAGCGACACCCGCAGCTCTTCCAGCATCCAGCGAAACTCCTCGACCTTCGGGTCGAGCACGCCGCGCAGGCGGTCCTGCTCCTGGCGGGTGGCGAGCATCTGCGCAAAGCGGGTGAGCTGCTGCTGCCAGTTCGCATCGCGGTCGGGGTTGGAGGGCAGCTTGTCGAGGCGGCCGCCGATCGCGCGCAGGTAGCGCGGCAGATGCTTCAGCCGCTCGAACGGCGTGGCGACGATGAAGCCGTCGGGCAGCAGCGCCTTCATCTGCGCGCGGGTGGCGGCCACCGCCCGCGGCCTAGCCGCGTAGCGCGCATCGCGCAGCCGCCCGCGCACCGCCTGGTACGCGATGAGAATCTCGCCGGTGAGACGGCACAGCTTGTTGGCCACCTCGGTGATGCGCGCCTTGGCCTTGACCACCCGCGCGTCGAAGTCGGCTTTCCTGCGCAGCGGCGCATCGTCGACGAAAAAGGCGCGGTCGCAGGCGGCGGCGATCAGCTCTTCGCGCAGGCGGTCGGTGACCGAGGCTTTGTCGCCGCGGCTGCCCTGGTCTTCCAGCAGCAGCGCGTAGCGCAGCGACATCTCGGTGAGCCCCGGGAGGTTCCGCGACAGGTACTTGATCTGCTCCGGCAGCGCGAAGCGCAGCAGGCGGCGCAGCCCGCGCCGGGTGGCGGTCTCGGCTTCCGCCTCGGTGTCGACCAGCACCAGCGACACCGCCTCGCCCTCGTCCACCAGCGCCGGAAAGCCGACGATCTTGCGCCCGTCGCGCTCGACTTCCATGATCTCGGGCAGCTCGTCGAAATCCCAGCCGCGCAGGCCCTTGCGCTCGAACTGCGCGCCGGCCGACTCGGTGAAGCTGCGCCGCGCCTTCACCCCCAGCTCGGCGCGCAACTCGACCAGGTCGCGCCCGCTCGCCAGTTCGCGCCCGGCCTCGTCCACCACGCTGAAGTGCATTTTCAGGTGCGCCGGCACTTCCACCGCCTGCAAGGCGTCGACCGGCACCTCGACGCCCACCGTGCGGTGCAGCGCCTCGGCCAGCGCCGCCGCCAGCGGTTTTTCCTGCGGCCGCACCACCTCCATCATGCGCGTGACCACCTGCGGCACCGGCACGAAGTGCTTGCGCAGCCCCTTGGGCAGGCCCTTGATCAGCACGGTGAGCTTGTCGCGCAGCAGGCCGGGCACCAGCCATTCGCAGCGCCGCTCGTCGATCTGGTTCAGCGCCTCGAGCGGCACCGTCATGGTCACGCCGTCGAGCGGATGGCCCGGCTCGAAACGGTAAGTAAGCGGCAGCCGGTGGCCGGCGAAATTGAGCTGCTCGGGAAAGAGCTGCTCGGTGACATCGGACGCCTCGTGGCGCATCAGCAGGTCGCGGGTCAGGAACAGCAGCTTCGGGTTCTCGCGCTCGGCCTCGCGCCGCCACTTGTCGAAGTCCACCCAGCTGCAGATGCCCTCCGGCACCCGCTCGTCGAAAAACGTGAACATCACCGCCTCGTCCACCAGCACGTCGTGGCGGCGCGACTTGTGCTCCAGCGTCTGCACATCCTCGATCAGCTGCCGGTTGTGCTCCAGGAACGGCGCGCGCGCCTTGACCTGGCCGTGCACCAGCGCGCCGCGAATGAACAGCTCGCGCGCGCCGGGCGGGTCGACCGGCCCGTACAGCACCTGGCGCCTCGGCACCACGATCAGCCCGTACACCGACACCTGCTCCAGCGCCACCACGTTGCCGGCGTCCTTCGACCAGTGGGCGTCGCGGTAGCTGCTCTTCGCCAGGTGCGCGCCGAGGCGCTCGATCCACTCCGGCTCGATCTGCGCCACGCAGCGCGCGAACAGGCGCGTGGTCTCGGTCAGCTCGGCGGCGACGATCCACTTCGGTGCCTTCTTCTTCAGCCCCGAGCCGGGGTTGATGAAGAACTTGATGCCGCGCGCGCCCTGGTAGGCGCCGGCCTCGTCGGACTTGAAGCCGATGTTGCCGAGCAGGCCGGCGAGCAGCGCGCGGTGGATTTCCTCGAAGCGCGCGTCCTTCTCGTTCGGCCGCCAGTTCATCTCCGCCACCATCGCCGCGAGCTGGGCGTGCAGCTCGCGCCACTCGCGCAGCCGCAGGTAGGAAAGAAAACGTTCGTGGCACTGCTGCACCAGCCGCCGGTTCGATTCCTTCAGCCGCAGCGCGTCCTCGAACCAGGCCCACATCTTGAGGTAGGCGAGAAAGTCCGAGCGCTCGTCGGCGAAGAAGGCGTGCGCCTGGTTCACTGCCTCGAGCTTGTCGGCCGGCCGCTCGCGCGGGTCCTGCACCGACAGACCGGCGGCGATCACCAGCACCTCTTTCAGGCAGCCGAAGTCGCGCGCGGCGACGATCATGCGCGCGATGCGCGGGTCGATCGGCAGCCGGGCGAGCTGGCGGCCCACCTCGGTGAGCCGGCGGCTGTCGTCCACCGCGCCGAGCTCGGCCAGCAGCTGGTAGCCATCGGCGATCGCCTTGGGCGCGGGCGCATCGACGAAGGGAAAGTCCTCCACCTCGCCCAGCTTCAGCGCCTGCATGCGCAGAATCACCGAGGCGAGCGACGAGCGCAGGATCTCCGGGTCGGTGAACTCGCCGCGGGCGTTGAAGTCGTCCTCGCTGTACAGGCGCACGCACACGCCGTTCATCACCCGGCCGCAGCGGCCGGCGCGCTGGTTGGCCGAGGCGCGCGAGATCTTTTCCACCTGCAGCAGCTCGACCTTGTTGCGGTAGCTGTAGCGGTTGATGCGCGCGAGGCCGGAGTCGATCACGTAGCGGATGCCCGGCACGGTGAGCGAGGTCTCGGCCACGTTGGTGGCCAGCACGATGCGCCGCGGCCCGCCGGACTGGAACACCCGCTCCTGCTCCTGCGCCGACAGGCGCGCGTACAGCGGCAGGATCTCGGCGCCGCGCGGGCCGGATTTGCGCAGCGCGTCGGCGGTCTCGCGGATCTCGCGCTCGCCGGGCAGAAACACCAGCACGTCGCCGCTCGCGGTGAGGCGGGTGACCTCGTCCACCGCGTTGACGATGGCCTCGGGCAGGTCGATGTCGTGGGTGTCTTCGTCGTCCTCGTCGAAGGGGCGGTACAGCACCTCCACCGGGTACAGCCGGCCCGACACCTCGATCACCGGCGCATCGCCGAAGTGGCGGGAGAATTTCTCCGCGTCGATGGTGGCGGAGGTGATGATCAGCTTGAGCTCCGGCCGCTTCGGCAGGAGCTGGCGCAGGTAGCCGAGCAGAAAATCGATGTTCAGGCTGCGCTCGTGCGCCTCGTCGATGATCAGCGTGTCGTAGGCATTGAGAAAGCGGTCCGACTGGGTCTCGGCGAGCAGGATGCCGTCGGTCATCAGCTTGACCAGATTGTCCGCGCTCGACTTGTCGGTGAAGCGCACCTGG
This sequence comes from uncultured Pseudomonadota bacterium, assembly GCA_937983055.1. GTDB lineage: Bacteria > Pseudomonadota > Gammaproteobacteria > Burkholderiales > Eutrophovitaceae > CALJLA01. The sequence continues at coordinate 12,291 of CALJLA010000237.1, forward strand.
TAGCCGACCACGTC
>CALJLA010000238.1 GCA_937983055.1 uncultured Pseudomonadota bacterium
ACTCGCTCTTCTCTGCGCACTCTGCGATCTCTGCGTCTCTGCGTTGAGAATTCGATGCAAGGTTACGGCTTGGGCCGCTTGTCGATGACCCGCACCGCCTTGCCCTGGGAGCGGGCGACGGTGCCGGGCTCGACGACTTTCACGGCGGCGGTCACGCCGATGTAGCCGCGGATCTCGCGCGCGACAGCCTGTTCGATCGCCGCGCGTGCCGCTGCCGACAGCGGGCCGGGAATGCCCGGATCGCGTTCGACCAGCACGTCGAGCGCGTCGAGATGGCCGTCGCGCCGCACCTCCAGCACGTAGTGCGGCGAAAGCCTGTCCTGGCGCACCAGCAGTTCCTCGATCTGCGAGGGAAAGACGTTCACGCCGCGGATGATCAGCATGTCGTCGGCGCGCCCGGTGATGCGGGCGATGCGGCGCATGCTGCGCGCGGTGCCGGGCAGCAGCGCGGTGAGGTCGCGGGTGCGGTAGCGCACCACCGGCATGCCGATCTTGGTGAGCGAGGTCAGCACCAGCTCGCCGCGTTCGCCGTCGGGCAGCACCGCGCCGGTATGCGGATCGACGATTTCCGGGTAGAAGTGGTCTTCCCAAAGGGTCAGCCCGTCCTTGGTTTCGAGGCACTCCTGTCCGACGCCGGGCCCGATGACTTCCGACAGGCCGTAGATATCCAGCGCGTCGAGTCCCATGCGCTGTTCGATCTCGGCGCGCATGGCTTCGCTCCAGGGCTCGGCGCCGAAGATACCCACGCGCAGCGAGCATTGCGCCGGGTCGAGGCCCTGGCGAACGAACTCGTCGGCGATCACCAGCAGGTACGACGGCGTGCACATGATGATGTCGGGCGCAAAATCGCGGATGAGCTGCACTTGCCGCTCGGTCATGCCGCCGCTGACCGGGATGACCGTGGCGCCGAGGGCTTCGCCGCCGTAATGTGCGCCCAGTCCGCCGGTGAACAGGCCGTAGCCGTAGGCGACGTGAATCCGGTCGGTGCGGCGGCCGCCAGCGGCGCGGATCGAGCGCGCCATCACCGTGGACCAGGTGTCGATGTCTTCGCGGGTGTAGCCGACCACGGTCGGCTTGCCGGTGGTGCCGCTGGAGGCGTGGATGCGCACGATGTCGTGCATCGGCACGGCGAACATGCCGAAGGGGTAGTGGGCGCGCAGATCGTCCTTGGTGGTGAACGGAAAGCGCGCCAGGTCGGAGAGCTGCTTCACATCCGACGGATGCACGCCGGCGTGGTCGAAGGCGGCGCGATAGTGGGGCACGTTCTGGTAGGCGTGCTCCAGCGTCCACTGCAGGCGCTTCAACTGCAGCGCGGCCAGCTCGTCGCGGCTGGCCTTTTCGATCGGCTCCAGCTGGTCCTTTACCGCCATCAGGGCGTCTCTCCCCAGGTGCCCGCCGGTCCCGCGAGTGCGCCGGCGCGTTCTGCGATGCCTGCGGCCAACGGCACCGCCGGCATTATGCGCGAGCGGGACGCGCTTTGCCGGCGGCAGCCGGGGCCGGGGCGCCGCTCGGCCGCAGGGCCCGGCTTCGACCGACGAGCCTTTGACTGCGTGGGGCAGAACGCGGTAGAAGAAGGGTTCGTGTTCCCGCATTGGACCCGGCGCCCGCCGTGGCGCGCGGAACCGCCGGTCCGCACACAGAGAGGAGGCCCATCATGCCGACTCATCGCGTGGTTTCCCGCCAGGAATGGACCAGAACGCGCACGAAACTGCTGGCGACGGAAAAGGAATTCACCCGGCTGCGCGACGAGCTGTCGCGCCAGCGGCGCGAGCTACCGTGGGTGAATGTCGTCAAGCAGTACTCATTCGAGGGGCCGGACGGCCGCTGTTCGCTGGGCGAGCTGTTCGACGGGCGCAGCCAGCTGATCGTGTATCACTTCATGTTCGGGCCGGACTGGACGGAAGGTTGCCCGAGCTGCTCGTTCTGGGCGGACAATCTGGAAGGCATTCCGGTCCATCTCGCGCACCGCGACGCGACGCTGGTGGCGGTGTCGCGCGCGCCGTACAGCAAGCTGGCGGCCTACAGGACGCGCATGGGTTGGACGTTTCCCTGGTATTCCTCGCTCGGCAGCGACTTCAATTACGACTACCAGGTGTCGTTCACGTCGGAGCAGATCGACTCCGGCAGCGCCGAGTACAACTACCGTCGGACCAGCGTGCGGGAAGAACTGCCCGGCGTGAGCGTGTTCCTTCGCGATGACGCCGGCGAGGTGTTCCACACCTACTCGACCTATGCGCGCGGGCTCGACATGCTGAACGGCGCCTACCACTATATGGACCTGCTGCCCAAGGGGCGCGACGAGGACGGACTGCCCTGGCCGATGGCCTGGCTGCGCCGCCACGATCAGTACGAGGACTAGTTCCTCCGCGGTTGATGGCCGTAGCTGCATTCGCGTGCGGGACCGAGCACGCGAATGCAAACTTGCGAGGCAGATGCGCCGGGAGCGGGCGCCTTGATTTGTCAACCCAGTTGCCTATGCTTGGCGGATGGCCCATTGAATTTTTCAAGCTGTCGAAGGATGGCCAGGGCCCACCCGTGAAGGGTTTGTAACCGTACGCGAGTGTGACGGTAAGCGTTGTGGCAAGGCGGAAACGGGCTTTCCAAGTCGCTGATTGAAAGTCGTTTATCGGAATGACCCTGCAATAGGGCCTTTCCCTGCTGGTCGCTCCGCGTTAGCGAATGCGGGCGATAACGAAGCTCGGCGGACGCCCTGGGTTCCAATCGTAGAGTCTTCGGTCTTGTGGCTCGGAGGCACCATGAACAGCCTACTCGTTGCGAGCATCAATGCAGAATGGATGAACAACTGGTTCACCGCCGACGGCGAGCCGGCGGCTTTCGAACCCACCTTCAGGATGCCGGGCGAGACAGGCAACAGCCCTCCTCACGATACGCAACGAACTGCTATGAGACTTGCGCGCGAGATCAAGGCGATCGACGCAGACATTCTTGCGTTGCAGGAGGCGCCGAGCCGCAAAGAGGAACTGGATCTTTTCATCGAGGCTCACTTATCCGCACCCGGTGGGCCGATTTACGCGTCTATTCTCGGCGACAGCGGACGATCCCAAAAACTTGCGCTGCTGTTCAAGCGGAGCGTCGTCAGCGCGACGCTTGCGCCAGCGTCTTCGGTCAGCACGTTGCTGGAGCCCTGGGAGGCAGACGTAGACGGGAGCTTAATGCTTGCTTCTTATGAGTTCACCCGCACGCCCTTGATCGTCAATGTCGACTGCGGAAACGATTCTTTCCAGCTTATCGTAATGCACACGAAATCCGCATACGTAAATCGCGGCCAGGAAAAGTGGCGTGATCCCGCGCGCAGGCAGGAGTACATTTTTGAGGCGGTCCGTGCACGTCGCAGAACAGGTGCAGAGGCCATGCGCACGCGCGAATATCTCGAAGAGCAACTTTCTGCCAATCCGGATGCCAGGGTCATCGTGCTTGGAGACCTTAATGACGGGCCGGGGTTGGATTTTTTCGAACGACACTACCTGCTCCACAACATAACTGACATCCTGGTCGGTTCGGCTTATCAGCCGGAGCACATCTTCGCGCATGCGCAACATGACGTCGCGCGCGACCGGCGCTTTACTGCGGAGTTCGACGATTTCGTTACCGACGAGAAGAACAAGAAGCTGCTCTTGGATCACATTCTGTTGTCGCCCGCGTTCAAGTCATCCCGCGGGCTGCGCAAGGTGCCCGGCTCCGGCAGAATTCATCACGAGGAATTTCTTGCGCAAATCGACAATGGCGGGGCAAGACGTGAGGACCGCCCGTCGGATCATCGTCCCGTCAGCGTCACCGTCGAATTTGACGATTAACCCAAGCCGGCCGTGTGGCCCCGGCCGGGACGAGCGGCAAGTCGGAGCTGGCCGCTTATACGTGGCTGTTTTCGGTGGGCTCTTCACCCACTAGCCCGTTTCTCGACAGCAGCACCGCGATCGGCCGGGTGCCGCTGAAGCCGGACAGGATGATCACCAGTACCGCGGTGACCGGCACGGCGAGAAAGGCGCCGGGAATGCCCCACAGCGCGGACCATGCCGCCAGGCTGGCGAGAATGACGAAGGGGCTCAGGTTGAGCTGGTTGCCGAGCAGGTAGGGGTCGAGAAAACTGCCGATCACGAACTGCGCGGCGGCAAGCGCCGCGAAGAGGGTGAGCACGGTGGCCGTGTCGTTGAACTGCACGATGGACATGGCCACCGGGAACAGCACGCCGAGCACCGAGCCGATGTAGGGCACATAGTTCAGCACCGCGATGACCACCGCCCAGAAGGCAGCGAACTCCACGCCCATCATCGCCATGATCGCCCAGCTCACGAGGCCGAGGATGATGTTGATGAAGGTCTTCAGCGCGAGATAGGCGCCGATGCGGGTGTTGATGTCGGCGAGCGCGCGGCGGATGCGCTCCACCGCCCTCGGGTTGCCGGACAGGCGCGACAGCTTGTCGGACAAGAAGCGCTTTTCCATCAGCAGGAAGGTAACGTACAGAAACACCACGCCCACGGTGGTCGCCAGCGCCGTGACCCAGGCGACGGTGGAGCCGACCAGCGCCTGCACGTTGATGCGCCCCAGAAAGTCGTCGCGCAGGGTGGTCCAGGTCGGGGCGCGTTCGATGCCGAAATACACCATGACCTGGTGGATCTTGGACAGCAGCGACTCCTGGTAGTCGGGCGCGATGGCGACAACGCGCCCCACGTTGCTGATCACCAGCGACACGCCGGCGGCCAGCACCAGGCCGATCGCGCAGATAGACAAGAAATAGCGCAGCTGCACCGGCAGCCGGGGGCCGACCGCGGGGATGCTTTCCATCAGCCGGGCGAGCCCGGTGATGACGTAGACGATCAGCACGCTGAACACGATCGGCACGAATACCGCCTTGCCGACGTGCAGCACCCAGCCCACGACGGCCGCCAGCACCGCGCCGAGCACGACCGACCGGAACCACTCCCGTTTTTCTTCGATTGAAACCTGGGGCATTGACCGCTTGAGTTTGCCGTGACCCGGCAAGGATAAGGGAAGCGGCAGCCGCGACCCAAAGCCGCCGTCGCCGCGGCCGATGTGCGAGCTTTCCGACGGGTGAAATGAAAAAGCCCCGGAGGTCCGGGGCTTATTCTTCGCTGCAGCGACTGTGTGTGACGGCTTACTTGCCGTGCTTTGCCCACAGTTCCGCGTTGAGAGCTGCCTGTTCCTTGCCGAGCGACATCACCCAGTAGAGGCAACCGATGACGACGGCGAGCGGACCTGCGGCGAGAATGAAGCCTTCCATTTATTTCTCCTTGATTACGTGTCTAGACAAGTAAGCACTGCTCCCGGATTGCGCACAGGCTGAGCTTGGGCTTGTGGCCCTGGCCTGAATAATTTCCGAGCGGGGCGCATCATACCGGAACCATTTCGCCGTCCGGGAGATTTCGAGCTGTAACGGTTTGTGACGCCGCCCGGCGGGGATCAGGCGTATTGCCCGGCGGCGTGCCCAGAGGCCCAGGCCCACTGGAAGTTGTAGCCGCCGAGATGTCCGGTGACGTCGACGACTTCGCCGATGAAATACAGCCCGGGCAGGTCTTGCGCAGCCATGGTTTTCGAGGACAGGGCGCGGGTGTCGATGCCGCCGAGGGTGACTTCGGCCTTCTTGTAGCCGACTGTGCCGCTCGGGCGCACACGCCAGTCGTGCAGGCGTTGCGCAGCCTCGCGGAGCCTGGGCGGCCCGAGCTGTTTCAGCGGCGCGTTGGTGAAGTTGACCTCGACCCAGCGCTGGGCGAAGCGCTGCGGCAGCCATGTGGCCAGAAAATTGGCGAGCAGCTTGTCGCTGCCGCGCGCCGCGTCGAGGCGCTCCGCCAGCGGCTGTGCCGGCAGCAGGTCGATCGACAGGTCGGCGCCGGGACGCCAGTAGGAGGAAATCTGCAGGATCGCCGGACCGGACAGGCCGCGATGGGTGATCAGCAGGTTCTCGCGAAAGCGCGCGCCGTTGCAGGCGACCGTGGCGTCGATCGAAATGCCGGACAGGTCGGCGAATTGGCGCAGCGTGTCGGGCGCAAAGGTGAGGCCGACCAGCGCCGGGCGCAGTTCGGTGACGGCGAGCCCGAACTGTTCGGCGACGCGGTAACCGAACGGGCTGGCGCCGATCTGCGGAATCGACAGTCCGCCGGTGGCGATGACCAGCGATTCGGCGCCGAGCCGGCCGCGGTCGGTGACGATGTCGAACGGCCCGTTCCCGCGGATGTCCTGCACCCGCGCGGGCATCAGCCACCGGGTCCCGGCAGCGTCGCATTCCGCCTTCAGCATGTCGATGATCTGCTGCGAGGAGTCGTCGCAGAACAGCTGACCGAGTTTCTTCTCATGCCAGCGAATGCCGTGCTTCTCGACCAGCGCGATGAAGTCCTGCGGCGTGTAGCGGGCCAGCGCCGAGCGGCAGAAATCGGGATTGGCGGACAGGTAGTTCTCCGGGCGCGCGTGCAGGTTGGTGAAGTTGCAGCGGCCGCCGCCGGAGATGCGGATCTTCTCGCCGAGCTTTGCGCTGTGCTCGATCAGCGTCACCCGGCGGCCGCGTTTCCCGGCCTCGATCGCGCACATCATGCCGGCGGCGCCGGCGCCGACGATCGCGACGTCGGTGTCCACTGGAGTCAGTCGAGCAGCGCGCGCACATGGCGCGCAATCGCCAGCGAGGCGGTCAGGCCGGGCGACTCGATGCCGAACAGGTTGACCAGCCCCGGCACGCCGTGGACCGACGGCCCGTCGATGCGGAAATCGGCCGCGGGTTCCTCCGGGCCGGAGATCTTGGGCCGGATGCCGGTGTAGCCGGGCTGGAGTTGGCCATCCTCCAGGGCGGGATAGTAGCGGCGGATCGCCTGGTAGAAGAGCGGCTCGCGCGAAGGGTCGAAGTCGTAGTTCACGCCCTCGACCCAGTCGAGGTCGGGGCCGAAGCGGGCCTGCCCGCCAAGATCCAGCGTGACATGCACGCCGAGAAACGCAGCGTGCGCCACCGGGTAGACCAGGTGGCGAAACGGTGATTTGCCGGACAGCGTGTAGTAATGCGCCTTGGCGAAGAACGCGGGCGGGACCTTGTCCTGCGGCACGCCTTCGATCGAGCGGGCGACATGGGTAGCGTACAAGCCGCCGCAGTTGACGACCTCGCCGCAGGCCAGCCGCATCGGCTCGGCACCGGCGACGTCGAGTTCGATGCCGTTGCCGCCAACCCTGCCGCCGGCGACGCGGCTCCTGAACACCGTCATCGCGCCGGCGTTTTCGGCGTCGCCCTGCAGGGCGAGCATCAGGGCGTGGCTGTCGACGATGCCGGTGGACGGCGAGAACACCGCGCCCACGCACCGCACCGCCGGTTCCATCGCATCGATCTCGGCGCGCGTGAGCCAGCGCAGATCGTCGACGCCGTTGGCGCGCGCCTTGTCGATGTAGCCGCCCACCGCGTCGAGTTCGGTCTTGTCGCAGGCGACGATCAGCTTGCCGGTGTTCTGGTGCGCGATGCCGTGCCCGGCGCAGTAATCGTAGAGCAGCCGCTTGCCTTCGACGCACAGCTGCGCCTTGAGCGAGCCCTTTGGATAGTAGATGCCGGCATGAATCGCCTCGGCGTTGCTCGCGCTGGTGTGGGTGCCGCTTGCCTCCTCGGCCTCGATCACGATCACTTCGCGGCCGGAGAGCGCCAGCTCGCGCGCCACCGCGAGGCCAACGACGCCGGCGCCGATTACCGCGCAGCCGATTCGTTCAGACACTGCCTGCACCGCTAGAATCCGGAAAGCCGGTAATGGTACCCGAAGGTATTTCGCTTTCCCGATGGCGGATTTCTGGACGCTTGAATGGACCGCGCGCTCGCCGATGTTCGCGCCGTTGCGCGCGCTGGGCGAGGCCTTGCCGGAGGTCGGCTGGCCGGACACCGCGGTGCTCAACGCGCTGGCGGACGACTGTGGCCGGCGCATCGTCAATGCCAACGGGCAGCGCGTGCGCTTCGTCGCCCAGCACGAGAAGCCGAGGGCGTTCGAGCAGCAGTTCGAGCCGCGCGCCTTTCTCCGCGGCGAGGTGCTGGTGCGGCCGTTCTGCTGGCACGACCTGTTCAATGCGCTGGTGTGGATGCGCCTGCCCACCGCCAAGGCGTCGCTCAACGCGCGACAGTACCAGGCGCTCGCCACGCAGACCGCCCCGCGGCGTTCGCCCGAGGGCGACGCGCTGACCCAGTTCGACGAGGACGGGGTGGTGGTGCTGTCGGCCGATGACGAGCTGCTGGACCTGGTGCGCGAATTTCGCTGGAAGCGGCTGTTCTGGGATTGCCGCGAGCGGGTGCGCGCACGCATGCGCTTCGTGCTGTTCGGCCATGCAATGTACGAAAAGGCGCTGGCGCCGTTCGTCGGCATGACCGCCAAGGCGCTGCTGTTCGGAGTGCCGGAGCGGGTGCTCGCCCTGGACGCGGACTCGATGCTGAGGGAGGCGGATCGGCTCACCGCCCTGCATCTGCTGCAGCCGGGCAGCCTGCCCTCCGGGCGGGCGCTGGCACCGCTGCCGGTGCTGGGCGTGCCGGGCTGGTGGGCGGATAACGAATCGGCCGGCTTCTACGACGACCGCAGCTACTTCAGGGAAGGCCGGCGCGGCGGCGATCAGCCGCCGTCTTCCTCGATGGCGTAGGCCACCGCGCGGTTGCGGCCGCGCTGCTTGGCGCGGTACATCGCCTTGTCGGCCTTGTCGAGCACCACCTCGACGTTGCCGCCGTCTTCCGGGTAGCAGGCGATGCCGGCGCTGATGGAAGTGTTGATCTGGTTGCCGCGCACGTCGAAGCGCGAGGTCTCGACTGCCTTGCGGATGCGCTCGGCAACTTCCTGCGCACCGCGGCTGTTGGTTTCCGGCAGCAGGATCACGAACTCGTCGCCACCGAAGCGGGCCATGACGTCGGAGCCGCGCAGCTCGTCGCGGATGCAGCGCACCAGGTGCTGAAGCAGGCGGTTGCCGGCCTCGTGGCCGTGGGTGTCGTTGACGTTCTTCAGGTTGTCCGAGTCGATCATGATGATCGCCATCGGATGTCCATGGCGCACCGACTGCTTGAAAGCCCGGTGCAGCATGGCGGAAAAGGCGCGCATGTTGTATAGGCCGGTGAGGTCGTCGGTGTCGGACACCTGCCGGATCTTGTCCACCGCGAAGCGGATATCCGCCGAAAGCATGGTGGTGATGTAGGCGACCAGCACCACCGGTGCGATCAGGGCGAGCGTGCCGCCCCAGTAGGTGAGCGTCTGGAAGTTGCGGTGCTCCGGGTCGTAAGCCAGGCCGAAAAAGCAGCCGGATATGACCAGCACCTCGAAGGCGGTCATCGCCTTGCCGAGAATCAGGCTGCTGGCGATGATCGGCAGCAGATAAAGATTGAGCAGCGGACTGGTGATCTTGCCCGAATACCAGACGACCCAGGTGATGAAGACGATCATCACCCAGGTTTCGAGCGCCAGCTTGGCGCGCGTTTCCTGCCGGTAGAAGTGAACGTAGTGAAGGGCGAGGATAAAGGCGCCAAAGAAGAACAGCGCCATGTGGGTGGCGATGCGCCCTTCGTCCTGCGGCCCGCCTGCGACCAGGTAGAGCAGGACCAGGATCAGCAGCAGCCACTCGATTTCCGCGACGGTGCGGGCGAAACCCTTGAGTTCGTCCTGTTCGATCGCGAGGCCGATATTCGTTCTTGTTAGCATCCGTTTGCCGCCATTGTCAGGGGGCGGATCATGTGCAAAGTGAAGCCTAAACGGTTTCGGATAACTGTTCCAGCGTAATAACGCAGCGGAAATGGTCCTAAATCAGGATTTTGACGCGCTTAGTTAAGGTAATCACGCAGCAACGGATTGCATGAATCGGGCCAGCGGTGGCGCGGTGGGCGGCGGCGTTAACCGGGATATACCGCCGCGACCTTGGTCTGCACCAGCCGCGCCGCCAGTTGGCCAGCGCTTATCCGTCCAACGCGAAACGTGGGCGAGCCGGCATCTGCGGGCCGAGTGCATTAACAATGACGACCCGAAGAGCGCCCAGTGCTCCGGGTTTTTCATTCAACTGTCTGATAAGGCGAAACAAAAAAGTCAAACGCGGCGCTGGAAAGCGACGCGTTTGACAGGAATCGAACCCCCCTCTAAACTTCGTTCACAGATTAGATTTAGTCTAATTCTTGTCGCGGCGCTGTGCCTCCCGTGCAGCCGGCCGTGTAACAACTGACTGTTGCCTACCAAGCTGGAGATCCCCGAAATGAAATCACTCAAAGGTTCCAAGACCGAATCGTCCTTGAAGGAAGCGTTTGCCGGCGAATCCCAGGCCAATCGTCGCTATCTGTATTTCGCGGCCAAGGCCGACGTCGAAGGCCAGAACGACGTGGCGGCGATTTTCCGCTCCACGGCCGAAGGCGAGACCGGCCATGCGCACGGCCACCTCGAGTACCTCGAGCAGGTGGGCGACCCGGCGACCGGCCTGCCGATCGGCCGCTCGCGCGAGAACCTGAAGGCGGCGATCGCCGGCGAGACGCACGAGTACACCGACATGTACCCCGGCATGGCCAAGACGGCCCGCGAAGAAGGCTTCGAGGAAATCGCCGACTGGTTCGAGACGCTGGCCAAGGCCGAGCGTTCGCACGCCAATCGCTTCCAGAAGGCTTTGGACGCGCTGGTCGACTAAGTCCCGACTGGCGGGCGACAAACGAAGAGGCGGCGCTGATCACAAGGCGCCGTCCTCTTTTTTTGCCCCGTGGCGGCGAATTCCGACAAACCACTGAAGATCTGCTGACCGATGCGCGAAGGCTCCCTCGAAGCACCGACCCGACACCCGATCGACTGGAAATCGAAGGATTTCTACGACGAGTCGAAGCTGTTCCATGAACTGGAGCGGGTGTTCGACATTTGCCACGGCTGCCGGCGGTGCGTGAACCTGTGCACGGCGTTTCCCTCGCTCTTCGACCTGATCGACGAAGGCAAGACCGGCGAGCTGGACGGCGTGGACAAGAAGGATTTCTGGCAAGTCGTCGACAAGTGCTACTTGTGCGACATGTGCTACATGACCAAATGCCCCTACGTTCCGCCGCACGAGTGGAACGTGGACTTTCCGCACCTGATGCTGCGCGCCAAGGCGGTGAAGTTCCGGGACCAGGGGGCGAAATTCCGCGACAAGATGCTGTCCAGCACCGATGCCATGGGCAAGCTTGCCTCGATCCCGGTGGTGGTGCAGATGGTGAACGCGGTGAACAGGAACGGCGCTACGCGCAAGCTGATGGACAGCACGCTCGGCATTCACAAGGACCGGGTACTGCCCGAATACACCAGCGCGCATTTCCGCAGGACGGCCGATGCGAACTCCGGGTTCCAGGTGAGGGACGGCAAGAACACGCCCGGCAAGGTCGCGATCTTCTCCACCTGCTATGTGAACTACAACGAGCCGGGCATCGGGCACGACCTGCTGGCGGTTCTCGCGCATAACGAGGTCCCGGCCGTCATCGTCGAGAAAGAGGCCTGTTGCGGCATGCCGAAGCTCGAGCTCGGCGACCTCGAAACGGTGGAAAAGCTCAAGGACAAGAATGTGCCGGTGCTGGCCAAACTGGCGCGCGAAGGCTACGCGATCATGACGCCGGTGCCCTCCTGCACGCTGATGTTCAAGCAGGAGCTGCCGCTGATGTTCCCGGACGACCAGGACCTCAAGCTGATCGCCGAGGCGATGTACGACCCGTTCGAATACCTGGTGCTGCGCAACCGCGACGGTCTGCTCAAGACCGACTTCAAGCAGCCGCTGGGCAAGGTGTCGTACCACATACCCTGCCACCTGCGCGTGCAGAACGTCGGCCAGAAGACCAGGGAATTGCTGGAACTGGTGCCCGAGACCAAGGTCACCACGGTGGAGCGCTGCTCGGGCCACGACGGCACCTGGGGCGTGAAGAGCGAGTACTTCGCGGACTCGATGAAGATCGGCCGACCGGTGTTTCGCCAGATGGCGGAGCCGGCGCCCGATTACATCAGTTCAGACTGTGCGATTGCGGGCCGCCACATCGAGCAGGGCATTCGTGGCGCGGGCGGCCAGCCCGGGGAAAAACAACACCCGCTGACCCTGATTCGCAGGGCGTACGGGATCTGACAGGAAAAGGCAGGAGAATTCAATGATGGCAGCAATCACGCGAGACAGCCTGATGTCTCTCGAGCAGTACGCCAGGGTGCGCAAGGATTTTCGCGCGCGCGTCATGTCGCACAAGCAGGCGAGGTCCGTGGCGCTGGGCGAGCACGTCACCCTGATTTTCGAGGATGAGCTGACGATGCGTTACCAGATCCAGGAGATGCTGCGTGCAGAGCGCATTTTCGAGGAAGAGGGTATCCAGGACGAACTCAACGCCTATAACCCGCTGGTGCCCGACGGCAGCAACTGGAAGGCGACGATGATGATCGAGTACACGGACGTGGAAGAGCGCAAGCGCGCGCTCGCCCGGCTGATCGGCATCGAAGACAAGGTCTATATCCAGGTGACGGGCGAGGCAAAGGTTTATGCCATCGCTGACGAAGACCTGGAGCGCGACACAGAGCAAAAGACCTCGTCGGTGCACTTTCTGCGTTTCGAGCTGACGCCCGCGATGAAGGACCGCTTGAAGCACGGTGCGGCGCTGTCGATCGGCGTGGAGCATCCGAACTACCGCTACGCACTCGAGCGGGTGCCGGAAGCGACGCGCCAGTCGCTGATCAACGACCTGAAGCTCTGATTGCCTATTGGGCGGGGGGGCGGGCTTCGCGCCCGCGCACCTGGAAGTAGAATAGAGCGGCCGCCGGAGCAACCGGCGGCCGTTTTCGTTTTCAGAGACCTAACATGCTAGAAGCTCGCATGATCGGAATGCTCGAGCAGAGGCTTGCACGCCTGGACCTGCCGGTCGCGGTTACTCTGTGGAACGGCCAGTCCATCGGCTCCAGCGCCGAGCCGAAGATCCGCCTGACAGTGCGTTCGCCGCAGGCGATGCTGTCCCTTGCGAATCCCAGCCTGGGCAAGATTGCACGCGCCTATGTCGAGGGGGACATCGACCTGGATGGCGACGTGCAGGAAACCATCCGCGCCGGCGAGCAGCTGGTGGCGGGAGATACGGCGGTCTATGCCAAGCGCTCGGGCAACTGGAAATGGTGGCGTCACAGCCGGCCGGGCGACCGCAAGTCGATCCAGCATCATTACGACGTCGGCAACGAGTTCTACGGGCTGTGGCTGGACCGAAACCGGGTCTATTCCTGCGCCTACTTCAGGACGCCGGACGACAGCCTCGACCAGGCGCAGGAGCAGAAGCTCGACCACATCTGCCGCAAGCTCGTGCTCAGACCGGGCGAGCGCCTGCTCGATATCGGCTGCGGATGGGGAGGGTTGATCCTGTGGGCGGTGCAGAACTACGGCGTCAAGGCGCTCGGCATCACGCTGTCCGAGGAGCAGCACGCCTACGTGAACGCACGCATCAAGGCCCTTGGTCTTGAAGGGCGCTGCGAGGCGCGGTTGATGGACTACCGCGACGTGCCGGAAGACGAACCGTACGACAAGATTGCCAGCGTGGGCATGTTCGAGCATGTTGGAAAGCGCAATCTCGCGGGCTACTTCGCCAAGATTCACCGGCTGCTCAAGCCCGGCGGACTGGTGATGAATCACGGCATCACTACGAACTCGCTGGCGGACGGGGCGCTCGCCAGCGGTATCGGCGATTTCGTCGACGAGTACGTATTTCCGGGAGGAGAACTGGTGCACGTCTCGCGGGTGATGAACGAGATGGCTTCCCAAGGGCTGGAGGCGCTCGACGCGGAGTGCCTGAGGCCGCACTACGCGCGCACGCTCTGGCACTGGGTGAAGCGACTTGAAACCAATGCCGCCCGCGCGCGCGAGATCGTCGGCGAAAAGCGCTATCGCATATGGCGCATTTACATGGCCGGCTCGGCGCACGCTTTCGATCGCGGCTGGATCTCGCTGTTCCAGATATTGGGTGCGAAGCCCTTGCCCAACGGCCGTTGGCCCTGGCCGCTTACCCGCGAGCATGTCTATGCCGCGCGCTGACCGGCTGGCTATCCTGCTGCTGCCGATTGCGCTGGTCGGCTGCGCCGGCGGACGCTACGAGGCGCCGGAACCCCGCTACCGCATGGACACCGGCGGTTCAGTGTTCGCGCCAAAGGAGCAGTGGCGCGAAGCCAAAGTGACGATTCCGGCCTATCCGAAGGAAGAGCGGTTGCAGGAGTTCTTCGTCAAAGGCCCCACCGATAACCGCTACTATGTCGACACGGAGTCACTGGAGATCGGTGCCGACGGCGTGGTCAGGTATGCCCTGGTCATCCGTTCGGATTCCGGAGCGCAGACCGTGGCATACGAAGGCATTCGCTGCGAGACCCGGGAATGGAAGCCGTACGCTTTCGGCCGTGCCGACGGACAATGGTCTGACGCCCGCGATCCACAGTGGCAGCGCATCGTCTGGCGCAGCACCAACGCCTTTCGTTTTGCCCTGTATCGCGACTACTTCTGCCCGGACGGCTACCCGCTGCGCGACCGCGGCGCGGCGCTGGCGGAGCTGAGGCGCACAGGGCCGAACAAGGATCGCAATCGCTGAGGCGGCATGATTCCGCTTGGTGAGATTGTGACTTCGGCGTAACCCTGATCGGCCTGGCGGCCGCTAAGGCTTAGCCTACGCCGTAACTGGGTTTTGCTTTGACGCGGTCAAAGCAGAACTAAATTGTCTCGATGGATGAGTTCGGGTTCGTCGACGTAACCGAGCTTGGCTTCGATCTGGCTGGATGGGGTCTTGAGAATCCGGCGGGTTTCGGCGGCGTTGTAGTTGACGAGTCCCCTGGCGATTTCCCGGCCTTCGGCATCGAGGCAACTCACCACCTCGCCGCGCTCGAACTCGCCGGCCACTTCGTACACGCCGATCGGCAGCAGGCTCTTGCGGTCGACGCTGAGCGCCTTGACCGCGCCGGGATCGAGCCTGAGCTTGCCGCGCACCTGCAGATGGTCGGCCAGCCATTGCTTGCGCGCGGTGATCGGCATGGTCTGCGCCCGCAACTCGGTGCCGATCGCCTCGCCGTTTGCCAGCCGGATGAGCACGTCCGGCTCGCGGCCCGACGCGATGATCGTGTGCGCGCCGCTGCGCGCGGCGCGCTTCGCGGCGAGAATCTTGGTGAGCATGCCGCCGCTGCCCAGGTGGCTGCCGATGCCGCCGGCCATGCGCTCCAGCTCCGGGTCGCCGGCTACCGCCTGACGAACCAGCTCGGCGTCGCCGTGATGACGCGGGTCGCGGGTGAAGAGCCCGGTCTGATCGGTAAGGATGATCAGCACCTCCGCCTCGATCAGGTTGGTGACCATCGCGCCGAGCGAGTCGTTGTCGCCAAAGCGGATCTCGGCGGTGGCGACGGTGTCGTTCTCATTGATGATCGGAATGACGCCGAGCTCGAGCAACGTGCGCACGGTGGAGCGTGCATTGAGGTAGCGCGTACGGTCCGCGAGATCCTCGTGGGTCAGCAGGATCTGCGCGGTGTGCAGCCCGAACTTGCGGAAGCAGGACTCGTAGGCCTCGACCAGGCCCATCTGGCCGACCGCGGCCGCGGCCTGCAGCTCGTACACCGCATGCGGCCGTTTCTTCCAGCCGAGCCGCTGAAGTCCTTCCGCAATGGCGCCGCTCGACACCAGCACGACGTCGCGTCCGAGCTTTCTGAGCGCCGCGATCTGCGCGGCCCAGCGCGCGAGCGCTTCGTGATCCAGCCCCTGGCCGTCATTGGTGACCAGGCTGCTGCCGACTTTGACGACCAGTCGCCGGGCCTTGGCTGCGACTGAGTTCATGGCGCCGCCTAGCCGCCGGCCTGGGCGGCCGGCGCTTCGGCATCGCCGGCCGGCTGGCTTTGCTGTAGGTATTCCATGATGGCCCGGCACAGCGCCTGGCACCCCTCGCCCGAGAGGGCGGAGATCGCGAAACTGCGGTCCGGCGCGGCGACCCTTCGACGATATCCATCCAGCAGCGCGTCGATCCTGGCCTGTCTTTCCTCTTTCGGCACGAGGTCGACCTTGTTCAGCACCAGCCAGCGTGGCTTGCGATACAGCGCCTCGTCGTATTTGCGCAGTTCCGCGACGATCGCGGCGGCGTCGCGGATCGGATCCGCGTCTTCGCGGAGCGGGGCGACATCCACCAGGTGCAGCAGCAGGCGCGTTCGCTGCAGATGCCTGAGAAATTGGTGACCGAGGCCCGCCCCTTCGGCGGCGCCTTCGATCAGGCCGGGAATATCGGCGATCACGAAGCTGTGGCTGTGGTCGACGCGCACCGTGCCGAGGTTGGGATGCAGCGTCGTGAAGGGATAGTCCGCCACTTTCGGCCTTGCGGCGGACACTGCCCGGATGAAGGTCGATTTACCAGCATTCGGCAGGCCCAGCAGTCCGACGTCGGCCAGTACCTTGAGCTCCAGTCGCAGCCGGCGGTCTTCGCCCGGTTGCCCGGGCGTGGACTGACGCGGCGCCCGGTTCACGCTCGATTTGAAGTGGATGTTGCCGAGCCCGCCCTGGCCGCCGCGCGCGATCAGTACCGTCTGGCCGTCTGCGGCCAGATCGGCCACCGTCTCGCCAGTGTCCAGATCGGTGATGACGGTGCCCACCGGAACTTTCAGGTGGATGTCTTCGGCCGATTTGCCGTAGCAGTCCTTGCCCTGGCCAGGCTCGCCGTTGCGGGCGCGGTGAATGCGATCGAACCGGTACTCGACGAGCGTGTTGACGTTGCGATCGGCTACCGCGTAGACACTGCCGCCACGACCGCCGTCGCCGCCGCTCGGCCCGCCCCGCGGCACGTATTTCTCGCGCCGGAACGCGACCGCGCCATCGCCGCCCTTGCCGGCGTGCACTTCGATGATGGCTTCGTCTACGAACTTCATGGCTTGCGCTCGATCCGGTGTTTGGCGGGCAGACCCGGGTCTTCGGGAAGGTCGCCGCCTGTCCTGCCGGCGCCGGAGCGCCAACAAAAAAGCCCTATCGGGACCGATAGGGCTTGGTGCTGAACTTCTCGGCGCCTCAGGCGGGGATGATACTCACTGTCTTTCTGTTGCGCGGGCCCTTGTCCGCGAAGGTCACATGCCCGTCGACCTTGGCGTACAGGGTGTGGTCCTTGCCCATCCCGACATTTTCGCCGGCATGCACCTTGGTGCCGCGCTGGCGAACGAGAATGCTGCCCGCGGACACCAACTGCCCGCCGAAGCGCTTGACGCCCAGCCGCTTGGAATTTGAGTCGCGGCCGTTGCGTGAGCTGCCGCCTGCCTTCTTGTGTGCCATATCGCTTGCCTCTTACCCAGAGATTTCGTTGATCTGAATCTCGGTGTAGTTCTGACGGTGCCCCTGCTGCTTCTTGTAGTGCTTGCGGCGACGCAGTTTGAAGATGCGCACCTTGTCGCCCCGGCCCTGAGCCAGCACCGTCGCCTGGACCTTGGCGCCCGCGACCAGGGGCTGGCCAACCGAGACCTTGTCGCCGTCGGCAACCATCAGTACCTTGTCCAGGGTGACCTGGCTGCCGACCTCGGCAGGTAGTTGTTCCACTTTGATTTTCTGGCCGGACGACACGCGGTATTGCTTGCCGCCGGTCTTGATGACCGCGTACATGATCAAGCTCCTGGAGGGGGCTTCGGGAAAGCAGCGCATGTTACAAAAAAAGAATCACTTAGGCAAGGCTGGCGGAGGCGCCCGTCGGCCGTGCCGCGCCCGCCGGCCTTTTCTTGACACGCGCAAGTTCGCCTCCATAACATCGCCGCTTTTTTTCCGGCCCACGTGAGCCCCGAGATCATCAACCGCCTGATCTATGACGACATGCGCGCCGTGGATGCGGTCGTCCGCGAGAGCCTGCATTCGGACGTGGCGCTGATCCGTCAGGTGGCCGAGCACATCATCGGCGGCGGGGGCAAGCGGCTGCGGCCGGCACTGCTGGTGCTTTCGGCGATCTGCTGCGGCTACCGCGGCACCGCGCATCACCGGCTGGCCGCGGTGGTGGAATTCATTCACACTGCGACGCTTCTGCATGACGACGTAGTCGACGATTCCGAGCTGCGCCGCGGGCGTGCGACCGCCAATGCCCGGTTCGGCAACCCGGCTTCGGTGCTGGTTGGCGACTTTCTATACTCGCGCGCCTTTCAGATGATGGTGGGGGTGCGCAATCTGCGGGTGCTCGAGGTGCTCTCCAACGCCACCAACGTGATCGCGGAGGGCGAAGTGTTGCAGTTGCTCAATGTCCAGAACGTTGACGTGTCCGAGGCCCAATACCTTCATGTGATCCGCTCGAAAACGGCCAAGCTGTTCGAGGCGGCCGGGCAGCTCGGCGCCATTCTCGCGGAGGCCCCGGCGCCGGTGGAAGCGGCGCTCGCCGGGTACGGCACCCACATGGGCACGGCGTTTCAGCTGATCGACGACATCCTGGATTATTCGGGGGACCTTGCGCAGACCGGCAAGAACCTCGGCGATGATCTGGCGGAGGGCAAGGTCACGCTGCCGTTAATCTATGCGATGCGCTCGGGCTCGGGCGAGCAGGCCGGCCTGATCCGGCGGGCGATTACGGAGGGCCGACTGTCCGATTTCGAGCCAGTGGTGGCCGCCATCCGCGACAGCGGCGCACTGGACTATGCCCGCCGGCAGGCCGAGGCGGAGGCCGAGCGCGCAAGCGCCTTGCTCGAGGCGGTTCCGAATTCTACGCACAAGGATTGTTTGCTAGAATTGTCGGCCTTTGCGGTTCGCCGCAATTACTGATTTGGCGCTCGCCGTCGGGGTGTAGCTCAGCCTGGTAGAGTACTGCGTTCGGGACGCAGGTGTCGGAGGTTCGAATCCTCTCACCCCGACCAAGCAATTCGATGACGGTGAAGAACGCGTGACCAAGTTCCTCCTCCTGATCGCAGTCTTCATTGTTGTCTATCTGGTCATCCGCAGCGGGCGCCGGGCCGCGCCGCCGCCGCCGGCCCCGAAACAGACCGAAGACATGGTCCGCTGCCGCGTTTGCGGCATTCATCTTCCGCGTAGCGAAAGCGTGACTTCCCGGGGCGAGCACTACTGCAGCCAGGAGCATCTGCGGCTTGCCGACAGCGGGTCCTCGCGCAAGTAGCGGCACTGCCTGCGTGGCGAAAACCTGAGCATGCTTTCTCCGCACGCCCTGCCCAGCACGCGGCGCGAATTTGGCGACGCGTTCTGGCGTTCGCTTCTGTATTTCAACGTCTATCGCCTCATCGTCGCCTCGATCCTGCTGGCGGCCACGGTCTTGCTCGGCGAGAACATCCCGTTTGGCACGTACAGCCGCCGGACCTTTCTCTACGCGAGCGGCGCGTACATCGTCTTTACGCTGCTGGCTTTCCTTCCTATCCTGCAGCGCCGGATTTCGTTCAACCTGCAGCTCGCGCTTTACGTGAGCGCGGACGTTGCCGCAGTCGTGGTCATGCTCTATGCGAGCGGCGGCATCTCCAGCGGGCTCGGGCTGCTGCTGCTGCCTTCGCTCGCGGCGGCGGGCCTAATGAGCCGTGGCCGGGTGACACTGTTCTTCGCCGCAATAGCCTCGCTTGGCATCCTGGCAGAGCATGCCTACGAGGTCATCGCCCTGTTCGGCCGGACCGGCCTCTTTATCCAGGCGGGACTGCTCAGCATTGGCTACTTCGCGACCGCATGGCTCGGCCACATCCTGGCCAAGCGCGCGGTGGCGATCGAGGCGATCGCCGCGCAGCGCGAAATCGACCTGGCCAACATGGCGCAGGTCAACCAGCTCATTATCCAGGACATGCAGGACGGCGTGCTGGTGGTCGACGAGCGCGGCGTGATCCGCCAGATCAATTCACGCGCCGAGCAGACCCTCGGTCCGGTTTCGCTCGGCACGAGGGATGTCAGGCTTCAGGATTATTCGCCGTTGCTGGCGGCTAGGCTCGAGCAGTGGCAGCGCGATCCGGGCGGCCGGTTGGACCCGATTCGCACCGTGGTCGGCCAGAAATCGACCGCGGCCCGGTTCCTGCCGGTCGGTCGCGCGCGCAATGTCGGTGTGGTGATCTTTCTGGAGGACCTGTCGCGCATCCAGCAGCAGGCGCAGCAACTGAAGCTCGCCTCGCTCGGGCGGCTTACGGCGAACATCGCGCACGAGATCCGCAACCCGTTGTCGGCCATCAACCACGCTACTGAGCTGCTGCTGGAGGATGCCCGCAGGCCAAGCGGAGAAACCCGCCTCCTGCAGATCGTGCACGACAATACGTTGCGCCTGGACCGGATGGTGCAGGACGTGCTGAAGCTCAATCGGCGCGACCAGGCGCTGCGCGAGCGCTTCAATATCGCCGAGTACCTGAACCGGTTCGTGAGCGAGTTCGTCGAGATCGAGAAAGTGCCCGCCGGCGTCATTCGGATCGAGGCGGAAATAGAGCCGACCATCGAGTTCGACCGCAGCCATCTCAACCAGGTCATGTGGAACCTGTGCCGCAATGCCCTGCGCTATTGCATGAAAAAGGACGGCAGCATCCGCCTGCGCGTGCGTCCGGGACCTCGAACCGGTACCATAGAAACGAGCGTGATCGACGACGGGCAGGGGGTGCCCGAGGCGCTGCGCGGCCACCTGTTCGAACCGTTCTTCACCACGGCGTCAAGCGGGACAGGCCTGGGGCTGTATATTGCCCGAGAGATCTGCGAGGCGAACGGCGCCACGCTCGAATATGTCGACGGCCCGTTCGGGGCGCAGTTCAGCGTGATCTGTAAAGGAGTGGGAGCTTGAAACGCAGAGACCAGGGTGGCGCGCCCACTTCGAGGTCGGTCCTCATCGTTGACGACGAGGAGGACATCCTCGAGCTTCTCGAGCTGACGTTGCTCAAGATGGGCCTGGATGTGGAGCGTGCGGCCACCGTGAAAGAGGCGATCGCGAAGGTGCAGTCCGGGTCCTTCGACCTGTGCCTCACCGACATGCGCCTCCCGGACGGCAGCGGGCTCGAGCTGCTGAACTTCATTGCCGGCAGCGATCGCGACCTGCCGGTCGCGGTCATCACCGCCCATGGCAACACTGAAAATGCGGTGGCGGCGCTCAAGGCGGGCGCCTTCGACTATCTCGCCAAGCCGGTGTCGCTGGAGCAACTGCGGACACTGGTGAAATCGGCGCTGTCGCTGCCGCAGCCGGGCGTTGCGCCCAAGGCGGCCGCCGGCCTCGCCCTGATCGGCGAGTCGCCGGCTATGCAGCAGGTGCGCGACCTGATCGAAAAGCTGGCGCGCTCCGAGGCGCCGGTGCACGTCAGCGGCGAATCCGGCAGCGGCAAAGAGCTGGCGGCGCGCCTGATACACCAGAAGAGCGCGCGCCGCGACAAGGCTTTCATGCCGGTGAACTGCGGAGCGATTCCTGAGAATCTCATGGAGTCGGAGTTCTTCGGCTACCGCAAGGGTGCGTTCACCGGCGCCGACAGCGACCGCGACGGATTCTTCCAGGCCGCGAACGGCGGCACGCTGTTCCTGGACGAGGTGGCGGACCTGCCACTGGCGATGCAGGTGAAGCTGCTGCGGGTGATCCAGGAAAAGCGCGTGCGCAAGGTCGGCTCCACGCAGGAAGAGGCCGTTGACGTGCGCATCATCAGCGCCACCCACCAAAAGCTCGCTGAGCAGGTCGAGGCCGGGAAATTCCGTCATGACCTGTATTACCGGCTGAACGTCATCGAGTTGAGAATGCCTGCGCTGCGGGAGCGCAGGGAGGATATCGCGCAGTTCGTCGACGCGATTCTGGACCGGCTGGCAAGTGCCGCCGGGGTTAAAAAGCCCGAGGTCGCGCCGGATGCCATGGAGGCTCTGACCCGCTATGACTTTCCGGGAAACGTGCGCGAACTGGAAAACATCCTTGAGCGCGCGCTCGCGCTGTCCGGCGACGGCAAGATCGGGGCGGACGATCTGCAGCTCACGCCGGCCGACACGCCCGAGGCGATGCCGGCCGCGGGCGCCAACGGAAAGTATCCGCTCCAGGACTATCTCGACCGGGTCGAGAAAGAAGCCATTCTCGAGGCGCTGGAGAAGACGCGGTTCAACCGTACTGCGGCCGCCAAGTTGCTGGGCATCACCTTCCGGTCGATGCGTTACCGGATGGAGCGGCTGGGCATCAATTGAGCGGCGCTGGCGGATCGCCGGCCGGAGGGCGGGCGCCGCCGCCCGCCGTTCGCTGGGCGCGCGACGATGAAGGGTGGCGCGGCGCCGCGGCAAGGGTGTCCTCGCCGAATTTCGACGAGCGGCCGTCCGGTGCGGCAATCGAGCTGCTGGTGGTACACAGCATCAGCCTGCCGCCGGGGGAGTTCGGGGGCAGCGGCATCATCGACCTGTTTCTCAACCGCCTGGATTCCACGGCACACCCCTATTACCGGGAGATTGCCGGGCTGAAGGTGTCGGCGCATTTCCTGGTGCGGCGCGATGGCGAACTGCTCCAGTTCGTGGCTTGCGGCAAGCGTGCGTGGCACGCGGGTCAGTCGGAATGGCGCGGACGCACGCGCTGCAATGACTTCTCGATTGGCGTCGAGCTTGAAGGCACCGACGCACTGCCGTTCACCGACCGTCAGTACGACACTCTCGGGGCGCTGTGCCGGACCCTGCGCGCCCGCTACCCGATTGTCGAGTGCCTGGGGCATGCAGACATCGCGCGGCCGGTGGGCCGCAAGACCGACCCCGGCCCCGGTTTCGACTGGGCCAGATTCCAGCGCACGTTTGCCTGAGCGCGGCGCCCCGCCCCGCCCCGGACCTGACCCGATGGCCTTCCCGCTTTCGAGCGCGCGGCGAACTCCGGCGCGCCGGCGTGTCGAATATCGCAGTTCGGCCCCGCTGACCCCGTACTTGCGTCGCCCACCGCATTGAAGATTTTCTACACCGATCACTTCGTGCTGCCGCTGCCGCCGGGGCACCGTTTCCCGATGACGAAGTACGCGCTGCTGCGCGAGCGCGTCGAGGCGGCCGGGTTTGCCGCGGCCGGGCACCTGCTCGTGCCGCAGGCGGCCTCCGATCAGGCGCTGCTGCGGGCCCATGACCCCGCCTACCTGCGGCGCGTGGTCGAGGGTTCGCTTTCCGCTGGCGAGGTCCGCCGCATCGGCTTTCCGTGGAGCGCCGCGATGGTCGAGCGCTCACGCCGGTCCAGCGGCGCCACGATCGAGGCCTGCCGGGCGGCGATCGAGGAGGGCGTCGCGGTCAGTCTCGCGGGCGGCACTCACCACGCGTTTCGCGACCATGGCGCGGGCTACTGCGTATTCAACGACAGCGCGGTGGCCGCGCTCGCGATGCAGGCCGAGGAGCGCGCGCGTCGCGTGGCGATCATCGACTGCGATGTGCACCAGGGCGACGGCACGGCTGCCATCCTCGCCCACGACGCAAGTGTTTTCACCTTCTCGATTCACGCCGGAAACAATTTCCCGTTTCGCAAGCAGGCGAGCGATCTCGATGTCGAGCTGGCAGACGGCACCGGCGACGAGGCCTACCTCGCGGCGCTGGAGCCCGCGGTGTGCCGCACGCTGTCCGCGGCGCAGCCCGACCTGGCGATCTACCTGGCGGGCGCCGATCCGTTTGCCGGCGATCGGCTTGGCCGCCTGGCGCTGTCGAAGACCGGACTGGCGGAGCGCGACCGCCTGGTGCTGACCTTGTGCCGCGACGCCGGCGTTCCGGTCGCCATCACCATGGCTGGCGGCTATGCGCGGGCGATCGAAGACACCGTCGATATTCATTTCCGCACGGTGTGCATCGCAGCAGAGTTTCTCCGGCGATCCTGATTTCGGGTTCTTCGCGCGTGCTCGCGGCGCGCGCGGCGGCTGTGCGCGCACATCGCGCGAACAGCGTTTGTCAAAAGGTAAAAACTTCTTGACAGGGTAGGACCCACCACTAGAATTGGTGCAGCCGAAAGCCAAAGACACAACATCTAGTGGTCGCCGACCCGCTCGCACAGGCGAGGGTGTTGCCAACGGGCGACACACAGATCCAGGGAGAAGACATGCAAGTAACCACCAGCACCTCGACGTCGGGCGTTACGGGCGAGTACCGGCCGGAGGACGCGCACGTGCGCGACGGCCAGAACCGCTTTGGTCAGTACAAGGTCATCCGCCGTAATGGCGCGGTTGTCGGGTTCGAGCCGAGCAAGATCGCGGTTGCGCTGACCAAGGCGTTTCTCGCGGTGAACGGCGGTCAGGGTGCCGCCTCGGCCAGAATCCGCGAGATCGTTTCCGGGCTGACCGACAACGTGGTGCAGGCGCTGGTTCGGCGCCAGCCGGGCGGCGGCACTTTCCATATCGAAGATATCCAGGACCAGGTGGAGCTGGCGCTGATGCGCGGCGGCGAGCATGAGGTCGCGCGCGCCTACGTGCTCTACCGCGAGGAGCGCGCCCGTGAGCGCGCCCGCCAGAAAGAAGGCCAGCGGGCGGAACAGCAGCCCAGCGTGACGGTGGTCGACGGCGATACCCGCCGTCCGTTGCAAGTTGCCGAGCTGGCCGCCCTGGTCAAGGACTCCTGCGAGGGCCTTGGCCGTTCCGTCGACCCCGACGTGATTCTGCAGCTCACCCTGCGCGACCTGTATGACGGGGTGCCGATCGACGAGGTGCGCAAGAGCGTCATCCTGGCCGCGCGGTCTCTGATCGAAAAGGACCCTGCGTACAGCTACGTCACCGCGCGACTCCTATTAAATAGTGTGCGCTGCGAGGTACTGGGCGAGGAGGTCAGCCAGGCCGCGATGCACACCCGTTATGCGGAGTATTTCCCCGAGTTCATCAAGGCCGGCATCGAGGCCGGCCTGCTCGATGAGCGGCTGGGGCGCTTCGACCTGCATTCGCTGGGGGCGGCCCTGGATGCCAACCGCGATCTGAAGTTCGGCTACTTGGGCCTGCAGACCCTGTACGACCGCTATTTCCTGCATGTCCGGGATCGCCGGATCGAGTTGCCCCA
>CALJLA010000239.1 GCA_937983055.1 uncultured Pseudomonadota bacterium
TTTGCGTGTAGCGGATCTTCGCTTGTTACTCTGCCCGGCGCTTTCGGATTTCTATTTTTTCTGACTTTGCGCTCTGACCGAAGCTCTAGCTTATCGCTCCACCACGGCGGCCAAAGTCTAGCTGATCGGGATTTGCGCTCTGACCGGAACAGGTGAGCGGCTCGCCCACCGACTCGATCGAGTCTAGCTGATCGGGATTTGCGCTCTGACCGGAACTGTATCGCCGCCATGTCATCCGTCACTCCGAGTCTAGCTGATCGGGATTTGCGCTCTGACCGAAACCCCATACCTCACTAAGCCACTGGGCGCACCGGTCTTGCCGACTGGCCGACCCCGATAAAGCCGCTCAGGCGGCCGCGGAGGGCAGCTTGTAGTCTCTGAAGTCCTCGCGCAGCTTGGTCTTCAGCAGCTTGCCGGTCGCGGTGTGCGGCAACTGGTCGACGAACACCACGTCGTCCGGAATCCACCACTTCGCCACCCTGCCTTCGAAGAACTTGAGCAGTTCCTCGCGGGTGAGCGCCAGGCCTTGCTTCTTCACCACCACCAGCAGCGGGCGCTCGTCCCACTTGGGATGCGCCACGGCGATCACTGCGGCCTCGGCTACCGCCGGGTGGGCGACAGCAGTGTTCTCCAGGTCGATCGAGCTGATCCATTCGCCGCCCGACTTGATCACGTCTTTGGATCGGTCGGTAATCTGCATGAATCCGTCGGCGTCGATGGTGGCTACGTCGCCGGTCGGAAACCAACCCTTGCCGTCGGCATCGGGCCGCAGCGGCTCGCCGCCTTCACCGCGGAAGTAGCGATTGAGGATCCACGGCCCGCGCACCAGCAGGTCGCCGAAAGCCTTGCCATCCCACGGCAGCTCCTTGCCGTCGCCGTCGACGATCTTCATTTCCACGCAGAAAATAGAAAAAAAATAAATATTCAGCAAGGCGAGCTGCTCCGCTTTGGGCAGTGACAGGTGCTTGCCCTTGAACGTGCAGACCGTGCCGAGCGGGCTCATCTCGGTCATGCCCCAGGCGTGCAGCACACGCACGCCGTACTCCTCCTCGAAGCTGCGGATCATCGCCGGCGGGCAGGCCGAGCCGCCGATCACCGTTCGGTTCAGCGTCGAGAATTTCAGCTTGTTGCTGCGCATATGGCCGAGCAGGCCCATCCAGATGGTCGGCACGCCCGCCGACAGGGTGACTTTCTCCTGCTCGAACAGCTCGTACAGGCTGGCGCCGTCCATGCCGGCGCCCGGGAAGACCAGCTTTGCCCCGGCCAGGGCGCAGGCGTAGGGCAGGCCCCAGGCATTGACATGGAACATCGGCACCACCGGCAGGATCACATCGCGCGCCGACAGGTTCAGCGCATCCGGCAGGGCGGCCGCGTAGGAATGCAGCACGGTGCTGCGGTGCTGGTAGAGCACGCCCTTGGGGTTGCCGGTGGTGCCGGAGGTGTAACACAGTGACGAGGCGGTGCGCTCGTCGAATACCGGCCATTCGAAGCTGTCGCCATGGCCGTTGATCAGATCTTCGTAGCACAGCAGGTTCGCCATGCCCGCCTTGGGCATATGCGTCTTGTCGGTCATGACGACGTAGCCCTTGATCGTCTTCAGGTTCGCCGCCAGCTTTTCGACCAGCGGCAAGAACGTCAGGTCGACGAACAGGTAGACATCCTCGGCGTGGTTGGCGATGTAGGCGATCTGCTCGGGAAACAGCCGGGGATTGATCGTGTGGCACACCGCGCCCATGCCCGAGGTCGCGTAGTAGATTTCGAAGTGGCGGTGAGTGTTCCAGGCCAGCGTTGCGACACGGTCGCCCTGCCGAACGCCCAGGGAGGTGAGCGCGTTGGCGAGCTGGCGGGCGCGCCGGTGCGCTTCGCCATAGGTGTAGCGGTGAATCGGGCCTTCGACCGTACGGGTGACGATTTCCGTATCGCCGTGATAGCGGTCGGCATGGCGGATCAGCGAAGAGATCAGCAGCGGTACATCCATCATCTGGCCATGCATGGCTTGCTCGCCTCCGTAGGTGCGGGTTCTGCGGCGATTCTAGCAGTGGCCGCCGTCGGTCCGGCCCGACCGTTTACAATGCGGCAACGATCCGACTAGAATCGTCCGGCCTTCGGGCGGGCGCGCCTGGTCGCGCTCCAGGGTTGCCGTTGCGGCGGCGCAGCGATCGCATGCGGATATAAACACAAGACCGGCCGGCCACCGCCTGTATGGAGTTCTTCCTCGTCACTCTTCTGAACAGCCTGTCCTACGGACTGCTGCTGTTCATGCTCTCGTCCGGCCTCACGCTGATCTTCAGCATGATGGGCGTGCTGAACTTCGCCCACGCAAGCTTCTACATGCTGGGCGCGTACTTCGCCTACCAGGTCGGCCTCTATACCGGTTACTGGCCGGCGCTGTTTCTGGCACCGATCCTGGTCGGCATCATCGGCGCGGTGACCGAGCGCTACGGCCTGCGCACGGTGCACAAGTTCGGCCACGTCGCCGAACTGCTGTTCACCTTCGGGCTCGCCTATGTGATCGAGGAGGTGGTGCATCTCATCTGGGGCCGCGCACCGGTGGACTACCGGGTGCCGCAGGTGCTGGATTTCACCCTGTTCACGCTCTTCACCACCCAGTACCCGGCGTACCGCGCGTTCATGATGCTGGTATCGGTCGGCATGCTGGTGGGGCTTTACCTGCTGCTCACCCGCACCCGCATCGGGCTGATCGTGCAGGCTTCGCTCACCCATCCCGACATGGTCGAGGCGCTGGGCCACAACGTGCCGCGCGTGTTCATGCTGGTGTTCGCCGGCGGCGCGGCGCTGGCCGGTCTCGCCGGGGTGCTTGGCGGCAACATGTTCATCACCGAGCCGGGCATGGCGATCGCGGTCGGCAGCATCGTGTTCGTGGTGGTCGTGTTCGGCGGTATGGGCTCGCTTGCCGGCGCGTTCGTCGCCTCGCTGATCATCGGCGCGCTCCAGACCTTCTCGGTCGCGCTGGATTATTCGATGCTGGATTTCTGGGGGTTGTTCGGCATCGACGTGTCGCCGGAATCGGTCTGGCACGGCCTGTGGTCGATCACGCTGTCGCAGATGGCGCCGGTGCTGCCGTATCTGCTGATGGTGCTGATGCTCATCGTGCGCCCGCGCGGCCTGATGGGCACGCGGGAGAGCTGAACCGATGCCGATCCTGCATACCCGACGGGTGGTGTTCTGGAGCGCGATCGCGCTCGTTTTCGTGCTGCTGCCGTTCGTGTTCAGCCAGAGCTTCGCGCTCTCGATGCTCACCCAGATGGGCATCGCCATCATCTTCGCCCTGTCCTACAACATGCTGCTTGGCCAGACCGGGCTGCTGTCCTTCGGCCACGCAGTCTATTTCGGGATGGGCGCGTTTTTCGCCGCGCATGCCATCAACTGGATCGATGCCGGAAGACTTTGGCTGCCAATCACCTTCGTGCCGCTGGCCGGCGGGCTGTGCGGCCTGGTCTTCGGCCTGGTCCTGGGTTTCGTCACTACCCGCCGGGCCGGCACACCGTTCGCCATGATCTCGCTCGGCATCGCCGAGATGGTCGCGGCCAGTGCGCTGATGTTCACCACGTTCTTCGGCGGCGAAGGCGGCATCGCCACCAATCGCACCGCCGGCGGGCCGATGCTCGGGGTGAGCTACGGGCCGCAGATTCAGGTCTATTACCTCATCGCCGGATGGTGCCTGGCCTGCATGATCGCGATGTTCGCGATCACGCAGACCCCGCTCGGACGCATGGCCAACGCAGTGCGCGACAACCCGGAGCGCGCACGCTTCGTCGGCTACAACCCGACCCGGGTGCGCTGGCTGATGATGACGCTTGCCGGGTTTTTCGCGGGCGTGGCCGGCAGCCTGTCGGCCATCAACTACGAGATCGTCACCGCCGAGACGCTGGGGCTGATGGCCTCCGGCAACGTGGTGCTGATGGCATTCATCGGCGGCATCGGGCATTTCTGGGGACCGATCCTGGGCGCGGTGCTGGTCACTTTTCTGCAGTCGGCGCTGTCCACGTATACCCAGGCCTGGCTGCTGTACTTCGGCCTGCTGTTCCTGGTGATCATCATGTTTTCGCCGGGCGGGCTCGCCAGCCTTGTCACGGTGCATTCGCCGGTGTGGAGGGCGCAGCTCATGAAGCGGCTGGTGCCTTCTTACGCGCTGGCGGCGGCCACCGGCGCAGTGATGCTGCTGGGCTTCGTGGCGCTGATCGAACTGATCTACCATTTCGAGTCCACCTCTACCGCCGGCGAGTCGATGAGGTTTCTCGGCGTAGCGCTGAATCCGTCAGCCGCAGCGACATGGCTCGTGATCGCGCTGCTGCTGGGCGTGGGCGGTGCGCTGTTCGCCTGGGCTTCGCGCTTCGTGAGGCGCGCATGGGCGGAAATCTCGCCCGAACTGAATGCAAGAGGGCTGGCATGAGCGCCGCCGCGCTGCGCTTGAAGGACCTGCGCAAGAGCTTCGGGCGCACGTCGATCATCAACGGCGTGAATCTCGATATTCCGGTGGGGGAGCGTCACGCCATCATCGGACCGAACGGCGCGGGAAAGTCCACGCTCTTCAATCTGGTCAGCGGGCGTTTCCCGGTCAGCGCCGGCCGCGTCGAGTTGAATGGCGAGGACATCACCAATCTGGATCCCGAGATCATCACCCGCAAGGGGCTTTCGCGCAGCTTCCAGATCACCAACATTTTTCCGCGCATGTCGGTGCTCGAGAACGTGCGCTGCGCGGTGCTCTGGTCGCTGGGCTACAAGTATTCTTTCTGGCACCGGGTCGGCGCGCTGAAGGACGTGAACGGGCGGGTTGATGAGATCGTTGCCCTGATCGGGCTCGACAAGCGGCGCGACCGCGCGGCCGGGCTGCTCACGTACGCTGAGCAGCGCGCACTGGAAATCGGCGTCACCATCGCGGGCGGCGCCAACGTGATCCTGCTCGACGAGCCGACCGCGGGCATGAGCCGCTCGGAGACCGATGACGCGGTCGAGCTGATCCGCGGCGTGACCCGCGGCCGCACCCTGGTCATGGTCGAGCACGACATGAGCGTGGTTTTCAATCTCGCCGACCGCATCTCGGTGCTGGTCTACGGCGAGATCATTGCGACCGGCACGCCGGAAGAAATCCGCGGCAACAAGGCGGTGCAGGAGGCCTACCTTGGCACCGAGCAGCATTGATCCGCCGGAGCTCGAACGACATGCTTGAAGTCCAGGACCTCCACGCGTTTTACGGCAAGAGCCACATCCTGCACGGCGTGCACCTGAATGTGGCCGAGGGCGAGATCGTGAGCCTGCTCGGACGCAACGGCGTCGGTCGCTCGACCACCATCAAGTCGATCATGGGCCAGGTCGAGCACCGTGGCTCGATCCGCTTCAAGCAGCAGGAAATCGGCGGGCTCGACACTTATGTTATCGCCCGCCGGGGGCTGGGCTACGTGCCGGAAAACCGGGAGATCTTTCCGTCGATTACCGTGCGCCAGAACCTGTTGCTGGGCATGAAAAGCGCGCGGCAGAAAGGTCGCTGGAGCATCGAGATCGGAAGAGCACAGGT
>CALJLA010000240.1 GCA_937983055.1 uncultured Pseudomonadota bacterium
CAGCTTGGTACGCCACTTGTCCATCGCGAGGGCGCAGGCCATGACGCCGCTGCCGGTGTATGGAATCTGCATCAGCTCCAGCGCGCCCTGAATCGTGCCGTCTTCGCCGTAACGGCCGTGAAGCGCGATGAACGCGCGGTCGAACTTCTCCTCGGCCAGATCACTGAGCGAGCGCTCCTGTGTGTCGAACGGATGGGCGTCGATACCTTGCGATCGCAATGCCTGCAGCACCGCGCCGCCGGACATCAGCGAGACTTCTCGCTCGGCCGACCGTCCGCCCAGGAGCACCGCCACCTTTCCGAATCGCTCGCCGCCCACGGTTCAGACCTCGCCCACGATTTGCACTTCGCGCTCCAGCGTCACGCCGCGGAGCTTCGCCACGGTGTTCTGCACGTGCTCGATGAGCGCCTCGATGTCGCCCGCCCGTGCAGTGCCCAGGTTCACGATGAAATTCGCGTGCTTGGGCGACACCATGGCGTCGCCTATCCGGAAGCCCTTGAGCCCGCACGACTCGATCAGACGGGCCGCGTAGTCGCCCGGCGGGTTCCGAAAGACGGACCCGGCATTCGGCTGTGCGAGCGGCTGCGACGATATCCGACGCTGCAGCAGCTCCTTCATGCGCAGTCGCGACCAGTCGCCATCACCAAACGGCAGCTTCAGCCAGGCGGCCGCGAAGTACTCCTGCCGGGGCGGAACCGGGCTGACCGTGCGGTATCCGATGTGAAAGTCGGCGGCCGTGCGCTCATGGCGCTGCCCGCGGCGGTCGATCGTCAGGACGCCGGAAACGATCTCCCAGGTTTCCTTTCCGTAGCAGCCGGCGTTCATCGCCAGGGCGCCGCCAATCGTGCCGGGCACCCCGGCGAGAAATTCCGCGCCCTCGTGACCGTGCACTGCCGCGAAGCGTGCCGCCTTCGGGCTGGCCACGCCGGCCTCGACGTAGAGCATTGCTTCCTCGCCCGCATGCCGCATGAACTGCATTCGCTGCAAAGCCGGGTGCGTAAACACCACGGTGCCGCGCAACCCGCCGTCGCGCACCAACAGGTTGCTTCCCAGTCCGACCAACATGACCGGCTCGGAATCGGGCAGGGCGCGAAGAAAAGCGCACAGGTCTTCGAGGTCAGCCGGGCGATAGGTTCGCTCGGCCGCCCCGCCAGCCCGCCAGCTCGTGTGCCTGCGCATCGACTCGTCCAGCCGAAGCTCGCCGCGAAGGCCTTCCAGACTCATGCGTTCGGGTTCGGTCATGTCCATATCAATGCTTGGCGAGCAGCCCCGGAACTGTCCCGATCGATCCGGCGCCCATCGTGATCACCACGTCGCCTGCCTGCGCGGCAGCCAGCACCGCCGCAGGCACCTCCGCAACCGATTCGACGAATACCGGCTCGACTTTTCCCGCGACGCGCACGGCACGCGCCAAAGCACGCCCGTCGGCGGCAACGATCGGCGCCTCGCCTGCGGCGTAGACCTCGGTAAGCAGCAGCGCATCAACCGAGGAAAGCACCCGTACGAAATCCTCGAAGCAGTCACGCGTGCGGGTGTAGCGGTGCGGCTGAAACACGAGCATCAGGCGCCTTGACGGAAACGCGCCGCGCGCCGCGGCCAGGGTGGCCTCCATCTCGGCGGGGTGATGGCCGTAGTCATCCACCAGGGTGAACGAGCCTCCGCCCGGTAACGCAATCTCGCCATGCCGCTGGAACCGGCGGCCTACGCCTGCAAACTTTTTCAGCGCCGAAACAATAGCCTCGTCCGGCACGCCGATCTCCATGGCTACGGCGATCGCGGCCAGCGCGTTCTGCACGTTATGCACACCGGGCAGGTTCAAGGTCACGTCGAGATCCGGCGATGGCTTCGGCTGCCCGCTGTCGAAGCCGCGACGCATCACCCGGAAGCGCATCTGGCCGTTCTGGGCGCGGACATCGACGGCCCTGACCTGCGCGGCTTCGGACAAGCCGTACGTGGTCACCGGCTTGGTAATGATCGGCAGCAGGCTGCGCACGTTATCATCGTCGATGCAGAGCACCGCCATTCCGTAGAAGGGCAGGTGCCCGATGAATTCGAGGAAGGCCTGTCGCAGGCGGCCAAAATCGTGGCCATAGGTCTCCATATGGTCCGCATCGATGTTGGTCACCACCGCAAGTACCGGCTGAAGGTAGAGAAACGAGGCATCGGACTCGTCGGCTTCGACGACGATGAACTCGCCGCTGCCCAGCTTTGCATGGGTTCCGGCCGCCTCCAGCCGCCCGCCGATGACAAAAGTCGGGTCCATTCCCGATTCGGCCAGCACGCTGGCAATCAGGCTGGTAGTGGTGGTCTTGCCGTGCGTACCGGCGATGGCGATACCCTGCCGCAAGCGCATCAACTCCGCCAGCATCATTGCCCTGGGCACCACCGGAACGCGCCGGGCCCGCGCGGCGGCCACTTCGGGGTTGTCGGCTTTCACCGCGGTCGAGGTCACCACCGCATCGGCACCTTCCACATGCGCGCCGTCGTGGCCGACATGAATCTGCGCACCACGCTGGCGCAAACGCTGCGTCGTCGCAGATTCGCTCAGATCGGAGCCGGTCACCTGAAAACCGAGATTGAGCATCACTTCCGCGATGCCGCTCATGCCGGAACCGCCGATGCCCACAAAATGCACGCGCTTGACCTTGTGCTTCATGCAGCCGCCGCCATGCAGATGTCGGCGACGGCGCGCGTCGCCTCGGGCTTGCCCAGAGTTCGCGCCTTGTTCGCCATCTCGAAGATTCGCTCGCGCGAGAGGCCGAGCAGAAGATCGGCCAGTGCACGCGGGCTTAGGTCGCGCTGGGGCAGCAGTACAGCCGCGCCCTGGTCGGACAAAAAGCGCGCATTCGCGGTCTGGTGATCGTCGACCGCGAACGGAAACGGCACCAGGATGCTTGCCACCCCTGCCGCGGCCAGTTCGGCGACCGTGGTGGCGCCTGCCCTGCAGATCACCAGATCGGCCGACTCGTAGGCGGCCGCCATGTTCTCGATGAAAGCAACGGCGGTTGCCTCGACCGCGCACTCGCGGTAGGTCGACTCCAGCGCTTCCAGGTGCTGGCGTCCTGCCTGATGAGTGATCCTGGGACGCGACCCGGCCGCCATGAGCGCGGCGGCCTTCGGCACGATGTCGTTGAGCGCGCGCGCCCCCAGACTTCCGCCAATCACCAGAAGATTGAGAGGCCCTTGCCGCTGCCGCAACCGTTCCTCCGGCGGCGCAACGGCCGATATCTCCGCGCGCACCGGGTTCCCTGTCCAGGTTGCCTTGCGCAGGGTGTCCGGAAACGCGACGAGCACCCGGTCGGCCACCTGCGCCAGCACCCTGTTGGCCAAGCCCGCAACCGCGTTCTGTTCGTGGATCACCAGCGGTCGGAGCAGTCCCGCCGCTATCATTCCACCCGGAAAAGTGACGTAACCGCCCATGCCGAGCACCACGTCCGGCCTCACCCGCAGGATGACGCGCAAGCTCTGCCAGAACGCGATCAACAGATTCAGCGGAAGAAGCGCAGCGCGCAGCAGGCCCTTGCCGCGCAGGCCACCGAATCGAATCCACTCCACCGGGTAGCCTTGGGCAGGAACGATCTGCGCCTCCATGCCGGAGCGCGAGCCCAGCCACACCACCCGCCACCCCCGCGCCGCCAGCTCCCCAGCCACCGCCAGCGCCGGAAAAATGTGCCCGCCTGTGCCGCCCGCCATGATAAGAATGGTGCGACTCATCGCAGCACCCTCCCAGAGGCAGCGGGAACATTTTGGGCGCAGGCTAATGCGCGCATCGCGCGCGTTACGCCGGAGGCAAAAATGTGCCCGCCGGTGCCGCCGGCCATTACAAGAATGGTGCGGCTCACAGGGAGTAGCCTTTCATCATCTGCCGGTTCTCGAAGTCCACCCGCAGCAGCACGCCCAGTGCGGCACAGTTCGCGACCAGCGCGCTGCCGCCGTAGGACAAGAGCGGCAGCGTCAGGCCCTTGGTCGGCAGCAGCCCCATGTTGACGCCCATGTTGATGATCGCCTGCGCGCCGATCCACAGCGCGACACCCTGCGCCACCAGCGCCGAGAAGTACCGTTCCAGCCTGGCCGCCTGGTTGCCGATTGAGAACGCGCGGCAGGTGAGCCACGCGAACAGTCCGATCGTCGCCAGCACGCCGATGAAGCCCAGCTCCTCGGCTATTACGGCCAGCAGAAAGTCGGTGTGCGCCTCGGGCAGGTAGAAGAGCTTCTCGACGCTGGCCCCGAGACCGACGCCCAACCATTCACCACGCCCAAATGCGATCAACGCATGCGAAAGCTGATAGCCGGCGCCAAAGGGGTCCGCCCAGGGATCCATGAAGCCCAGCACTCGCTGCATCCGGTAAGGCGAACTCCAGATAAGCAGCACAAAACCCGCGACCAGCAACACGACCAGGCTGGCGAACAGGCGCCAGTTCATGCCGCCCAGAAAAAGCACGCCCATCGCGATGACGCTGATCACGGCAAATGCCCCAAAGTCGGGCTCCTGCAGCAACAGGGCACCGGTGATCAGCATCACGCCGAACATCGGCAGAAAACCCTTGCGGAAGCTCGCCATGTGCGCGGCCTTGCGCACGGTGTAATCCGCGGCGTACAGCACGACGAAGAGCTTCATCAGCTCCGAGGGCTGCAGGTTGTACCCGCCGAACGAAAGCCAGCGCTGGCTGCCGTTGACTTCCTTGCCCACGCCTGGAATCAGAACGATCACCAGCAGCGCGCTGCCGAGAACGAACAGGTATGGGGCGCCAAGCTGCCATGCGCGCATCGGCACCTGTACCGCGAGCAGGGCCGCACCCACTCCCAAAAGGAGAAACAGCGCGTGGCGCGCGAGAAAATAATGGGGCTTGCCGCCCGCGATCGCGCCGGCCTCGGCGATTGCGATCGACGCCGAGTACACCATCACCAGGCCGAGCCCGAGCAGGGCCGCGGTCAGCCAGATGATCAACGGGTCGAAGTCCGGCTCGTCGCGCGTAACCGGCGCGCCGGCACTGAACCAGGCGTTCACCGGGCCGCCTCCAGTTCGCGCACGGCGTCGACAAAAGCCTGCGCTCGGTGCTGATAGTTGGTAAACATGTCGAAGCTCGCGCAGGCCGGAGACAGCAGTACCGCGTCACCACTGCGCGCCAAACGCAACGCACGTCTCACGGCATCGCGCATGTCCGCCGCACGTTCGATCGGCACGGCCAGCCCTTCCAGCACGCCGGCGATCTGCTCCCGGTCGCGCCCGATCAACACAACGGCGCGCGCGCGTTGCTCGACCGCGCGCCGCAGCGGCGTGAAGTCCTGGCCCTTGCCGTCGCCCCCCAGAATGACCACCGACGGCCGATCCATGCCGGCCAGCGCGGCCACCGTCGCGCCGACATTGGTGCCCTTCGAATCGTCGAAGAACGCGATGCCGCCAATCTCGCTCACCTTTTGCACCCGATGCGGCAGTCCGGAGAAGCTGCGCAGCGCGTTCAGCAGCGGCGGGTAGGGCAATCTGATCGCGCGGCACAACGCCAGCGCGGCCAGCGCGTTCGCCGCATTGTGCAGCCCCGTCACTTTCAACTCGTCAACCGGCATCAGGTTGTCGGCACCATGGGCAAGCCATTGGCGCCCCTCCACCTGCCGCAGGCCCCAGTCGTTCCGGCCGCGCGGTTCGTCGATGCCGAAGGTGAACACGCAGCGGTCCTTCTGGGCCATCGAGCGCGACCAGTCGTCTTCCCGGTTCACGACCTGGACACCGTCGCCCTGGAAGATGCGCGCCTTGGCCTGCGCGTAATCGCGCATGCCCGGGTAGCGGTCGAGATGATCCTCGCTCAGGTTGAGCACCGTGGCCGCCTCCGGCCTGAGCGATTCCGTGGTCTCGAGCTGGAAGCTCGACAGCTCGAGCACGAATACATCCGGGCGCCGACGTCGGCCGGAATCGATGTCTGCAATCGCGTCGAGCACCGGCAGGCCGATGTTGCCGGCAACCAGGGTGCGAATACCGATCGCCTTGCACATCGCGCCGACCATTTCGGTGACGGTGCTCTTACCGTTCGAGCCGGTGATGCCCACCACCTTCGACTCGGGGAACTCGTCGCGCACCCGCGCAAACAGCTCGATGTCACCGACGATCGGAATGCCGCGCTCCTGTGCGCCGCGCACCAGCGGCTCGGACAGCGGCACCCCGGGACTGATTGCGATCAGGTCAACACCCTTGAACAGCTCGGGCCGGAACGACCCCAGGTAAAGCGGGAGATCGGGCAGTTCCTCGCGCAACTGTCCCGCGAACGGCGGCGCCGCGCGCGTGTCGGCCACGCTCACTTCCGCCTCGCGGCGCACCAGCCAGCGAGCCATGGACATGCCGCTTAGACCGAGTCCCAGCACCAGTACCCGCCTACCCTTCAGATTCAGTTGCACGTCGCGCCCTCAACGCCGCTTGCAGCCAAAGCAGGCGCACCGAGCCGACATCCTCGATTCGGCCGTGGCGCTCCGACGTTGGCGGCGCGTCTGCGCCGCCACTGGCTATCGCTCGCTCACGTCGCTGCACGCTACGGTCGGCCCCATCACGGCACTCGCTCGCTTTGGCGCCCGCCGCGGTTTCGACCGCGCCCGCATCGTGTGCTTGCGGCAAAGCTTCGCCGCCAGGACTTGCGGCAGCTGCGATCGCCTTGGGTCGGAGCGCGCTCATCTGAGTTTCAGCGTCGACAGGCCGACCAGCACCAGCATCATCGTGATGATCCAGAAGCGCACGACCACCTGGTTTTCCTTCCACCCCTTGAGTTCGTAGTGGTGGTGCAGCGGCGCCATTCGGAAGATGCGTTTTCCCGTCAGCTTGAACGAGGCCACCTGCAGCATGACCGACAGCGTTTCCACCACGAACACGCCCCCCATGATGAAGAGCACTATTTCCTGGCGGACGATGACCGCAATCGTGCCGAGCGCGCCGCCCAGCGCGAGCGCACCCACGTCTCCCATGAAGACCTCGGCCGGATAGGCGTTGAACCATAGAAACGCCAGCCCGGCGCCAGCCAGTGCCGCGCACAGCACGGTGAGTTCGCCGGCGCCCGGTATGTAGGGAAAGCCCAGATAGCGTGAAAACACCGCGTGGCCGGCCACGTACGCAAACACGCCGAGCGCACTGCCGACCATTACCGTCGGCAGGATCGCCAGCCCGTCGAGACCGTCGGTCAGGTTCACCGCGTTGCTGGTGCCGACGATCACGAAGTAAGTCATCACCACGAAACCGAAGATGCCGAGCGGATACGCCACCTGCTTGAAGAAGGGCACGATCAGCTCGGTCTGCGCCGGAATCTCCGCGCTCCACGCCAGGTAGAGCGCGATTGCAATCCCGATGAGGGACTGCCAGAACAGCTTGGCACGTGCGGACAGGCCTTTCGGATTGCGGTGAACCACCTTGCGGTAATCGTCGACCCAGCCGATCAGGCCGAAACCGAGGGTGACCACGAGCACCGCCCAAACGAAACGGTTGCTGAGATCGGCCCACAGCAGCGTTGTGATCGCCACCGACACGAGGATCAGCGCTCCGCCCATCGTCGGAGTTCCGGCCTTGGTCAGGTGGCTCTTCGGACCGTCGTCGCGCACCGCCTGGCCGATCTTGTAGGCGGTGAGCTTGCGGATCATCGCCGGGCCGACGATGAAGGAAATGACCAGCGCGGTCAGCGTCGCCAGCACTGCGCGGAGAGTGATGTAGCCGAATACGTTGAAGGCGCGAATATCCTCGGCCAGCCACTGGGTCAGGAGCAGCAGCATCAATGCCCTCCGTGCGAGTTGACAGCGCGGCCGGCCAGGGCCTGAACAACGCGCTCCATTTTCATGAATCGCGAACCCTTGACGAGCACCGTGCTGTCGGCGTCGAGATCCCCGCGCAGCGAGGCCAGCAGGGCATCGAGATCCCGGAAGTGCTCGGCGCCCTGCCCGAAGGCCCGCACTGCCGCCTCCACCGCGTCGCCCAGCGCGTACAGACGATCGACGCCGGTGCGGCGCGCAAAGCGGCCCACTTCGGCGTGCAGGTCGACGACCGCCGGCCCGAGTTCGCCCATGTCGCCCATCACGAAGATCTTGCGGCCCTTCGCCTGCCCAAGCACCGAGAGCGCGGCCTTCATCGACTCGGGATTGGCGTTGTAGGTATCGTCGATCAGCGTCGCGCCGTTGTCCGCCTGCAGCCGCTGCATGCGTCCGCCGAAGCCGCCGTAACCGGACAGTCCCTCGGAGATCGTGTTTGCGGGAATCTGCAGCACCGCGCACACCGTCGCCGCGGCCAGCGCGTTGCGGACGTTGTGCAGCCCGGGCACCTGCAGGCGGACCACAAATTCCCCGGCCGGCGCACGCACCGTCATCAGGCTGCCGGTCGCGCTCAGCTCATAGCTGGCCGAAACCGCGGCCCGGCGATCGAGCCCGAAATCGACGATGCGACGCGCTTTGACGAGACCGCGCCAGTACTCGGCAAACGCGTCGTCGCCGTTGATGACCGCCGTGCCGGCGGGATCCATGCCCTCGAATATCTCGCCTTTGGCGCGGGCGATGCCCTCGACCGAGCCCACTTCGCCGATATGGGCCGTACCGGCGTTGTTGATCAGCGCCACCGTCGGCCGCGCCAGTCGCGACAGGTACGCGATCTCGCCGAGGTGGTTCATTCCCATCTCGATCACCGCGAAACGGTGCTCCGGTGCGAGCCGAAGAAGCATCATCGGCACACCGATGTCGTTGTTCAGGTTGCCCGCGGTCGACAGCACGCCGCCTGCCGGCGCGTGCAGCCTGAGCACGGCGGCAAGCATTTCCTTGACCGTGGTTTTGCCGTTGCTGCCCGTCACGCCCACCAGCGGCAGATCGAAGCGGCTGCGCCACCAGGCAGCCAGCTTGCCCAGCGCCAGCCGGGTATCGGGCGCGACCATCAACGCGGCCTGCAGCGCGCCGGCCGACGCGGGGTCCGAAACCAGTGCCGCCGACGCACCGTCGGCAAGCGCGCGCTCCACGAAGGCGTGGCCGTCGAAGCGCGCCCCCTTCAGCGCGACAAACAGATCGCCCGCGCGCACGTCGCGGCTGTCGGTGGTGACCCGCAGGATGCGGACGTCGCGCCCGCTGCGCTGGGCCCCTATCGCCGCCGCCGCCGTGGACAGTTCAAACATGACGGCCCGCTTCCTGACGCCTTGCCAGCAGTTCCCGCGCTACTTCGGCGTCGTCGAAGGGAAGTCGCTTTCCGGCGATTTCCTGGTAGTTTTCGTGGCCCTTGCCCGCGATCAGCACGACATCGCCCGCCGCGGCATGAGCCAGCGCATCGACGATGGCCGCGGCCCGGTCTTCCTCGATGTGATAGCTGGGATGCGCGCCGGCCACGATCTGCTCGATGATGGCGCGCGGCGATTCAGTTCGCGGGTTGTCGCTGGTAATCACGCAGCGATGGGCGAGCCGGGTTGCCACCTCTCCCATCAGCGGCCGCTTGCCGGGATCTCGGTCGCCGCCGCAACCGAAGACGCAATGCAGCCGTGCCTTGGGCGGCAGCAGATCGCGCAGCGTCTGCAGGGCCTTCTCCAGTGCGTCGGGGGTGTGTGCGTAATCGATCACGACCACCGGTCCGCTCCCCACTGCTATCGTCTGCATGCGTCCGGGCACCGCGCCGATCTCGCCCAGCGCGGACAGCGCCTCGCCCAGCGCGATCTCGCCCGCCACCAGCACACCGGCCACACCCAGCAGGTTGTGCGCGTTGAAGGCGCCCAGCGCGGGTGCACGCAGAGTGCCCACGCCCCACGGCGAGGTAATCTCCAGCTTCAGGCCGCGGGTGGAGAGGTCGAGCTTGTGCCCGGCGATCTCACCCTTGCCGAATCCATAACCGATCACGTTCACCCGCGAGCGATCGATGCGTGCCGCAAGGCCGGCGCCGAATGTGTCGTCGAGGTTCACCACCGCGTGTCGAAGCTGCGGCCAGTCGAATAGACGCGCCTTGGCTTCGCCGTAGGCCTCCATCGAGCCGTGGTAATCGAGATGATCACGCGACAGGTTGGTGAACAGGGCGACGTCGAAGTCCACGCCGTTGACCCGCCCCTGGTCCAGTCCGTGCGACGACACTTCCATGGCCACGCCCCGCGCGCCCTTGCGCCGCATCGCGTCGAGCTGCCGGTGCAGCGACACCGGGTCGGGTGTGGTGTTCATAGAGGCATCCAGCTCGCCGGGGAAGCCGCTGCCGAGCGTGCCGATGACCGCGGTCGGGCGGCCGAGGCGGCTCATCGCCTGCGCGATCCAGTGCGTGCACGAGGTCTTGCCGTTGGTGCCGGTAACCCCCGCAATCCACAGATGCCGCGATGGCTCGCCGAAGAAACGGCTGGCAATGCGGCCAGCCTGGTGCCGTAACCCGGCGACCGCCATGTTGGCCACCCGCCAGCGAGCGTCCCATTCGAAGTCGTTGTCGTCCCAGAGCACCGCGACCGCCCCGGCCGCAACTGCGTCGCCGATATACCGGCGCCCGTCGCTGCTGGCGCCGGGATAGGCAAGAAACAGATCGCCGGGCTGTACCTTCCGGCTGTCGATCGCAAGGCCGGTATGGCGTACGCCCAGGGCTTCGATCGTGGACGGATCGAATTCGCGCGCTTCTCGCGCGCGGCGCCGCGTCACACCGCCTCCCGCGGGGTCCGCGGCTGCTGGAGGTCGAACTCGTCGGGGGGCTCGCCCAGCAGGCGCAGCGCGCCGGCCGTCACCTCGCGAAACACCGGCGCAGCGACCTCGCCGCCGAAGTAGTGCTTGCCGCCCGGCTCATCGATCATTACCGCCACCACCAGCCGCGGCCGAGACGCCGGCGCGAAGCCCGCGAACGAGGAAATGTAGCGGTCCCGCGCGTAACCCTGCTCTCCGAGCTTGTGCGCGGTTGCCGTCTTGCCGGCGACCCGATAGCCGGTCACCCGCGCCCGCGTTCCGGTGCCGCCGGTCTGGGTCACGGTTTCTAGCATCGTGCGCACGCTGCGCGCGGTGCGTTCGGACAGCACGCGCTGCGCCTCCGGCCGGGCGTCGCGCCGCACGAAAGTCAGCGGCATCAGCTGCCCGTCGGTCGCGAACACGGTG
>CALJLA010000241.1 GCA_937983055.1 uncultured Pseudomonadota bacterium
ACCGCTCGCAGCGGCAGTATCTGCCGCGCGCGGCCACGGTACTGTTCGCGCGCATCGCGCTGCTTGCGGCGCTGGCCGCGGTGTCGCCGCAGGCTGCGCTGCTCTACCCGGTCGCTTACCTGCTGTTCCTGACGGTGCTGAATTTCTTCGACGCCTTTCATCACACCTTCGAGCAGTACTTCACCAACGCCGACGCCCCGCTGCCGATGAACGGCCGCGACCGCGCCTACGAACAGGCCAATACCTTCTCCAACGTGGTGTCGGCACGCCACGCGTGGCTCAATCTGCTCACGCTCAACTTCGGATACCACAATGCCCATCACGAGCGCGCGGCCGTCCCCTGGTACCGGCTGCCGTCGCTGCATCGCGAGCTGTTCGGTGGGAGCTCGCGGGAACTGATGCCCCTCGCCGAGCTGCTGCGTACCTATCACCGCAACCGCGTGCGGCGGGCGATGGACGACGACTACGGCGTGGTCGGCAGCGGCCCCGGCCGGGCCGACGGCTTCATCGGCGCCCACGGCGTGTCCTTCCTGACGGTGGTATGAGCAGCGTCGCCAGTGCGATAGCCCGGCCTGCCGAGCGCACGCAGCTTGCGGTCGTTTCGCTGCTCGCCGCCGGATTGCTGTGGGGCACGACCTGGATGCCGCTCAAGTACTTCGGCGGCCAGGGGCTGAACGGGCTCACGCTCACCATGCTGAGCTACGGGCTGATCGGGCTGGCTGCGGCGCCGTGGATCGCCTGGCGCGTGCGGCAGTGGTGGCCGCAGCGCGGGCTGGTGCTGGCGATGGCGCTCACCGGCGGCGCCGCCAACGTCTGCTTTCTGTCCGCGCTGGTAATGGGCGACGTGGTGCGGGTCATGCTGCTGTTTTATCTCGCGCCGATCTGGGGCGTGCTGGGCGGCCGCCTGTTCCTGGCGGAACCGATCACCCGGGTCCGGCTGATTGCGGTGCTCGCCGCGGTGATCGGGGCCGTACTGATACTCGGCGGGCCCGACGCGCTGGCCGCGCCCGTCAGCCTGGTGGACGGGCTGGCACTCGCGTCTGGAATGCTGTACGCCTCGCAAAATATCGCCACGCGCGCCGCCCATTCGACGCCGCTCGACGTCAAGGCGCTGGTGGTGTTCGTCGGCTGCGGCCTGCTTTCGGCGTCGCTCGTGCTCGGCATCGGCGAGCCGCTGCCCTCCGTGAGCGGCACGCTGCTCGCGCAGCTTCTCGGGTTTTCCGGCCTGTGGATCATGGCCGCGATGGTCACGACGGTGTGGGGTGTTACCCATCTCGAGGCCGGGCGCGCGGCCGTGCTGCTGGTGTTCGAGCTGGTCGCCGCCACGGTGTCGGCCATGTGGATCGGCGGCGAGCGGCTCACCGGCATCGAATGGATCGGTGCCGCGCTGATCACCGGCGCCGCGCTGCTGGAAGCGCGTGGCGGGTCGAAATGACGAGCGCGTTTACCACAGAGGGCACAGACAAGTCTGGACGGCAAGTCCCGGAGACCTATGCGGTGCGTGCCTTGATGATCTCGCGCTCAGGCATTGCCTTTCACTCTTTGACCTCTGTGCCCTCTGTGGTAACTCTT
Source organism: uncultured Pseudomonadota bacterium (assembly GCA_937983055.1). Classification (GTDB taxonomy): domain Bacteria; phylum Pseudomonadota; class Gammaproteobacteria; order Burkholderiales; family Eutrophovitaceae; genus CALJLA01. Next base: position 1,573 of record CALJLA010000241.1, read on the forward strand.
TTCCTTTACCGCCTTCGGCAAGTGACGAACCATGACTGAGACGATGATGAATCGCATGACCTGGCCGGAGTACCAGGCACGCGTGCACGAAGACAAGGCGCCGGTCTATCTGCCGGTCGGTGCACTGGAGCAGCATGGTCCGCACCTGCCGCTCGGCACCGACGCCATCCTGTCCGCCGCGGTGGCCGACGGCGCGGCCCGGGGCACCGGCGGCATCGTCGCCCCGGCGCTGGCCTACGGCTACAAGTCGCAGCCCAAGTGCGGCGGCGGCCAGCATTTCTGCGGCACCACCAGCCTCGATGCACAGACGCTGATCCACAGCGTGCGCGACACCGTGCGCGAGTTCGCCCGCCACGGCGTGCAAAAGCTGATCCTGGTAAACGGCCATTACGAGAATCAGTGGTTCATCATCGAGGGCATCGACCTGGCGATGCGCGAAGCCGGCGCACGCGCGATGCCCACCATCATGCGCATGGAGTACTGGGATTTCTTCTCCGCGCCGACCCTGGCAAAGGTGTTTCCTGAAGGATTTCCCGGCTATGCGCTGGAGCACGCCGCCGTGCTGGAGACCTCGATGATGCTGCACTACCACCCGGAGCTGGTGCGCCTGGACCGGATTCCTGCCGACCCGCCGGCGGATTTCCCTCCTTACGACATCTACCCGACCCGCACCGAGTGGGTGCCACCGTCCGGCGTGCTGTCTTCGGCGCGCACCGCCACGCGCGACAAGGGCGCGCTCTTGTGCGCCGAACTCGACGCGCTGATCGCGGCAGCGGTGCGCAGGGAATTCGGTGGCTAGTTACGGCGGCGCGATGACCCTGCCGGCGATCGATACGAAGCGCACCGCGCTGCTGGTCATCGACATGCAGCGCGACTTCCTCGACCTGCGCGGTTATGCGGCCAGGGCGGGCCTCGATATCGCGCCGCTGCGTGCGGCGATCGCGCCGGTATCGACCCTGCTGGCGGCGGCCCGCCGCGCAGGGCTGATGATCGTGCACACCCGCGAAGGCCATGTGCCGGATCTTTCCGATTGTCCACCGTACAAGCTGGAGCGCAGCCGGGCGGCCGGGGCCGAGATCGGCAGCCGCGGCCCGCTCGGCCGATTACTGGTGCGCGGCGAGTACGGCCACGACTTCGCGGACGAACTGCAGCCCACGGCGGGCGAAGCGGTCGTCGACAAACCCGGCTACAGCGCCTTTGCCGGCACCGACCTCGACCTGAGGTTGCGAGCGCGCGCCATCGATACGCTGCTCATCTGCGGCATCACCACCGAGGTCTGCGTCAGCTCGACCCTGCGCGATGCCGTCGACCGCGGCTACCGCTGCATCACCGTGCGTGACGCCTGCGCTTCGGGCGATGCGGCGCTGCATGCCGCGGCGTTGGCGACGATTGCGGTCGAAGGCGGCATCTTCGGCACGACCGCGACCGTCGCCGACATCGGGCGGCAACTGGGCCGGGAGGCAGCATGACCCAGGTGCGCCGCCTGTGGCCGCTGCTCACCGCCACCCACCGCTACGAAAAGACGCTGTCCACGCGCAACCGCGGCGCCGGCACAATGATCGACGCGCCGATACTGGCCTACCTGATCGAGACCGCGCACGGGCGCATCCTCTACGACGTCGGCTGCGACTACGCGAAGATCGCCGATGCGGACAAGCGCGCGCGCTGGTACGACCCGCAGACCTTCGCCTTTGGCGCGCCGCAGATGCGCGAGGATCAGCGGCTGCCCGCCTGGCTCGAGCGGCAGGGGGAGCCGAGCCCCGACAACCACACGTCAGAACTCCACTAACTTCCGCACCACCCCGATGCCGTGTTGTGCGAGAT
>CALJLA010000242.1 GCA_937983055.1 uncultured Pseudomonadota bacterium
ATGTCTTCCATCGGCACCACCTGCGAATAGCCGCCGCCGGCGGCGCCGCCCTTCATGCCGAACACCGGGCCGAGGCTCGGCTCGCGCAGGCAGATCAGCGCCTTCTTGCCGATCCGGTTGAGCGCGTCGCCGAGGCCGACCGTGGTCGTGGTCTTGCCCTCGCCGGCCGGGGTCGGGCTGATGGCGGTGACCAGCACCAGCCGCCCGTCCGGACGGCTGCGCAGCGTGCGCAGGTAGTCCAGCGACAGCTTCGCCTTGTAGCGGCCGTAGGGTTCGAGCTGGTCGGCGTCGATGCCGAGGCGCTCGCTCGCCAGGTCGGCGATGCGCACCAGGTCGGCCTGCTGCGCGATCTCGATATCTGAAAGCACTGGAAGAGTCTGTTGCGAGGTCAGAGACGAAAAGACAATGAAACGGCGGCAGCGCCGCTGCCGCCGTGAGCCAGAACCGGATCAGTCGTTGCCGCTGCTGGTCGGCCCCAGTTCCGGTCGCACGAAGGTGGTGCCGCTGGGACCGACGCCGACCAGCTGCAGCACCACCTCTTCCTTCTTGGCGCCGTCAAAGTGCGCTTCGCCGGCCGGATGCATCATGTAGCCGCCCGGGCGCACGGGATGGGTGCTGTCGGGCTTGAACTCGGTCCCGGTGCCGGTCCACCAGGTGCCCTTGAGCACCGTGGCCATCCGGTCCTCGCGGTGGAAGTGGGGCATGGTCATCACCCCGGGCTTGAAGCGGGCCCTGATCACGTACACCCCCGGCTGCGACGGATCGCCGTATACCTTCATCATGTCGATGCCGGTGATGCCGGGATACCCGGTCCACGCCTCCTCGCCCAGCTGCAGCGTGACGAACCCCTTGTCGTCGACCTTGAGTTCGGCCTGGCTCACCGCGAAGGGCATGAGCAGAGCGCCGAACGCGGCCATCACCGACACCTGGCGAAGCGAAACGGACATGGTTTTCCTCCCGTGAATCGTTCGGCGTCAGTGTAGCCGTTTGGCGCCGTATCAGGGCTTCACGAATTTCATCGTCATGCGGTCCGACTCGCCGATCGCCAGATATTTCGCCCGGTCGGCCTCCGGCACGTTGCGCAGGTTGGGCGGCAGGTTCCACACCCCGCCCGGATGATCGGCGGTGTCCTTCGGATTGGCGTTGATCTCGGACTTGGCGACCAGCCTGAAGCCGGCTTTCTGCGCCATTTCGAGCACATAAGCCTCGGTCATGTAGCCGGAATCGATCTGCTGCTGGAACGAGGTGCCGGGCTTGGCGCGGTGCTCGACCACCCCCAGCACGCCGCCGGGCTTGAGCGCGTCGTAAAAACCGCTGAACATCGCCTCGGCGGTGCCGGCCTTGGCCCAGTTGTGGACGTTGCGGAAAGTCAGTACCAGGTCGGCCGAGCCCGGCGGCGCAAACCGGGGCGCCTGCGGGTCGAATACCGACAGCTTCACCTGGTCATAGAGCCCGGCGTTGGCATTCAGCATGCCGCGGTACATGCCATCCAGCCGCTTGATGATGTCGGGGGAACCGTCGGTCACCTTGTAGATCGCGGCGTAGAAGGTCCCGGTATCGCGCAGGACCGGCGCCAGGATCTCGGAGTACCAGCCGGCCCCCGGGGTGATCTCCACCACCGTCATGCTCGGCGCCAGTCCGAAGAACAGCAGCGTCTCCTTCGGATGCCGGTACAGGTCGCGCGCCTTGTTGCGGTCCGCCCGGTGATCGCCGGTCATTGCGCGGTCGATGCGCGCCTCGATGTCGTCCGCGGCGCCTGCCACCGGCAGGGACAGCAGCAGGACGGCCGCCAGGGCGGCCAACGGGATTCGGAACATGTTTCCTCCTTCTTTTATCGGTGTGAGCATTGTGAACGAGCGGTCGAAACCGGTCCTCACCGGATTCTAACGGCCTTGCGGTTGCAACAATTCCTGGCTTCGGCCCAGCACGCGCTCGGCCAGATCCTCGGCGCGCTGCTGGCGGTCATGCGCGAGCGCCCGCACGCTCGCGCCCGGCAGTCGGTCCGGGCCGTGCGTTTCGAACTGCTGGGACGACAGCACGCCGCGCCAGCGCCGGTCCGCGCGCGCCGCGTCCGCAACCGCCGAACCCTCGAGCCGGGCCGGAGGCAGCACGCCCGGGGCCTGCGGACCCTGCATCTCCCGCTGCACCCACGCCCGCTCCTGCTGCTGCTCGACCAGACGTGCCGCCTGGTCTGCAGCCGAGGACAGCGGCGCGGCCGCGATCAGCAGCAGCGCCTGCGCACCGGCGCGGATGCCGATCGAATGAACCCATCGAGGCGTCGCCACCCGGCAAAGACCGCGGCAAACGACACACGTTCCGCCGACCGCGAAGTTTACCGCTCCGATGAGTAATTTTTTCTGTAACACAACAAGTTGAGTCGCTTGAGTTCATCTATTCTCTGAAGATACAACTGCAGTGCGTCATCGCAGTCTTGCCGATGCGATGCCTCACCGGCAATCTTTACTTCAGTTCAGACAGTTGCCAGCCATCGTCAGCGCTGTTGCAACGCACCTCAGGCGCTTGATCGCCCGCCCACATGAAACGAATGATCGCCGAGCTGGCGCGCGGGTTTGCCGATGACGATACCGCCGCGCTCGAGCACCACCTGGCGCCCGCCGTCAACGAAGCCGTCCTCGAACGCTTGCTGCGCCAGCGGCGGGGTCGCGCGCGCGACGGTCTGCCGCCGCTGTAGCCCGCCGCCACTGACCCGCCGGTCAGATAGCACTCTTTGCGGGCCTGTCCCCGCGTGCCACAATTCCCCGGCGATTGCCGTCGCCGCCACCGCGATCGCGCTGTGCGTTCACCATCATGTGGAGGGGACATGAAACGCTCGCTTGTCGCAACGCTTGCCGCCGCGTACTGCTGCCTGTTCGCTTCGCCGCTGGCCGCCCAGTCCGACGAGCGCGGCAGCCTCGATCCGATTCACGAAGAAGCCAAGCTCGAGGTCGCGGAAGAACACGTCACCCTGACGCTGCCCGCTGCCGACCCGCACCGCGTGTACGTGGTCGAACCAATCTTCCCGGTGTTCAGCCGCTCCAAGGTCTGGGTGCTCGACGGCGACAAGATGCAGTTGCTCGGCATGTTCAGCGGCGGCGCCTCCGGCAACCTCGCGATCTCTCCGGATCATTCGCGGCTTTACTACGCCGACACCTACTGGAGCCGCGGCGATCGCGGCGAGCGCACTGACGTCGTCACTGCCTACGACGCACGCACGCTGTCGCCGGTCGGCGAGGCCATCCTGGAGAAAGGTCGTTTCCTGGTGGTCACCAAGCGCTTCAACAGCGACACTTCCCCCGACGGCCGTTACGTCTTCTCCTACAACATGGCGCCTTCCACCGCGATCAGCGTGGTCGATGCGCAGAGCATGACCTACAGGGGCGAAATCGAGATTCCCGGTTGCGCGCTGGTGTTCCCGTCGGCGCCGCGCCGGTTCTCGTCGGTATGCGCCGACGGCACCATGCTCACCACCACCTTCGACGACGATCTTAACGCCAGCAGCGAGCGCAGCGCGCCGTTCTTCGACGCGGAGAACGATCCGGTGTTCGAGCACCCGGCCTTCGACAAGCTGCACAACCAGCTGCACTTCATCAGCTACGATGGCAAGGTCATCACCGCCAACCTGACGCCGGATCAGCCGACCTTCGAAAAACCCTGGAGCCTGCTCACCGCCGCCGACCGCAAGAACAAGTGGCGCCCCGGCGGCTGGATGCTGGCGAGCTACAACGCGCCGCTGAACCGGCTGTACGTGCTGATGCACCGCGGGCTGAAGTGGACGCACAAGCAGGCGGGCGAAGAAGTCTGGGTTTACGACATGCGTACCCGCAAGCGCGTGCAGCGCATCAAGCTCGGCGACGCCCATTCGCACACCATCAAGGTCACCCGCGACGAAAAGCCGCTCCTGTTCACGCTGACCGAGACGGCGACCCTGGTGTCTTGGGATGCCCGCACCGGCAAGCAGCGCGGCAAGTTCGAGGGTTTGGGCCTGTCGCCCTATGTGCTGATGGCCGACGGCGACTGAGACGGCATGCTCGACCCGGTCTTCCATTACCTGTTCGTGAGCCTGCTG
>CALJLA010000243.1 GCA_937983055.1 uncultured Pseudomonadota bacterium
GAGCGCCTGGTCGAGCAGCGAGGTGGCGTCGCGGGCGGATCCTTCGGCGGCGCGGGTGATCAGCGCCAGCGCCCCGTCGGTGATCTGGCCGCCCTCGGCGTCGGCGATGCGGCGCAAGAGCGCCAACTGGGTCTCAGGCTCGATCCGGCGCAGATCGAACCGCTGGCAGCGTGACAGGACGGTGACGGGGACCTTGCGTATCTCGGTCGTGGCAAAGATGAACTTGACGTGTTCGGGAGGTTCCTCGAGCGTCTTCAGCAGCGCGTTGAAGGCGTTGCGCGACAGCATGTGCACTTCGTCGATGATGTGGATCTTGTAGCGCGCCGAAGCCGCACGGTAATGCACCGAATCGATGATCTCGCGCACATCGTCGACACCGGTGTTGCTGGCGGCGTCCATCTCGATCACATCGACATGCCGGCCCGCCGCGATCGCCACGCAATGCTCGCATTGCCCGCAAGGGTCGGTCGTCGGCCCGCCCTTGCCGTCCGGACCTATGCAGTTCATGCCTTTGGCGATGATCCGGGCCGTGGTCGTCTTTCCGGTGCCGCGAATGCCGGTCAGAATGAAAGCCTGGGCGATGCGGTCGGCGAGAAAGGCGTTTTTCAGCGTGCGCACCATCGCGTCCTGGCCGACGAGATCGGCAAAGGTCTCTGGCCGGTATTTCCGGGCGAGAACCCGATAGTTCGGCGAGGGGGATTGGAGCGAGTCGGACACGGGCGGAAGACTAGGCCGGGCGCGGGGCGAGGTCCAGCGCGGCTCAGAGGCTCCACAGGATGGCGCCGGTGGCGATGGCGCCGAACGTCATCATGGTCGCGAGTGTCGTGCAGGATTCGCCCGGAGCCGATTCCGCGTCGGTGTCGTTCAACCGTTTGCGGGTCTTGCAGGCCTGCCTGCGCGCGGCCCGGAACAGTACGATGGCGATCACCAGAAAGATCGTCGCAACGACCTTGGCCGCCCAGGTCGGCTCGAACGCGCCAAACACCGCCTTCATGCCGATGGCCACGCCGATCGCGCCCAGCCCGGTGGCCATCCAGCCGGAAAAGGTCCGCTGGTTGCCCATCAGCGTGCGATCCTCGGCTCAATCGGTGCGACGCCGTGAGTTTTCGTTTTCCTTGACCATCCCCCCGGGTAAAGCCGCCCCGCTTGTGCGATGCGAGCGGCCGGTGTAGCACTGGGGCGCCGTTCAGAGGCGGCGTCCGGGTCCGCGGAAAGCTGTAGCAGCACCTCTTGGATGAGACCGACCCATTCTTCGGTTGAACTCGTGCCCGATTGGCGGACCGGCGGGCGGTGAGAGGGAAACCGATGAGCGATCCAACGGAAAAATTGCGCCGTCAGGCGAAGCGGTTGCGCAGTGACTTTGCGGCGGGCGATACGAACGCCGCCGCGCGGGTGCGCGCGGTGCTGCCGGACGCGAACGTAATCCGGCACGCCGACGCGTTGCATGTCGTCGCGCGCGAACAGGGGTTTCCAAGCTGGCCCAGGCTGAAATTCGCAGCCGAGGCGGCGGCGATGGACCGGGCGGCGAGCGCCGAGCGCTTGAAAGTCGCGCTGTATTTCGGACAAAGCTGGATTGTTGACACGCTGCTGTCCGAGACCCCGGACCTTGGGCGCGACGATTTCGGTCTGACCTGCGCGCTCTACGACGTGGACCACGTACGCGCGGTGCTGGAACGCGATCCCGGCGCGGCGGTACGCACTGTGAGCCTGGGGCGGCCGATGACCCATCTTGCGTTTTCGCAGCATTTCAAGGGCGGCGGATCGGATGCGGACATGCTGGCGGTGGCCGGGCTGCTGGTGGCGAACGGCGCCGATGTCAACGACAGCTATCCCTACGAGGGCGACGCGAGCAGCCCGCTGTCGGCGCTTTATGGCGCGCTCGGCCATGCCGGGAACATGGTGCTGGCGGCATGGCTGCTGGACCGTGGCGCGGACCCCAACGACGGCGAATCGCTGTACCATTCGACCGAACTGGGCCACAGCAATGGCCTGCGGCTGCTGCTGAAATACGGTGCGCGGCCCGAAGGCACGAACGCTCTGCCCAGGGCGCTGGACTTCAACGATCCCGGGAAGGTGCGGCTTTTGCTCGATGCCGGGGCAGACCCCAACGAGGGGATCGAACCGCACCCGTCGGGCGAGCCGCCCTTCGTGATCCCGGCGTTGCACCAGGCAGCGCGGCGGATGTGCGACCGCGCGATAATCGAGATGCTGCTGGACGCCGGGGCCGATCCGTCGCTGCGCTATCGCGGGGTGACGCCGTACTCGGTGGCGCGGGTCTACGGCAATGCGGCGGCCGCGAAGCTGATCGCCGAGGCGGGCGGCGACACCGCGCTGACGCGCGAGGAACGGCTGCTTGCCGCAGCAGCAGAGGACGCGCTGCCCGGCGGCGACCACGTTGATCCCGCGAAGCTGCCGCCGGAGTACCGGAACCTGATCC
>CALJLA010000244.1 GCA_937983055.1 uncultured Pseudomonadota bacterium
CGATCACATGATTGGCGAGGGTGTCGAGGGCGTCGAGTTCATTTGCGCCAACACGGATTCGCAGGCGCTCAAGCGCAATCGCGCGAAGACACTGCTGCAACTCGGCGCCGGCGTGACCAAGGGGCTGGGCGCGGGTGCCAATCCCGATATCGGGCGCCAGGCGGCGATCGAAGACTGGGAGAGCAACATGGAAGGCAACGGCGGAGCAGACATGCTGTTCGTGCGCGCCGGGAGGGGGGGCGGCGGCGGCGTCGGTGCCGCGCCGATCGTCGCGGAGGCGGCGAGGGAACTCGGAATTCTGACGGTGGCGGTTGTCACGAAGCCGTTTGCTTTCGAGGGCAAGCGGCAGAAGGTTGCGACCCAGGGGCTGGAGGATCTCTCGCGTCATGTCGATTCGCTGATCGTGATTCCCAACGACAAGCTGATGCAGGTACTGGGCGAGGATGTGTCGATGCTCGACGCATTCAAGGCGGCCAACTCGGTCCTGCATGGCGCAGTAGCCGGCATTGCGGAGGTCATCAAGTGCCCGGGGTTGGTGAATGTCGACTTCGCCGACGTGAGAACCGTGATGTCGGAAATGGGCATGGCTATGATGGGTTCTGCGAGCGCCGGCGGCGCCGAGCGGGCGCGGCAGGCGGCCGAACAAGCCGTCGCAAGTCCGCTGCTGGAGGACGTTAATCTCGCCGGGGCGCGCGGCGTGCTGGTGAACATTACCGCGAGCAACAGCCTCAGAATGAAGGAAGTGCACGAGGTGATGAACACGATCAAGTCGTTCACCGCGGAAGACGCTACCGTGATCGTGGGTACCGTGATCGATGAGGGCCTCGAGGATCGTTTGCGGGTGACGATGGTGGCTACCGGACTCGGAAACAGCGTCAACCGCCAGCAGCAGAAGCCGTTGACCGTGGTCCGGACCGGCACCGATGGGGCCGCAACCGATGCCGGCTACGGCGATCTGGATGCGCCGGCGGTCATGCGCCGCCGGAGCCGCAATGCAGCGGTGGAGGCGATGAGGCAGTCCGGGGTGGATATGCTCGACATCCCTGCCTTCCTGCGAAAACAGGCGGATTGATGCGCTGCGGCATAAATATTGCATAATGCGCACTTCCCGACCGGCTACGTTGAGCGGACATCAGATTCATCAATCAGTTATGTGTGCCTATGCTGAACCGTGAACAGGCGGAGGCACACAGAAGGCGCCAATCATGATTAGGCAACGCACTCTAAAGAACATCGTTCGCGCAACTGGCGTGGGGCTGCACACCGGCGAAAAGGTGTTCCTGACCCTGCGCCCCGCTGCGGTCAATACCGGCATCGTCTTCCGGCGGGTCGACCTGGATCCGGTGGTCGAGATCAAGGCGGATCCGTATGCGGTCAGAGACACCCGGCTGTCATCTTGCCTTGAGAAGGATGGCGCGCGAGTCCAGACCGTCGAGCATCTGATGTCGGCGCTGGCGGGACTGGGAATCGACAACATCTACGTCGAATTGAGTGCCGGCGAGGTTCCGATCATGGACGGGTCGGCATCCCCGTTCGTCTTTCTTCTGCAGTCGGCCGGCATTGAGGAACAGGCGGCGGCCAAGCGCTTTATTCGCATTCTGAAGCCGATAGAGGTGAGGGCGGGCGACAAGTGGGTCAAGTTCGAGCCCTATCACGGCTTTCGCATTGACTTCAGCATTGATTTTCGCCACCCGGTGTTTGCCGCCGCCAACAAGCGGGTCTTGGTCGACTTCGAGCACACCTCTTTAGTCAAGGAAGTCAGCCGGGCCCGCACCTTTGGGTTCATGCAGGATGTGGAACAAATGCGGGCGCAGGGTCTTGCCTTGGGCGGAAGCCTCGACAACGCCATCGTGATGGACGAGTTCCGGGTGCTGAATGCGGAGGGCTTGCGCTACGAAGATGAGTTCGTCAAGCATAAGGCGCTCGATGCCATCGGGGATCTGTATCTACTCGGCCACCCGTTGATAGGCGCATTTACCGCTTTCAAGTCGGGCCATGCGCTGAACAATCAGTTGCTCAGACACTTGCTGGAAGACAAAGCCGCCTGGGAGTTCGTAAGCTTTCACACGTCGGAAGAGGCGCCGGCTTTTCTGCGTCTCCAGGCGCAAGCCGCCTGACTCGGGTAGCGACTACGCCCCGACGATGGTGGGCGGTCCGGAGCGCCGCGCTCCCTGTCCTCCGCCGCAGGCCCGTGGCGGGCGCCATGCTTCGGGGTCGAAACAAAACCGACTGCCGCCTCGGGCCAACTGGGTTACGCCGCCGATTGCAACCGGCAGGAGGGCTATAGCTTAATGATCCTGGCCCGGTTTTGCCGGATCGAACGATTCTTGCTCGGATTTATGTGCCGGCCCTGTACGATTGCGGAGCCGGTTCAGTACCTGACGCAGCGGTGTTTCTGGCAGCTTGGAGATTAGGGCATCGAGGGCCCGCCGTGCCGGGTGTGTAAGAGAAATTTGCTTGTTGCGCAAAGGCTTAACGAAGGCAGGTGCTTGCACTCGGATGTCGATTGCGTTAAGTTCCGGCTCCAATTGCCGAAGTTCATTGAGCAAGCGGGGTTTCAGGTGACGCAATTTGGCGGCTACGGACCCATTTTCGGTCAGAACGGTCGCCACGCAGCCGTGTTCATCCGCGAGGATCACATGGGCATGGCGGGCGATGGCAGCCGGCAGGCATCGCTCGAGTCGCTGCTGTAGCGCATTCAGGCGTCGGGTCCGGGCGAGAATTTCCCGCAAGTCGGCGGACGACGAAAGCACCGAACCTACGCTTTTACCGGGTAACAAGGACATCGGGTCAGCCAGCAGGGGAGCAGATGGACATTATTCTGGTTTCCAACCGATTCGCTCAAGCGCGCAGCTTCACGCTGAGTACGCCGCAGGTCGTGTTTCTGCTGCTGCTTATGCTGTTGCTGGTGGTATCGCTGGCTGTTCTCATGAATTACTTCTCGCTGCGCTATGCAGTGACGAATCAGAGCCCCTACCTTCAGTCGTTGCTCGAGGCGGTCCAGGCCGAGCAGACCCGCCGAACCCAGAACTATGTGAGAGAAAGCCTCAATACAATGGCTGCCCGCATAGGCGAGATGCAGGCCAAATTGCTGCGCCTGGACACGCTCGGAGAGCGGTTGACGAAGCTTGCGGGTTTCAATCCCAAGGAATTCATGTTCGACCAGGCACCCGCCAGGGGCGGACCGGAAGCCACCGCTGGAGCCAGCGAACTTTCGATGGCCGAATTGACTAAACAGCTTGAGACCCTGGGACAGCAGCTCGACGATCGCGCCGACAAGCTGGGCGTATTGGAGTCACGGCTGACGCTCGACCATGCAAAGAAACAACTCCTGCCCACGCAGCTGCCGGTGAACACCGGCTGGTTTTCATCGAATTTTGGATGGCGTATCGATCCGTTCACAGGGTTAAACGCATTTCACGAGGGAATGGATTTCATGGCGCCGGAAGGCTCGCCCATCCTGGCCGCTGCCGGTGGCGTAGTCGTCTACGCTGATCTGCATCCGCAGTATGGTAATATGGTCGAGATCGACCACGGCAACGGTCTAATTTCCCGTTACGCTCACGCATCAAAGCTGCTCGCGAAAGTCGGTGATGTTGTGTTGCGCGGCCAGAAGGTTGCGGAAGTGGGCAGCACGGGCCGCTCGACCGGGACACACCTGCACTTCGAGGTGCGCCAATGGGGAGCTCCACAGAATCCAGCGCGGTTCCTGCAGGTGCCCAGCTGAGCTTCGCGCCGGTCTAGAGCGTCCGGATTTCCGAGGGGTGGGGGCGTAATGTCCCCACCCCTCTTGCATTCAGGGTACTGAACAGAATGATCTCGAACGTCCTGAAGAAAATCTTTGGCAGCCGAAATGACCGGTTGCTCCGCGCATACTCAGCATACGTTCATCGAATAAACGCGCTCGAGCCCGAGCTCGAGAAACTTTCTGATTCGGAGCTGCGCGAGCGTACCGGCAAGTACAAGGAAAGGGTCAAGGCCGGGGAGACTCTGGAGGCATTGTTGCCGGAGGCCTTTGCGACAGTGCGCGAGGCAAGCAAGCGCACGCTGAACATGCGCCACTTCGACGTTCAGCTTGTCGGAGGAATTGCCCTGCACAACGGCAAGATCGCGGAAATGCGAACCGGTGAGGGCAAGACACTGGTCGCCACGCTGCCTGCCTATCTGAACGCGTTGACCGGGTCTGGTGTGCACGTTGTGACGGTAAACGACTATCTTGCTAACCGCGACGCCGAGTGGATGGGGAGAATCTACCGGTTCCTCGGCCTGGACGTGGGTGTCAACCTGTCGCAGATGGAGCACCAGCTGAAACAGCAGGCCTATGCAGCAGACATTACCTACGGCACCAACAACGAATTCGGCTTCGACTACCTGCGGGACAACATGGTGTTCCACCCGTCGGAGCGGGTGCAGCGCCCGCTGACCTATGCGATTGTCGATGAGGTCGACTCAATACTTATAGACGAGGCCAGAACGCCGCTCATCATATCGGGACAGGCGGACGACAGCACCGAACTTTACTATCGCATGAATGACGTTGCGCCGAAACTCGTGCGGGCCGCAAAGGAGGGCGAGCCGGGAGACTACCTCGTCGACGAGAAAGCGCATCAGGTACTGTTGACCGAGCAGGGACACGAACGTGCCGAAGAGCTGCTGACTAAAGCCGGGCTCCTTCCAGAGAACGGGAGCCTTTACGACGCCGCGAATATCGGCCTCATGCACCACTTGTACGCAGCGCTCCGGGCGCACAATCTTTTCAATCGAGACCAGCACTACGTTGTCAATAACGGCGAGATCGTCATCGTCGACGAGTTCACCGGACGACTCATGCCAGGACGTCGCTGGTCGGATGGGCTGCACCAGGCGGTGGAGGCGAAGGAGGGGGTAAAGATTCAGCGGGAGAATCAGACGTTGGCGTCGATAACCTTCCAGAACTACTTCCGGATGTATCGAAAGCTCGCCGGCATGACCGGCACGGCCGACACTGAGGCCTACGAGTTCCAGCAGATCTATGGTCTCGAGACCGTCATCATTCCGACGCACATGAGGATGATCCGGGACGATCGCATGGACAAGGTCTACAGGACCAGTCGCGAAAAGTACCAGGCGGTGATCGACGAAGTAAGAGAGTGCAACGGAAAAGATCAACCCGTGCTTGTGGGTACGACGTCGATTGAGAACTCCGAACTGCTCTCCGCACAGCTGACGAAGGCTGGTCTGAAGCATCAAGTGCTTAATGCCAAGCAACACGCTCGCGAGGCTGAGATTATTGCGCAAGCCGGCCGGCCGAAGATGGTGACCATTGCCACAAACATGGCCGGCCGCGGAACGGACATTGTCCTTGGCGGCAATCCTGATCCGGAGATCAACAAGGTCAGCAACGACTCCTCCTTGTCCGACGACGAGAAGGAGAAGCGGGTCGCGCAGATCCGTTCCGAATGGAACGAGCTGCACGAGCGAGTTGTAGCGGCGGGCGGGCTGCATATCATCGGCACTGAGCGACATGAATCGCGGCGTGTCGACAATCAGCTTCGCGGACGGGCGGGGCGCCAAGGCGACCCAGGTTCAAGCCGTTTCTTCCTGTCACTCGAAGATCCGCTGCTGCGGATATTTGCCTCGGACCGCGTCTCCTGGATCATGGAGCGTCTGAAGATGCCGGACGGCGAGGCTATCGAACACCCATGGGTTACCCGGGCCATAGAGAACGCCCAGCGCAAGGTCGAGGCGCGAAACTTCGACATTCGAAAGCAGTTGCTCGAGTTCGACGATGTCGCCAACGACCAGCGAAAGGTTATCTACCAGCAGAGGAACGAACTGCTGGAAAGCGAAAACGTCGGCGACACGCTCACGTCGATGCGCGAAGGGGCTGTCGACTCGATCATTTCGGCTCATGTTCCGCCGGACAGCGTCGAAGAGCAGTGGGATATCCCCGGCCTTGAGGCTGCGTTGAGTTCGGAGCTCACGCTCGAAGTTCCGATTCAGAAGTGGCTTGAGGAGGATGCAAACCTCGACGAAGCAGAACTGCGCAAGCGGATAGTCGCGGCAGCCCATGCCCACTATGAGGCCAAGGTGCAGACGGTTCAGGCAGAGGCGATGCGCCACTACGAACGGGCCATCATGCTGCAGAGCCTGGACAGTCATTGGCGAGAGCACTTGTCTGCGCTCGATCATCTCCGCCAGGGCATTCATCTTCGGGGTTACGCGCAGAAGAACCCGAAGCAGGAATACAAGCGCGAGGCGTTCGAACTGTTTTCGATGATGCTCGAAACGGTGAGGGACGAAGTCACCCGCATACTGATGACGGTTCGCATCCGGAGCGCGGACGAAGCGGAGCAGGCTGCCGAAGAACAGCCGGAACTGAGGAACGTTCGCTACCAGCACGCTGGATACGACGAGGCGCTTAAGTCTTCTGACGGCGACACAGCGACCAAGGTGCAGCCGTTCGTCCGCGCCGGAGAAAAGGTTGGGCGAAACGACCCCTGTCCGTGCGGGTCCGGAAAGAAGTACAAGCACTGCCATGGCAGGCTGAACTGAGCAGCTCCGCGAGCCGGCAGCATGCCCGTTGGATTGAGCAAACCGGATCCGGCCTCACTTCACCCGGTCGCAGGCGTGAAGCTGGGTACGGCTGTCGCCGGGATCAGAAAGAAATCGCGCAAGGACCTGCTGCTTGTGTCACTGGCGGAGGGAAGCCGGGTGGGCGCCGTGTTCACCCGCAACCGATTTTGCGCAGCACCCGTTGTCGTCGCGAAGGAGCATCTGTTGCTTGGGGCGCCGGCCGCACTGTTGGTGAACACGGGATGCGCGAATGCAGGCACCGGAGCCGACGGAATAGAACGCGCCAAGCGGTGCTGCGACATAGCGGCGAGGCGGCTGGCCTTGCGCGCCGAACAGGTGCTGCCATTTTCGACGGGCGTCATCATGGAACCGTTGCCGGTCGAGCGTATCGAGGCAGGACTCCAGGACTGCGTGGCGTCGCTCGATGAATCGAATTGGTTGGACGCTGCAGAGGCGATCATGACCACCGATTCGACTCCCAAGGCAAGATCAAGGCGCGTCGACATCGAGGGGCACACGGTCACTGTAACCGGAATTGCCAAAGGCTCCGGCATGATTCGACCGGATATGGCGACGATGCTGGCCTTTGTGGCCACCGATGCAAGCCTCGCGGATGAACTGCTGCAGGGCCTGGTCGGGTATGTAGCCAGCAAGAGCTTCAACTGCGTTACCGTTGACGGCGATACGTCGACCAATGACAGCCTGGTGGTGGTCGCGACCGGCCGCTCGTTGCTGCCGAAAATTGAAACATCGGATTCCGCCGCGTTTGCGGCCTTGCTTGAGGCAATCACCGGGGTGTGCATGGAGCTCGCGCATGCGCTGGTGCGGGATGGTGAAGGCGCCACTAAATTCATAGAGATTGCGGTGGAGGGCGGCCTTAATGAAGGTGAATGCCGCAAGGTGGCGTACTCGATAGCGCATTCGCCGCTCGTCAAGACCGCTTTCTTTGCGTCAGACCCCAACCTGGGTCGGATTCTTGCTGCCGTTGGATATGCCGGGATAGGGGATCTCGACGTTGGCGGCGTTTCAATGTATCTGGACGAGGTGCTAGTGGTTGCCCAAGGGGGGCGCGCTGCAGACTATCGAGAGGAAGACGGGCAGCACGTGATGCAGCGGGACGAGATAACCGTTCGAATCCTGTTGAACCGCGGAACCGCCGTCGCCAGGATCTGGACTTGTGATCTATCCCACCAGTACGTCAGCATCAATGCTGACTACCGGAGTTGATAAGCGTGAGTGATCTCGAAAGATTCATTACGCGCCTACACGAATTGGTGGACAGGATCGAGACGCTCCTGCCGAAGCCTGCCGAAAGTCCGCGATGGGACAGCGTAGTCGCTTACCGCTGGCGAAAGCGCAGTGGCGTTGGATCTCTGGTGCCAGTGATCAATCCCCATGGAATCAGACTTGAAGACCTTCAGGGAATCGACGAGCAGAAGCAACTCGTCGATCAGAACACGCAGCAGTTCGTCAACGGGTACACCGCGAACAACGTCCTGCTCACCGGGGCGCGAGGCACAGGTAAGTCATCGCTCGTGAAGGCGGTTCTGAAAAGGTACGCAAGCCAGGGACTGAGACTTATCGAGGTGGAGAAGCAAGACCTCGTGGATCTTCCGGAAATCGTGGACCTTGTCTCCGGCGTTCAGAGCCGGTTTATCATCTTCTGTGACGATCTCTCGTTCGACGCTGATGAACCAGGCTACAAAGCCCTGAAAGTGGTGCTCGACGGATCGATCGCGACCACTTCGGACAATATTCTTGTCTACGCGACATCGAATCGCCGGCATTTGATGCCGGAGTACATGAGCGAGAATCTGGAGACCAAGTACGTCGGCGATGAGATTCATCCCGGCGAAACAGTGGAAGAGAAGATATCCCTGTCGGAGCGTTTCGGACTGTGGGTCTCGTTTTATCCGTTCGACCAGGACGAGTATCTCAGGATTGTTCGTCATTGGCTCGAGCAGCTGGAGGCGGGCCCGGACGACGCGACG
The DNA here is from genome assembly GCA_937983055.1 of uncultured Pseudomonadota bacterium. Classification (GTDB taxonomy): domain Bacteria; phylum Pseudomonadota; class Gammaproteobacteria; order Burkholderiales; family Eutrophovitaceae; genus CALJLA01. Next base: position 8,547 of record CALJLA010000244.1, read on the forward strand.
GAGGTAAAGCAGGCAGCGCTTCAATGGGCGCTGCTGAGAGGGTCGCGCAGCGGCAGGGTTGCCTGGCAGTTCGCGCGGGGCTGGGCGGGCAGGCACAAGGCCGCAACGCGAAAGAGCGGCCGTAGTCGTTGAATTTTCCTCAAACGCGCACCGTCCACGTAGTGGCGGCGGTAATTCTGCGACCGGACGGCGCGTTTCTGCTTGCCCAAAGACCGTGCGGCAAGGTTTACGAAGGGTACTGGGAGTTTCCCGGGGGAAAAATAGAGCCGGGCGAGCTTCCCGCCGAAGCCTTGGCGCGCGAACTTAGCGAGGAACTTGGGATCGAGGTCCTACGCTCCTCACCCTGGATCAGTCGCACTTACCGATACCCTCACGCTTCAGTGCACCTTGCGTTCATGCGAGTCGACCTGTGGCGAGGGGAGCCCCAACCAAGAGAGCAGCAAGCGCTTGTCTGGCAGCATCCAGGCAATATTTCCGTTGCCCCGCTCTTGCCGGCGAACGCGCCTATCCTCAAGGCGCTGCGACTGCCGCCTTTGTATGCGATCAGTTGTGCAGGCTTGCTCGGTATGAAGGAATTTCTCGAGCGCCTTGACGTCGCGTTGACCGGTGGAGTGAGGTTGGTGCAGGTGCGTGACAAGGAACTGCATCAAGGGGCGCGCCGGGAGCTCGCACGTGCGGTCTGTGACCGCTGTCATGAGGCCGGTGCCCATGTGCTCATAAACGACGACGAGGAGCTTGCCATTGCGGTAGGCGCCGACGGCGTGCACTTTTCGGCGCGGCGGCTGCGAGAAGTCATCCGGCGTCCGCCGCTGGAATGGTGCGGCGCGTCCTGTCATGACGCAGAGGAGCTGGCGCGTGCTGCAGCCTTGGGGATGGACTTCGCAGTGCTCGGCCCTGTCACTCGAACGCCGTCGCATCCGACCGCAATACCATTGGGATGGCAACGATTCTCCGAACTTGTCGCTGACAGCCCGCTGCCGGTGTACGCGCTCGGAGGGCAGCGACCGGAAGATCTCCAGCTCGCGCGATCGTATGGCGCCCACGGCCTTGCGATGATGCGGGCGGCTTGGCCTGCGAAAGGAACCTTACCCTGAATCGTTATTGCCGCCTGCGTCGTGCCCTGCGTCCGAAGTGGGGATTCGGTACCCCTCCGACGCCCACTGGCCCAGGTCGATGAGCTTGCATCGCTCGCAGCAAAACGGTCGGTAGGGATTCGAGCTGTCCCATCGGCTGGCGCTGCCGCAGCTCGGGCAGGTGACGAGCCGTCCGCCGGATTGCTCAGGCACCGTTGACGCCGGCTAGAGGCTGCAAAACGTGACATCGAAACTCACGTCCGCATCGCTTTGTCGTCGCGTACTGCCGGCTGCCGAGGTAAAGCGGACGTTCAGAGCGTATTTATTGGCGCTGACTTCGGGTACGACGCCATAAGTCTTGTCGACCTTGATCCGGATCATCTGCGCGAGCCTGCCTGCGAGCATCTGCTGGTACGCTCCGTGCGCCGCCGTCTGTGCGCTGGTCTTGCCGCCCTCGCGCAGAAGCTTCAGGACAATCGTTACTCCGCGTCGAATCGGCGCAAACGGCTCAAGCCAGCTCGCAAGGTCCGCCTGCCGTGCCTCGGCGTTTTGGTTGAGCCAGAAATGATAGGAGGGCAGGTCGAATTCGCACACCCCTCCCGGAATCCCAGTGCGCTGTTTGATGCTCATGAGCCAGTCGTTTTCCCGCAACTCCTGGCCGGTCTTGCCGGAGGCGGCGTAGAGATCGGCGATCGCTTTCTCGATCTCGCTGAGCACCCCTGAGAGAGCGCCCTGCTCGACCGACGGATTGCTCTTGAGCGTTTCCAGATGCTGCTTCTGACGTTCCAACTCCTGCATCAACTCAGATTTCAGGTCTGCGCGGCTCGCGACCTCGAGTATCTCGAAGATCGAAATGAGGGCTACGTGGTGCTCGGTAGGCCCAACTCTCGCCGCAAAATAATGGGCACGCTCGTACAGGCTTTCCAGGCGGAGCAGGGTGCGAACCCTCTCGTTGAGCGGAAACTCGTAGGTAATCACGGCAGCATTGCCGAGGAACGGGACATGTGGAGTATTGCCGAATCAGCCCTCATGATAAACCCCTCGCCCGGCCTTCGCGCCCGCAAGCCGCAAATAGCGCTGATGCAACTCTTCGACCCGGGAAACCAGCATCTCTGGATCACCATCATTGGGCAGCACATCGTCTGCACCGGCGAGCCGTGCCGAGCGGCTTGACTGCGAGGCCATTATGGCCTCGACCTGTGCTCTGCTCATGCCGTTGCGACGCATCACGCGCTCGATCTGCAGATCTTCTGGACAGTCCACTAGAAGAATACGGTCTGCAAAACGATAGCCGCCAGTTTCGAATAGCAAAGGTACGACCAGTATTATGTAAGCTGCCTTAGAGCTTGCGATTCGCTGCACAACCTGTTCCTGAATGACAGGATGCAGAATTCCTTCCAGCTGCCTTCGGGATCTCTCCTCAGCGAATACCCTCTCCCTGAGCCTGTCCCTGGAGAGGCTGCCGTCGGGCTCGAGCATCTCTGTGCCGAATACCTGGACGATCTGATCAAAGGTCTTGGTGCCGGGCATCGACAGCTCCCGGGCGATCACGTCCGTGTCGACAATCTCGACGCCTCGCTCAAGGAAAAGATTCGCCACCGTACTTTTCCCTGAGCCGATCCCGCCTGTCAACGCAATAACCAGAGCCATAATTCAGCGGAACAGCTGAAGATACGTCTCGTTGATACTTGCCCCCCAGTACACTGCAATCAAGCCGGCCGCCGCAAGGTAAGGTCCAAACGGAATAGGTATACCGCGGTCCCTCCCCTGGAAGAGGATCATCGCAATGCCTACGACGGCGCCAACGAGCGACGAGAGCAGAATCACCATGGGCAGCAGCTTCCAGCCCAGCCACGCGCCCAGTGCGGCAAGCAGCTTGAAGTCGCCAAATCCCATTCCTTCCTTGCCGGTTGCCAGCCTGAATAACCAGTACACCGTCCAGAGAGAAAGATATCCTGCGGCTGCGCCGATGACTGCGTCCTGGAGTGGCGCAAAAACGCCGAACACGTTTGCAAGCAGGCCGCACCACAATAGCGGCAATGTGATGTCATCCGGCAGAAGCTGTCGCTCGATATCTATTGCGGTGAGCGCGATCAGTGCCCACGCTAGCAGTGCGGCGCCGAGAGCTGCAAGTGTGAAGCCGAAATGCCACGCGGCAAATCCCGTCAGCAGGCCGGTCGCGGCCTCTATCAGGGGATAACGCGAAGAAATCTGCGCCTTGCACGCCCTGCACCGACCTCGTAAAGCCAGATAACTGATCACCGGGATGTTTTCCAGTGCCGATAGCACGTGTCCGCAGTGCGGGCAGGCAGATCGGGGAACGATAAGATTGTAGGCCTTGGTGTCGGGGGAGGGTTCCCGGAGCTTCTTGGCGCAGTCTTCGAGCTTGGCTTCCTCAAGAACAGTTGCGGCCTGGTCCCGCCATTCCCGCTCCATCATGCGGGGCAGCCGGTGTATGACCACATTGAGAAAGCTGCCGACCAGAAGGCCGAAGCCGGACGCGATTGCCGCCAGCAAGACCGGGTGGCGGGTGAGCAGTAGACCGATATCGTTCATTTAGCCATCTCGAGAATCCGTCCGGGTCGGTGCGCCCGACGGAACATTCATCAAAAAAAAGCGCCCGAGGACCTCGGGCGCTTGGCTGTTGCAGGGACGATCAGACGGCCTGTCCCATCTTGAAAATCGGAAGATACATGGCGATCACCATGCCGCCAATCAGTACGCCGAGAACGACCATGATCATCGGCTCCATCAGGCTGGAGAGTGCTTCAACGGCGTCATCGACCTCACGCTCAAAGAAGTCAGCAACTTTGCCCAGCATTCCATCCAGCGATCCGGATTCCTCTCCAATGGACACCATCTGGATGACCATGTTCGGGAAGACTTCAGTGCTTTGCATGGCGACGGTGAGGCTGGTGCCTGTGCTGACATCCGCCTGAATCTTGCGCGTGGCCTCGTAATAGACGTAATTCCCCGATGCGCCCCCAACCGACTCGAGTGCTTCTACCAGGGGAACGCCTGCGGCGAACATCGTAGACAGCGTTCGTGTCCATCTAGCAATAGTTGCCTTGCGGATCACGGCGCCGAAAATCGGGAGCTTCAGCATCAGTCTGTCCATCACCTGCTGCATGCGCACCGAACGCTTCCAGGTGAAGAAGAAGAACCAAACCGTCAGTCCGATGCCTCCGAAGATTGCCCACCACCACTCGACAAAGAAATCCGATATCCCCATGACCATGAGGGTCGGCGCGGGGAGATCGGCACCGAAACTGGTGAATAGCTCCTTGAAGGCGGGGATCACGAAAATCATGATGATGGCCGTGATGACGAACGCCACGACGATAATTGACACCGGATAAAAAAGCGCAGACTTGATCTTGCTCTTGATCGCGAGGATCTTCTCTTTGTAGGTTGCCAAGCGGTCGAGCAGGTTGTCGAGAATACCCGCGGCCTCGCCGGCAGCTACGAGGTTGCAGAAAAGCGCGTCAAAGTACAGCGGGTATTTTCTGAAAGCCACGCTCAGGCTGGTGCCGGTCTCCACGTCGCCTCGGATATCCATGAGCAGTTTCGCCACGGCGGGGTTCGAGTGTCCTTTGCCAACGATGTCGAAGGCCTGGAGCAAGGGCACTCCCGCCTTCATCATGGTTGCGAGTTGCCGGGTAAAGAACGTGACGTCTTTGTCCGTCACTTTGCCGCCTATGCCGGCGCGCTGCCGCTTTACCTTGAGTACAGTGATTCCCTGGCGGCGTAGAGTGGAGGTCACTACGTTCTCGCCGCCGGCCCGCATTTCTCCCTTGAGGAGCTTGCCGGCTTTGTCCTTGCCTTCCCAAGTGAAGCTGTATTCCTTGAAGTCCTTCTTGGCGGCCGCCGCTGCAGTTGCCATTTGGAATCCTTTCTAAGCTGATGCTGGCAGAGTCGGTACTGCCCACCAGAGCCGGGCCGGCGCCAGCGACAGGTTTGCTGGCAAAGCCATCGCGCGTACCGCAGGATGCGCCGGTTCACTGGCTGGGACCAATCTAGGGGGCCAGAGCAAACAAAGTGCCGGGTTGTAGGGCTTGCCGCGACGACTGCCGCCGCGGAGGACGATGGACCCACCAATCGCGCCGGATGCGCGAAGGAGGCACGTCGCGAGGGTCTGAGTAACGGACGCTACCATTAACTGCCCGATGGCTCGAACTGCATCATCATGCACCCTAAATGTACCCATTGTAAAGGCGGAAGTCATTGATTATTGGGTCTGATTGGGGGGCATCAGGCGTACGGACTTCACTACCCGATCCTGTGTCTGAAGGATCTCTACGGTGTGGCCGCCCAATCTCAGCGACGTACCGGGTTCGGGTATGTCCTCGAGATGTTCGAGTATCAGTCCATTGAGGGTTTTCGGCCCGCCTAATGGAAAGTTGAACCCAAGCTGCCGGTTTATGTCACGCAGCAGACTGCCTCCTTCCGCCACGATGGTGCCATCCTCCTGCGGCTTGAACTGGGCGGTGCGCAACGGTGACTGCGTAGTGAACTCGCCGATAATCTCCTCGAGTATGTCCTCCAGTGTCAGCAGCCCCATTAACTCACCGTACTCATCCACGACCAACCCGATGCGGTCCTGCTGATCCTGGAAGTTCTGCAGCTGGGTCAGAAGGGGCGTCCCCATCGGGATGAAGTACGGCGCCCGCATGATTTCCTGAAGCGTGCCGGCATCGATTTCGTCACCCTCTGAAAGATTGAGCACCTTGCGCACGTGAATGATGCCGATGATCTCCTCTGGACGGTCGCGATACACCGGAATGCGAGTGTGATTAGAGGTGGAGATTTGGTGCCGCAGATCCTCGGGCGGTGAACTGATGTTAATTGCCTCGATCTTGCTTCGGGGCGTCATCACATCCTCAACCCGAATCGACTCAAGATCGAAGAGATTGAGAAGAATGTTCTGGTGCTTCTGTGGCAGGAAGTTGCCGCCTTCAAGCACAAGGGTGCGCAGTTCCTCCGGGCTCAACGTGTGCTCTTGAGCGCCCAGATGCTTCAGGCGCGTGAGCCACAACAATCCTGCAACGAAAATGTTTGCAAACCAGACGATCGGATAAGCCAGTCTCAGCAGAGGCGACAAAATGAAGCTGGCTGGGAATGCAATCTTCTCCGGATGGCTGGCCCCAATGACCTTCGGCGTAATCTCACTGAAGATCAGAATTGCGGCGGTTACTACCAGCGTTGCAATCGTTAACGCGAGCTCACCCTGTCCCACCATCCGAATCGAGATCATGGTGACAAGCGCGGCCGCAGCAGTATTCACCAGATTGTTGCCCAGCAGGATGACGCCCAGCAGCCTGTCGGTGCGCTCAAGTAGCCTTGCGGTGCGCTGAGCGCCGCGATGGCCGTTTCGCGCCAGATGCCTCAACTTGTACCGGTTGAGGGCCATCATGCTGGTTTCCGATATGGAAAAGAACGCGGACAGCATTAGGAGTACAACAAACACGATTACCAGCGCATAGATCGGAATGTCTTCCAAGTCTTGTGACTTCCTCCGTGAAAAGTTAAGCGAACCGTCCGCCTGAATCGCGCCGCGCAATCAGCGACCGAGAATTACCTCTAGAACGAGGCGGCTGCCGACGTAAGCGAGAAGCAGTGACAGGAATCCTGCAAGAGTCCATCGTACCGCCACGCGCCCGCGCAAGCCGT
>CALJLA010000245.1 GCA_937983055.1 uncultured Pseudomonadota bacterium
GCGCAGTCGCCCTGGCCGACGGTGGAGAAGGTCCACGAGCCTATCAGCGTCACCTGCCGGCGCAGCAGATCGTTGCTGACGTCGAGCGTGACGTTGTTCCCTTCGCCGACAAAGCAGGCCTTGCCCCAGGTGCGCACGGACTTCACCGCTTGCGCGCGCGCTTCCGGCGACGACGAGGCGTCCAGCGAGGCGTGCACGCCGCGCCCGTGGGTGGCGTCGCGGATGGCCTGCACGACGTTGTCGGTCTTGGTCGGGTTGATCAGCAGGTCGGCGCCGAATTCCTTCGCCCGCGCGAGCCGCGCGTCGTTGACGTCGAGCGCGATCACCCGTGCGCCCATGGCGGCGGCAAGCTGGGTGGCCGACAGTCCGACCGGCCCCTGGCCGAAGATCGCGATGGTGTGATCGCCCTGCAGGCCCAGCCGGTGCAGCGCGCCCCAGGCGGTGCCGGTGCCGCAGGAGATCGCCGCGCCGGTTTCGAACGACAGCTCATCGGGCAGCGGCACCAGGGTGCGCGCCGGACACTTCATGTAGCGCGCATGCGCGCCGTGGCCGGTGGCGCCGTAGACTTCCTTGACGCCTTCCACGCACAGCTGCATCCAGCCGGTGGAGCAATGCTCGCACACACCGCAGCCCCGGTAGTGGTGCTGCATCACCCGCATGCCGACCTTCGCCTGGTTTTCCGGCACGTTGGCGCCGACCGCCACCACCACGCCGCAGGGCTCGTGGCCGGCGATGATGGGCCCGCTTACCTTGCCCAGCCCGAGCGACGATGCGCCACCCACCGCGCGGTAGAACTTGAGGTCGCTGCCGCACATGCCCGAAGCCTTGATCTCCAGCACCACTTCCCCCGGCCCGGGCGTGGGGTCGGGAAAATCCAGAACTTCGAGTTTGCGGTCGCCTGGAAACACTACGCCTTTCATTGCGCTCCTCCCGTTGTCTTCAGTAACTCTACTTTAGCGCGGGCTCGACGCCGGCGCTGCCCGATATTCTCTCACCGGCGGGCTGCTTTCCCGGTATGCTGGCCGCCCTTTTCCATCCGTGCCGGACGGGCCGCTTCGCGACGGCGGCCGAGAATTTCGTCCGCGAGCATTCCGCATGACCGGCTACGCCGTCACTGAACTCAGCGTGCGCGTCGGCGGCGACGAATTCCGCTTGCGTGTGCTGGCCGACCGCCAGCAATACTTCGACCCGCAAGGCGAAAGCGAGCGTCTTGGCGTGGCGCCGGCCACCTGGTCGCTGTTCGGCGTGGTGTGGCCGGCCGGCGTGGCGCTTGCCGAGCAGATGCAGTGCTTCGCGGTGAATGGCCGGCGGGTGCTCGAGGTCGGCTGCGGGCTGGCGCTGCCCAGTCTCGCGCTCAGGCGCCGTGGCGCCGAAGTTATTGCCTGCGACCATCATCCGCTGGCCGGCGAGTTTCTCGCCTACAACTGCGCGCTGAACGGCCTCGCGCCGATTCCTTTCCATCGCGCGCGCTGGCAGGAAGCCTGTCCGGCGCTGGGCCGCTTCGACCTGATCATCGGCGCCGACCTGCTGTACGAGCCCGATCAGCCGGCGCTGCTGGCCGGCTTCATCGGGCGCCACGCCCATGCCCGCACCGAGGTGATCGTTGCCGATCCGGGACGGGCCCAGCGCGGGCGCTTCGCAGCGCTGATGCGCGGGCACGGGTACGCGCAGTCCGCACTGCCCTTCGGCGCTGCGGCGGCCGAGGCGCCGCGCGGCAGCATCCTGCGCTTCACGCGCGACTGAGCCGCGCTACTCGCGGCGCAACACGATCGAGAAGATGTACTCGCCGCGCACCACCCGCAGCACCAGGCGGCCGCTTGCCTTCATCGCCGCCGCCAGGTCCCTGGTGTTGGCGATCTTGCTGCGGTTGAGCGCGATGATGAGGTCACCCGGGCGCAGGCCGTGGCGCCAGGCACTGCTGCCCGGCTCGACCTTCACCACCAGCACGCCGGCGTCGCGGCCGCGGCGGTCTTCCAGCGTGCCGACAGTGGCGCCGGCCAGTTCCCTGAGCTGAATCTCGCCGCGCGCGGCGGCGCTGGGCGGCGCTTCCACCTGCATGCGCGCAGTGCGCGGCCGGCCGTCGCGCAGCAGCCGCAGTTCGACCGTCTCGCCGATCGGCAGCAGGCCGACCTGGTTGCGCAGATCTGCCGAGCCGCGCACCGGGCGGCCGTTCAGCGAAAGCACCACGTCGCCCACTTCGACCCCGGCACGCGCCGCCGGCGAGCGCGGTGCGACCTCGACCACCACCGCGCCGTGCGCGGCCTCCAGCCCCAGCGCCTGCGCCAGTGCGGGCGTGAGCTCCTGCGTGCTTAAGCCCACCACGCCGCGGCGCACCTCGCCGTGCTGCGCAAGCTGCGCCATCACCGCCCGCGCCATGTTGCTCGGCACCGCGAAGCCGATGCCGACGTTGCCGCCGGCCGGGCCGATGATCGCGGTGTTGATGCCGACCAGCCGCCCGTGCAGGTCGACCAGGGCGCCGCCGGAATTGCCGGGATTGATCGAGGCGTCGGTCTGGATGAAATCTTCGTAGCCTTCGATATTGAGGCCGCTGCGGCCGAGCGCGCTGACGATGCCCGAAGTCACCGTCTGGCCCAGGCCGAAGGGGTTGCCGATCGCCAGCACGTAATCGCCCACCCGCAGCGCGTCGGAGTCGGCCCATTCGATCGCCGTGAGATTGTCGGGCGCGATCTTCAGCAGCGCGATGTCGGTGCCGGCGTCCGACCCGAGCAATTCCGCCTGCAGCTCGCGGCCGTCCTTCAGCGTGACCACGACCTGCTGCGCCTGGCGGATCACATGGTGGTTGGTGAGCACCAGGCCGCGGACCGCGTCGACGATCACGCCCGAGCCGGCGGAAACCTGCGCGCGCGGCCGCTCCGGCAGGCCGAAGAAGCGGCGGAAGAACGGGTCCTGCAGCAGCGGGTTGTCTTCCTCTGGCGCGCGCGACAGCACCGCGATGTTCACCACCGCGGGCGTTACCTTTTCCAGCAGCGGCGCCAGTGTCGGCACGCTGCCGTCCCCGACCACCGGCGGCATTCCCGCCGCGGCCGGCGGGGACAGCATGGCGATCACGAAGCAGGCGGCGCAGACGACGGTGCGGAGGGCAGACATGGATGCAGGATCGGGTTGACGTTGAACCGCAGGCCGCTGCCCGGCGTCAGGCCGGGCGGCTCAAGCCGCAGATGGGGCCGGTCCCGCCGGATGCAAGGGGCGCGCGGCCTACTCGTCTGCGGGCGAAGTAACGACGATGAAGCGCAGGTCGCCCATGCCGGTGTTGTAGATCGCATGCTCGGTGCCGGGCGGGATGAAGATCACGTCGTCCCGTCGCACCACCCGGCGTTCCCCGTCGAGCTCGACCAGCGCCTCGCCCTCGAGGATGTGGTAGACCTGCTCCTGGATGCGGTGGCGGTGCGGTTCCACATAGCCGCGCGGCTGGTATACCGAGATGCGGTAATCGATGCTTTTCGCGCCGCAGGTTTCCGGCCGCACCAGCAGCTTGGAGTAGGCGCCGTTCAGATGCGCGGGAAGCTCCTGCCACATTGCTTCGGCGGCGGCCCGGATGGCGGGTGCCGCCGGGCGGTCGTGCTTGCGGTTCATGTCTCCCCCTTTGTTCGATAAGCGGTTGCGCTGCCTTCAGCGCTGCGCGGTCGCCAGCCTGAGCGCGAGCCCGGCGAAGATCAGCGCCGCCGTGCGGTTGATGACGAGCCGCGCGCGCCGCGACCCGGCGACCCAGCGGCCGATCGAACCGGCCAGCAGCGCGAAGCCGCCGAACACCAGCAGGGTCGCCGCCAGGAAGCCGGCGCCCAGGGCCGTCAGTTGCAGCGCCAGGCTGCCGCGCGCCGGATCGGCGAACTGCGGCAGAAACGCCAGAAAGAAAATCGACACCTTGGGATTGGTGACATTCATGACGATGCCGCGCCGGTACAGCTGCCAGCCGTCCAGCGCCACGTCGCCGCGCGTCTCGACGGCCGCCGCCGCCGATCGCCACGCGCCCCAGGCGAGGTACAGCAGGTAGGCGGCGCCCGCCAGCTTGAGCGCGGTAAAGGCGAGCGCCGAAGCCTGGAAGATCGCCGCCACCCCGAACACCACCGCGCCGGTGTGCACCAGCAGCCCGGTGCACAGGCCGAGCGTGACCAGCAGGCCGGCCCTGCGTCCATGCATCGCCGACTGGGTGAGCACGAAGATATTGTCCGGCCCGGGCGCCAGCGCCAGCACCACGCTCGCGGCGAGAAAGGTCAGATAGGCTTCGATCGGGATGAGTGGCATGAACGGTTCGTGGCGGCGCGGATGCCGGTTTCTAGCATGGCACGGGGCCGGGTGTCATCCCGTGGGTGCGGACCCGCTGCGTTGCGAGAGCAGCCCGTCGATTTCGCGGTCCTTGTCGCGCCACAGCGTCTCCAGCCATTCCTCGACGCGGCCGCGGAACCGCGGATCGGCGACCTCGTCGCCTTCGCGCAGCGCCGGCGGGATCGGCCGGCGGTGAATGTGCACCACCACCTCGGGCACGGCGCCGCACAGGAAGCGCCAGAACGAAGGCGCGCCCTGCGGATAGACGATGGTGACGTCGAGAAACCAGCTGAAGCGCTCGCCCAGCACGCCGAGCGCCTGCGACAGCGCGCCCGCCTTGGGCCTGAGCAAATGGCGATAGGGCGATTGCTGCGCGCGGTGCTTGGCCGGCGCGAAGCGCGTGCCCTCGACGAAGCTCATCACGCTGGTGGGCGTGCGCCGGAATTTCTCGCAGGCCCGGCGGGTGGCCTCCAAGTCGCGCCCGCGCATCTCGGGATGACGCTCGAGGTAGGCGCGCGAATAGCGGCGCATGAATGGAAAATCCAGCGCCCACCAGGCCAGCCCGATCACCGGCACGTAGATCAGCTGCTGCTTGAGCACGAATTTCAGCAGCGGAATGCGCCGGTTGAGCAGGCGCTGCAGCACGAAGATGTCGGCCCATGACTGATGGTTGCAGCCCACCAGGTACCATCCCTGCGGCGCCAGGTGCTCCAGCCCCTGCACGTCCCAGCGGGTATCCTGGGTAAGCCGCATCCAGGCGCTGTTGCAGTCGATCCAGCGGTGGGCGATGCCGTTGAGCAGCCGGTCGGTGGCGGCGCGCGCCGCCGGCGCCCGCAACACCAGCTTGAGCAGCGCCGCCGCGAACAGCGGCACGCACCAGAACAGCGCATTGAGCGTGTGGAGCAGCGCCGCGATCGCTCCGCGCGCGAAGGGTGGCAGCGCCCGCAGGCCGGCGCGCGACGCGCTGCGCTGCGACAGATCGGTGGGGTCCATGCGCCGAGGTTAACGCATCTGCATCGCGATCGCGGTATTCTCGGGCCGGCAGGCCCGCAACTGCGGCGCGCACCCGAATAACATGACGAGGGAAGGAGCTGGGCGCGATGGGACGACTCGACGACAAGGTGGTGGTGCTGACCGGCGCCGGCAGCGGCATCGGGCTGGCGGTGGTGAAGCTGTTCGCGGCCGAGGGCGCGAAGCTGATGCTGGCCGGACGCAACGAGCAGGCGCTGCAGGAAGCGGTGAAACTGGCCGGCGCCGGGCGCGCGCAGTACCGGGTGACCGACGTGGCGCGCCCCGAGGACAACGAGCGGCTGATCGAGGCCGCCGAGGACGGCTTCGGCGGCGTCGATGTCTTTCTTGCCAACGCCGGGGTCGAAGGCATGAGCGCGCCGATCGTGGACTATTCCGTCGACACCTACGACCAGGTGATGGCGGTGAACGTGCGCGGCGTGTTCCTGGGGCTCAAGTACGCGATTCCCGCGATTCGCAAGCGCGGCGGCGGCAGCATCGTCATCACCTCGTCCATCGGCGGCATCAAGGCGCGCGGACAGGGCAACTCGGCCTACATTGCCAGCAAGCACGCCGAGATCGGGCTGATGCGCACCGCCTCGGTGGAATGCGCGCCGATGAACATCCGCGTCAACGCGGTGTTGCCTGGCCCGACCGAGACGCGGATGATCCGCAATATCGAGGAAGGCCGCTCGCCCGGCGCGCCGGAAAAGGCGCGCGAGGCGATTCTTGCCGGCCTGCCGCTCAAGCGCTATGGCACGGTGAAGGAGATCGCGAACCTCATGCTGTTTCTCGCCTGCGACGACTCCAGCATCTGCACCGGCGGCGTTTACTGCGCCGACGGCGGACTGTCGGCCCTTTGAGCGCGGGCGGATCCATTCCGGCGAGGGAGGGCGCGACTTGACCTGGTGGCCGGTGCTGGTGTCGGGCCTGTGCGGCGTGCTGCTCGCCGCGCTGGTGCTCGCGCTGATCCTGAACCCGGAATTTCGTCGCGACCTGGCGGCCGGCCAGGGCAAGGCCAGCGTGCTTGGCGTGGTGTCGGTCGAAGGCGTGATCATCGTGATTCTCGCCGGCATGTTTCTCATCGGCCTGCTCTACCCGGTGTGGCGGCTGGATGGGGCCGCCGCCTCCGGAGAGGAGGCGGCGCCGGGCGTGGATGCGCTGAAAGCGAAAATCGCCGAGCAGCAGCAGACCATCGCCGCGCTCGAGGCCGCCGGCGCTTCCGATCAGGCCGAGTGGCCGCGCCGGCTGGAGCCGCTCGATCCGGAGAGCGACGTCAGCAAAAAGATCCGCGCGATGGCGCTCGAGCGCCGCGGACCGTGGAGTCCCTATTCGAAGTCGCAGGACCTGCTGGTGTCGGTGCCGGGCGGGCTCGCCGACGGCGTGGTGCTGGGGTGCCCGGACACCCATGACAAGACGCTGGAACTGATCGGCAACTACCGGCCCGACGGCGGCGCAGCACCCGGCCAGGCGACTCTGCGCGTGAGGGTCACTGGCCTGATCTTTTCCGCGAGCGACTGCCGCGAGAAGCTGGGTTACGACCTGCAGCTGAACTGCGCCGACGCGGTGCGGCTGTTCTCCGAGGCGCTGCTCCGCTGCGGCCGCGACCTGCAGCCGCTGTGGCAGGTGCGCGAGCGGCTGCTGCCGGTGTCGGCGGTGGTGGTGGACAACGGGAACTGACGGCCGGCGCGGTCGTTCGCCCGGGCGGGAACGGGAGGCAGCATGGCGGAGACGGATGCAACCGGCGGGCGCGGCGAACTGGAGATGCCGCCCCAGGCGCTGGCGGCGCTGCAGCAGGGGCGCAAGATCGAGGCGATCAGGCTCGTGCGCGCGGCGCACGGCAGCGAACTGCGCCAGGCCAAGGGCTTCGTCGAGCGTTTCATCGCCGCCGACCCGGCGCTGCAGGCCGCACTGCGCGCGCGCACGGTGCAGCTCACGCCCGGGCAGCTCCTGCGCCTGGCGGCGGCGATCGCGCTGGCGGTGATCTTGGTGCTGTGGTGGCGTGATTCCTGAGCGCCCCAGTCAGAACTCGATCCTGTTCTTGAACAGGAACTGCACCTTGTCGATGCCCGGGTCGTCGTGGAAGGGAAACGCCAGGTCGATATGAAAGACCTTGCCCGAGGCGGAGCGGGTGCTGAGCAGCCGCGCGCCGATGCCGATGTTGCTGAGCCAGCCGCGGTGGACCGCCGGCACGTCGGAAGGCTCGCCTACCCAGGCACGGCCGACGTCAACGAACACCGCGCCGCCGACGCGAAACAGCCGGAACGGGTACCAGTCGCTGTAGGCTCTCTGCTCCACCGTCAGCAGCACCCGCTGCTCGCCGCGCTGGTAGCGCAGCGGATAGCCGCGCAGACCGTTGTCGCCGCCGATTTCCAGCAACCGGTTTGAGTCCGGATTACGGATCTTCGCCAGACTGAGCGAGGTAAAGAACAGGCTGCGCTTGCTGGTCGGCAGGTAGTACTGGAACCCGGTGCTCGCGATCTGGTTGCGGCCGCCGCCGTCGCCATATTCGCCGGAGGTCGAAAGCGAGCCGAACACGTCGCTCGCGCCGAATTCGAAACCGTTGCTGACCGAGGCACTGTACCGCCACAGATCATCCGTCGAACCGAGTGCGGTGAGGGCGCGGCCGATCTCCAGCCGCGACACGATGCCGAACTCAAAATACTCCGGTCGCTCGATCTTGTTGCGGTTGCGCAATTCCTTGAAATCGTCCTCGATCGCCTCGAAGCGCAGAAATGGCGCCACCTGCCGTCGGTCGTCCGGCAGCGCCGCCGGCGCTGGCAGGCCCGGTACCAGGGTGTAGTCGTCCTCGCTATAGCGCAGGCCCACCGTGTAGCGTCGCGCCCAGCCATCCACCAGGCCGGCCGACCAGCCGCCGAACACCTGGCCGCTGCGGGTCACCCGCTGGTACTGGCTGCGGATTCTGCCGCCCTGGAAAATCGACTCGATGCGGTCGTCGAGGCCTGCGCTCATGCCGGCCGACCAGCGCGCGTCCAGCTCGTAGAACGGGCGGATCACCGAGGTGGTGTGGCGCTCGCCGTCGTCAAAACTCGCGTACTGATAGCCGAGCTGCGTGCGACCGCCGAAGGCATTCGGATGGGAGACGTCGAAGATGGTGCCGGTGCGGTCGACGTCGGACTTGCGGTCCAGGCTCACCGACACGCCGGTGCCGAGCAGGTTGCTTTCCGAAAGATACAGACCGGTAGTGTTCTCGCCGCCTTCGCGGCTGAAGCTGAAGCTCGGCTCCAGCGTCCAGGCATCGCGGGTGCGCACCTCGATGTCAGCGCCGCCGGCCTCGTAGGCCACCGGCCGGATGCTCACATCCTGGAGGTAGCTGTTGCTGCGCAGCAGACGCTCGGTTTCCTCGATCAGCCGCACCGACACCGGTTCGCCCACCTCGAACAGCAGCTGGCGCCGGATCACGCTTTCGCGGGTCACCACGTTGAGCCGGTTGGCGAAGCGGAACAGCGCGTTGTTCTCCCGCGGGTCGTCCAGATTGAAGATGTCGAGCGTCACCACGCGGATGTCGCGGATAACCGCGCCGGCGGCTTCCAGTGCCTCGAAGCCGGGCACTGGTGCCGGCGCGTCCTCCGCGCGGGCGTCGCAGAACACGGCGAGCGCGGCCAGCAGCAGCCCCGGCAACCAGCGCATCCGCCCGTGCGGGCGGCGTGGCGGCAAGGCCGCCGCCGGCGCGGGCACGGACCACCGCCGTCTAGGCGCAGGCGGTTGCGCTGTCAGTCCGGGACCGGCAGCGATGAAAGCCTCCGTGAAGATGCATGATCGTTCTGGCGCTGCAGGACGTCTTTCGCTTCGAGTGTATCCGTTTTGGTTCGGGGCGGGCGCGCGGGCGCGGTACTTGTGTCCCGCGCGCCAATCTGGCAAGACTGTGCGACCGATCAAGGTATCCCGGAGGCGCGCCATGGACCGCTTGTCCGAACTGCTGCAGAACGTCCGCACGGTACTCGAAGTGCCGATCGTGCAGACCGAAAACACGTTGATCACGGTGTGGTCGGTGATCTACTTCGTGGTGCTGATCGTGGTGCTGCTGTGGGTCGCGAAGAAGCTGCAGCTGTGGATCGCCCACCGCCTGCTGATGCGACCGAAGCTCGACTACGGCGCGCGCCTCGCCGTGGGCACCATCCTGCGCTACCTGGTGCTGCTGTTCGGTTTTCTGGTGATCGTGAGCACCGCCGGCATCGATCTCACCACCCTGACGGTGTTCGCCGGCGCCATCGGCATCGGCGCGGGTTTCGGGCTGCAGACCGTGGTCAGCAACTTCTTCGCCGGATTGATCATCATGTTCGAGCGGCCGGTCAAGATCGGCGACCGCATCGAGGTGGGCGAAGTCTCCGGCGACGTGATCGAAATCGGCGCGCGCGCGACCACGGTGCTCACCAACGACAACATCGCCATCATCGT
The DNA here is from genome assembly GCA_937983055.1 of uncultured Pseudomonadota bacterium. Taxonomy (GTDB): domain Bacteria; phylum Pseudomonadota; class Gammaproteobacteria; order Burkholderiales; family Eutrophovitaceae; genus CALJLA01. The sequence goes on from CALJLA010000245.1 coordinate 9,712, forward strand.
GCCCAATTCGAAGTTCATCTCGGACAACGTAATCAACTGGAAGTACAACGACAACCGGGTGCGCTTCCGCATTCCGGTGTCGGTGGCCTATGGCAGCGACGCGCGGGCGGTCGAGAAGCTGCTGCTGGAAGTGGCGGAGGCCGAGCCGGAGGTGCTGAAGGATCCGGCGCCGAACGTCTGCCTGACCGGCTTCGGCGACAGCGGGGTGAACTTCGAGCTGCGCGCCTGGACTGCCAGCCTGATGCACCGCAAGGGGCGGCTCGTCAGCGCGCTCAACTTCGCGATCTACGAGAAATTCGCCCGGCACGGCATCGAGATTCCGTTCCCGCAGCGCGACCTTCACATGAAGGGGGGCGTGCTCGAGATACGCCGCGCGGCGCCCGCGGCGGACTGACGCGCCTACAGCGGCCACACCATCAGAATCGCCGGCAGGGACACCGCGACGATGACGATCTCCAGCGGCAGGCCGAGGCGCCAGTAGTCGCCGAAGCGGAATCCGCCGGGGCCGAGAATCAGCGTGTTGTTCTGGTGCGCGATCGGGGCGAGCAAGGCGCAGGACGCGCCCACCGCCACCGCCATCAGGAACGGGTCGGCGCTCACGCCCAGGCTGCCGGCGGTGCCGATTGCGATGGTGCACATCACCGCCGCGGTGGCGGCGTTGTTCATGAAATCCGACAGCGTCATCGTCGCCACCAGGATCAGCGCCAGCGCCACCACCGCCTGCCCGGCGGCGACACGATCGACCAGGAAGTCGGCCAACAGCCCGGCGGTGCCGGTGGCGTCCAGCGCCTGCGCCACCGGAATCAGCGCGCCCAGCAGCACTACCACCGACCAGTCCACCGATTCGTAGAAACGCCGTGCCGGCAGCAGCTTGAGCAGCACGGTCAGCAGCGCGGCACCGGCGAAGGACAGCGCCGCCGGCACCAGGCCGAAGGCGGCCGGCACTACGCCCACCAGCATCGCCGCGCCGGCCAGCATCGCCTCGCGCTTGCGCGGAATCTGCAGCGGGCGGTCGGCCAGCGGCACGCCGCCGTACTGCGCCGCGAACTCGGCGAGCGCGCCTTCGTCGCCCTGCAGCAGGAGCACGTCGCCCTCGCGCAGCGCCATCGAGCGCAGCCGCGTATGCTCGCGCCGCCCCTGGCGCGACACCGCCAGCAGGTTAATGCCGAGACGGGCGCGCAGCCGGATATCGGTGACAGAGCGTCCGGCCAGCATCGAGCCGGGCAGCAGGGCGACTTCCATCAGGGTGACGTCGCCAGATTTCACCGCGGACTCCCCGTCGCCCGCTTCTTCGTCGGTCTCGCCGCCGGCGTCGCCGTCCTTGCCGGATTGCGCCGCCGCGTCTTTCTTCCCGGCGTCGCCATCGCGCCTGCGCACGTCCTCCTCGAGCTGCAGGCCGAGCACCGACAGCGCCTCGGCGAGCGCGTCCGGCTCCGCCTCGATCACCAGAATGTCGCCCGCGCGGATGCGGCGGGCCGGGCCGGGCGCCGGAATGCGCACCTCGTCGCGCAGCAGGCCGACGATCTGCGCGTCGGCCTCGTCGAGCGCTTCTTCCACCTCCGCCAGCGTCTTGCCGTCGGCCTTTGACTTCTCCGGCACGCGCGCCTCGGTAAGATAGGTGCCGGTATCGAAGGACTCCGCGCCGGCGCCGCTGCGCACCGGCACCAGCCGCCAGCCGAACAGCACGATGAAGGCGAGACCGGCGAGCGTGACCACGATGCCGACCGGGCTGAAGTCGAACATGGTGAAAGTGCCGGCGCCGGTCTGCCCGCGAAAGCCGGAGACGATCAGGTTCGGCGGGGTGCCGATCAGCGTGGTGGTGCCGCCGAGGATCGAGCCGAAGGCAAGCGGCATCAGCAGCCGGCCCGCGGGCAGCTTGCGCCGCGCGGCGATCTGCAGCGCCACCGGCATCAGCAGGGCGAGCGCGCCGACGTTGTTCATGAATGCCGACAGCACCGCCGCCAGCAGCGTCAGCGCCGCCAGCGTCGCCAGCATGTTTTCCGTATCGGGCAGAACCAGGCGCGCCAGGCTGGCGGCGGCTCCGGTCGACTGCAGGGCGCCGCTCAGGATCAGCACGCCGGCCACCGTGACCACCGCCGGGTGACCGAAGCCGTGAAAGGCGTCGCTGGCCGGCACCAGCCCGGCCAGCACGCAGGCGAGCAGCGCGGCGACGGCGACGAAGTCGTGCCGCCACCGTCCCCAGATGAACAGCACGACCATGCCGGTGAGGATGGCTGCAATGATGATCTGCGGTCCGGTCATCGCGTTATGAATCCGTGTCGGGTGATTGGCGGCGCCTACATGGTAGTGGAGGCGGCTTCACGCCGCTGCGGCGCCATTGCCGGCGCGAGCAGGCATAATTCCGTCCGGACCGACACGATTGCAGGCAGCATATGCGTCATATCTCGAAAACCGTCGCCGGCATGGCCGCCACCGATGGCGCGGGCGTCAAGCTCAAGCGCGTGATCGGCACGCCACAGCTCGACCTGATCGATCCCTTTCTGATGCTCGATGAGTTCGGCTCCGACGACCCGGAAGCCTGGATCGCCGGCTTTCCGGACCATCCCCACCGCGGTTTCGAGACCGTGACGATCATGCTCGAAGGCCGGGTGCGCCACGCCGACTCGGTGGGCAACCAGGGCGTGATTGCCGCCGGCGACGTACAGTGGATGACCGCCGGCCGCGGCATCATCCATTCCGAGATGCCGGAGCGCGCCGACGGCCGGCTGCGCGGATTCCAGCTCTGGGTGAACCTGCCCGGGCGGCTCAAGATGACGGCGCCGCGCTACCAGGACGTGTCCGCCGGGCGCATCGCCAGCGCGCACGCCGACGGCGTCGAGGCGCGGGTGATCGCCGGCGAGGCCTTCGGCGTGCAGGGCGCCGCCGGCACGCTGACGCCGGTGCGCCTGCTTGACGCCAGGGTGGCGCCGGGCGCGGCATTTCGCATCGACGTGCCCGACGGGCACGCCTGCTTTGCCTATGTGTACGAGGGCAGCGTCGCTGGCAACGACGCGGCCGGCCGGCCGGCGCCGGTGCCGAAAGGCAGGCTGGCGGTGCTGGCGGGCGCGGGCGCGGTGGCGCTC
>CALJLA010000246.1 GCA_937983055.1 uncultured Pseudomonadota bacterium
GGGAGGGCTCACCCCCTGCATCTGCATCAAACAAAAAGCCACCCGCGAGGGGTGGCTTTTTTATTTGGTGGAGACGAGGAGGATCGAACTCCCGACCTTCGCATTGCGAACGCGACGCTCTCCCAGCTGAGCTACGTCCCCGAAATTCGTTCTTACCCTAACATTACCCGCACATTACCTGGCCAGTGCCGCACGTCGAAGGAGGCGACGAGGAGGTTGCGTGGAGTTCGCGTTGCCTCCACGACCTCCACGTCCTGAAACGCATGCGTTTCAGGACCGCCACCTCGCTCAGGCGGTGCGGCGTCCCAAGCGATCAGCGATCGCCTGGTCGAACTCCCGACCTTCGCATTGCGAACGCGACGCTCTCCCAGCTGAGCGCTACGTCCCCGATGTGTGTTTCGGCGCTGATCCGGCCTGACCGGAAATCAGAGGGTGCGGATTCTAAACCCTTTTGCCGGGCGCATTCAACGGTTGGCGGTTGGCCCAGACGAGCAGGCCGATGCCGGCCAACACCATCGGCAGGCTGAGCCACTGGCCCATGCTCAGGTTCAGTGCGAGCAGGCCGAGGAAGCTGTCGGGCTCGCGCGAGAATTCAACCAGAAAGCGCAGCAGTCCGTATCCGATCAGGAACACCGCCGACACCGCCCCCAGCGGCCGCCAGCGCCGGGAGAAAAGCCACAGCAGCGCGAACAGCACCAGTCCCTCGAGCAGGAACTCGTAGAGTTGCGAGGGATGCCGCGGCAGGTTGTCGACCTTGGGAAACACCATGCCCCAGGGCAGGTCCGTCGGGCGGCCCCACAGTTCGGCGTTGATGAAATTGCCGAGCCGGCCTGCGCCCAGACCCAGCGGCACCAGCGGTGCGATGAAGTCGGTGATCTCCAGCCAGCGCTTCTTGCGCGAGCGGGCGAACCACCACATGGCGATCAACACACCGAGAAAGCCGCCATGAAACGACATGCCGCCTTCCCACACGAAGAAGATGCGCACCGGGTCGTAGAGATACTCCATCGGCTTGTAGAACAGCACGTAGCCGAGACGCCCGCCGACGATCACGCCGAGCACGCCGAGAAACAGCATGTCGTCCAGGTCCCGCACGCTGACATTGAGCCAGGGCTGGTTGCGGATGCGATTGCGCCCGAGGATGAGGACGAAGGCAAATGCCGCCAGATACATCAGCCCGTACCAGCGCACCGCCACCGGGCCGAGCTGCAATGCCACAGGATCGAAGTTGGGATGGATCAGCATGCTTGTGCGCCGGATTATACGCAGCCGCTAGCGCGGCACCGTAACCTGGTACATGCGGGCACGGATCGTCGCCGTGCGCTGTTCCAGCAGCGGCGTCGAGCGCACCCTGTCGTAGAAACGCGGCTTGGGCACCATCGCCGCGAGACGCGCCGCCTGGTACGGATCGAGGGAGGCTGCGCTCACGCCGAAATAATGGCGGGCAGCCGCTTCGGCGCCGAACACGCCGTTGCCCCATTCGATCACGTTGAGATAGATCTCGAGGATGCGGCGCTTGCTCATCACGGTTTCGATCATCACGGTGATCGCCGCCTCCTGAAGCTTGCGCCCGGGACTGCGCCTGCCGGACAGAAACAGGTTCTTGGCGAGCTGCTGACTGATGGTGGAGCCGCCGGCCACCACCTTGCCGCGTTTCAGGTTGCGCTCGGCCGCCTTCTGGATCGCCTCCCAGTCGAAGCCCTCGTGGTCGAGAAACTTGGCATCCTCGGCGGCGATCAAAGCGCGCTTCAGATTCGGCGAGATGCGCTCATACGGCACCCAGCGATGCGCCAGCGTCGCATTCGGCCGCTTCTCGCGCAGTGCCTCGAGCTGCTGCTCCATGAAGGCCGTGGTGTTGGGATTGAACCAGATCCACCACACGACATGGCCGAACAGAAATGCCTGGTACACCACCAGTGCCGCGAGCAGCAGCAGCACCGCGCGCCCCGCGAGGCGCCAGACGTGCCTGAGGCGCATCAGCCGCGGCGCAGCGCCGCGATCACCGGCGCCGTCTGCGGCCGGATGCCGCGCCAGATCAGGAACGATTCCGCCGCCTGCTCGACCAGCATTCCGAGCCCGTCGGCCACTCGCTCCGCGCCATGGGCCTGCGCGTAGGCGAGAAACGCGGTAAGGCCCTTGCCGTACATCATGTCGTAGGCAAACGCCCCGGGCGCGAAGATCTTCGCCGGCAGGGGCGGCACATCGTCGGCGAGGCTGCTCGCGGTGGCATTGATTACCACGTCGAAGTGCTGGCCGGCGAGATCGGCGAATCCCTGGCCGGACACGACCGTTTGTACGCCGTCGGGATGATGGCGCAGGTTCTCGGCCAGGCGCAGCGCTTTGTCCACCGTGCGGTTGGCGATCGCGAGAATGGTGGGTCTCGCCTGCAGCAGCGGAATCAGCACCCCCTGCGCAGCGCCGCCCGCGCCCATCAGAAGCACGCGCTTGCCTTCCAGCATCACGCCGAGATTTGCTTCGAGATCCCGCAGCAGGCCGGCTCCGTCGGTATTGTCGGCGACAATGCGGCCGTCTTCATGCTTCAGCAGGTTCGCGGCCCGGGCATCCTTCGCCCGCTGGGTGACCTGATGGGCGAGGTCGTGGGCCTGCAATTTGAATGGCACGGTCACGTTGGCGCCACGCCCACCCGCGGAAAAAAACTCGCTCACCGTCGCGGCGAATCCGTCGAGTGGCGCGAGCAGGCGGACATAGTCGATGTCCTGGCCGGTCTGCTCGGCGAACATCGCATGGATCTGCGGGGATTTGCTGTGGGCGACCGGATTCCCGATCACCGCATAGCGGTCGGTCATTGTTCGACGGTAATAGCCAAGTCGTTGCGGAGGAAAGACCAGTTGCGCGTGATTGACAGCACGTCCACCTCGGCGCGAATCGCGGCGGGAAACACCGGGAACGGTCCCGACAGCTCGACGATGCGCAGCGCCGCACGGTCGAGCACCGGCTGTCCGGATGAACGCTCGATCTCGACCTTCTCCACGCTGCCGTCAGCCCGGATCGACACCGTCACCAGCAGCGAGCCGTACAGACCGCGGCGGCGCGCTTCCTCCGGAAAATTCTCGGTGCCGACCCTCTCGATGCGCTGTCGCCACTTGTCCACGTACTCCGCGTAAACCACGCCTTCGGTGCGCGCGCCGATGAATTTGCGGCGCGGCAGCTTCTGATACGCCTCCCAGTCCCTGGCAATCTGCGCCTGCAGTTTGGCGATCTGGATCTGCCGGGCGTCGAGCTGCGCGTCCTCGGGCTTGTCACGGCTGCGCGGCTGCTGGGCGGGGGTGTTGAGCGGCGCGGCGCGCGTCTCGCTGCCGGCCACCTCGAGCAGCCTGCGCGCTTCCTGCTCCAGCTGCTGAACCCGGCGCGCGGCGAGCTGCACGCTGTCGGCGGGCTGCTGATTCCGGGCGGCCGGCAGGTTGGATTTTGCGCGGCGGTCGGCTTCGGTGTTGCCGCCGCCGTCCAGGCTCACCTGGGCCAGCGCATCGGCCTTGACCGGCCTGGAGGAAGACTGGGCATTGACCAGCACCACGTCGATCTGCGGCTTGAAGCGCCCCGCCGGCGCCTCGGGCGGCTTGAATGTCAGCAACAGGACGAACGCGTGCAACAGAACCGAGATCGCCATCGTCACCGGGAGCACCTCGGTGGAAGACGGCAGCCGGGAAACCGGCCGGGCTGCGGGCACGGCGGCCCGCAACGCGAAAGCGCTCAGGGTCTGATCGGGCAAATGCAATGCGCCCTGGTATTGGATCTGCGCCACATTCTATGCGCGCAGCGACGCCGTGTCAGCGTCGGCTGCGTCCTCGCGCCCGCGATAGTCGCAGCGCACGCTCAGGTCCAGCAGATCGATGGACGACAGGGCCACGCGTACCCGCGTGCCGGGCGCCAGCGAGGGCAGCGCAGGCACACGACAGACCAGCGGCAGCCGGTCGATGCGCACCAGCTCGTCGCGCACCACTTCCGCGCCGCTCGCCTCGACCTGCTCCTGCTGCAGCCAGCGCAGGCACCAGTAGCGCTCCATCTGGCGCTGAAAATCGGCATATGCATCGTAGGCCAGCTCGAAGCCGCGCAGGATCTCGAACAGTACGCCGTCCTTGGTCCCGTACGGCGGCGCGTCCCCCGCGAGTGTTGCCAGCAGCTGACGCTGGTTCACCAGGTCTGCATAGCGCCGCAGCGGGCTGCTGGCCCACAGGTAGGCGTCCACGCCCAGCCCCTGATGTGGCGCCGGCACGGTGGACATGCGCACCTTGCCGTTGGCCTGGGCGCGAAACAGGCCGGGAATATCCGCCGCCATCAGCTGCCGGGCCCAGGTGCTGTTCACCAGGATCATCAGTTCGGACACCACCCTGTCGGTTGGCGCGCCGCGCCGCCGAGGCTCGATGCGCACGCGGCCGTCCTCGACATGAAAGCTGTAGTCGACCCGCTGCTCGCCCGCGTCGCTCTTGCCGCGCCTCTGCTCCAGGCCGACGGCCAGCCGGTACAGCAACAGCAGCGCCTCGCCAAACTCCGAGTCCACCCGACCAGAAGCCACCGCCGTCTCATCGAATACCCGATCGAGCCTGTCGTGGCGCAGATTGCGGGCGATGCGCACCCGCTCTGCGCGTGAAAACGTCCCGGCGATTACGAGTTCCGGCGTGAGATCGATGTACAGTGACAGCGCGGGGCAGTCGCGGCCCTCCGACAGGGTGAACTGGTCGATCACGGCCTCGGGCAGCATGGTGATCTTGCTGCCCGGGAAATACACCGTCGACATCCGTCGCCGGGCCTCTTCGTCGAGTGCCGACCCGGGTGCTAACCCCAGCGCCGGTGCGGCGATATGCACGCCGACCTGCCAGCCGCCGCCTTCCAGCCGGCGCACCGAAAAGGCATCGTCGATCTCGGTCGTCGCCGCGTCGTCGATGCTGAACGCCTCCACCTGCGCGAGCGGCAGCGCCTCCGGTGCCTGCGCCCCGAGCGCCGGATCGAAACCGCCGCCTCTGGGAAAATGCTCGAACAGGAACCGTCCAAGATGATAGTCGTGGGGCGAGGCCAGCGCGCCGCATTTTTCCAGCAGCCGCGGCACCGACAGATGCAGTTCGGCGCTGGCCGCTTCCAGCGCCTTGGTTTCCACCCGGTTGCGATCGGGCTTGTACAGCAGTTCGCCGAGCAGCGGGACAAACGCTGCCGGCAACTCGCCGCGGCGCAGCTGCCCGAGGTAGTCGGCCTGCAGCTGCGCCTGCTGGCGCTTGCGTTCGAGCGAGGCGAGGGCCGCTTTCAAGGCATCGGGCGGCGCCGGCTTGTAGCGGCCGCGGCCCTTCTTGTAGAAGTGGGTCGGCGTTGCGTGCAGCCGCATCAGCAGCCCGGCCGACTCTTCGGGCGCGGGTTCCCGGCCGAAGTAATCGCGCGCCAGCGCCTCGAATGCAAACTCCGCCTCGCCGCACGCCTCCCAAAGGAAATCCGGATCGATCGCATCGGCGGTGCGCTGCACCGCATCCATGAATTCGTGCAGGGAGTGGTGCTGGAAGCGCAGCAGCACCGCCGAGGCTTTTACCTTGGCGCGCTTGCCGTGCTGGGTCTCGACCTGAAGCGAGGTGTTGTTGTCGGCGAGAACGGTGCCGGCCTTGAAGCCGCCGTCCTCTTCGTAGAAGACATTCATGTTGCGGGGGAGCGCGGGCTGGCCGGGGCGGCCCGGGAATCGAGCGGCGGATTATACGCGAGCACCCGGCGCCGCTTCGCTGCCGTCGTTCCCCGCGAATTCAAGCACGCAATCGAGATAGTCGCCGAACTCGGCAAACCCGTGATCGCTGCCATCGATGACAATCTGGCGGCAGCCGCGGAAGTGATCCACCGCGACGCGCCAGTCGAGCAGTTCATCGCCCGTGGTGTGCAGCAACAGCAGACGATCGAGCCTCGACGGCCGCGATACCTGGAAACCGGCCAGCTGCGCGAGATGATCCTCGGTCAGGGTGTAGCGCTCGCCCGTATACAGATTCTGCTGCGGACCGAGATAGGCACGCAGCCCTTGGTGCGGCGTGATCGCCGGGTTGATCAGCACCGCGCGGCAGCCGGTATGCTCGGTAAGCCAGGTCGCATAGAAACCGCCGAGCGAACTGCCCACCAGGGTAATGGCGTCCGGATCGTGCGGCGCCAGCAGGCGCTGCAACTGGTCCATCGCCTGGCCCGGCCAGTGCGACAGCGCCGGGCAGTGAAACTCGCCGACCTGCCCGAGGGCATCGAGCCGTGCGCGCAGCAGCCCGGCCTTGTGCGAGGCGGGCGCGCTGTTAAAGCCGTGGATGTAGACGATCATGAGCGAATGTCGAAGGTGCACTGTCATTGTGCCGGAGCGCCGCGCCGGCGCACAAAAACCGCCCATCGATGCCGTCGATCGCGCGCGTTGCGCTCGGTGCGCATGACTGGCACGGCGATTGCACTCGCCCGCGGGCAAACAATGCAGCGCGACCGAGCGGAACAAACCAGATGAAACTCCTGAGACTGGCCACGATTCTGTTTGCAGCCGGCGCCGGCTGCGCGTTTGCCGACGACGACGCGCTGCGCCGGGTGCCGAGCGCATTCCCCGGCGACACCTGGTTGCTGCCGGCCACACTCGACACCGTGCAATGGGGCTGGTTCGACAACGCGCAGCCGCCGGTTCTGCGAGTGCGCTCGGGCGACACCGTGGTCATGGAAACCATGATGCACGCCCACAACCAGATCATGCCGGGTGTGTCCATCGAGCACATCACCCGGCTGCGCAGGGACCACCCTGGCCGCGGCCCGCATTCGGTCACCGGCCCGGTGTACGTCGAAGGCGCCCGGCCCGGCGACGTGCTCAAGGTCACCATCAACCGCATCGTGCCGCGCGCCTACGGCGTGAACTTCAACCTGCCGGGCATGCTGGGCCAGTTTCCGGAGCGCTTTCCCGAGGGTCAGGTGCGTTACTTCTACCTCGACTGGGTACAGCGCAAGACGCTGTTCGCGCCGGGGATCGAGATTCCGCTGGCGCCGTTTCCCGGCATTCTCGGCGTGGCCCGTGCCGAGCCGGGGCGCTACAGCACGGTGCCGCCCGGCCCGTTCGGCGGCAACATGGACATCCGCGAGCTGACCGAAGGCGCGATCGCCTACCTGCCGGTGTTCGTCGACGGCGCCCTGCTGTGGGCCGGCGACTCGCATGCCGCGCAGGGCAACGGCGAGGTCAACCTCACCGCAATCGAAACCGCATTCAAGGAACTGTCGCTGACCGTAGAAGTGCTGAAGGGTCGGCCGCTCACCTGGCCGCGCATCGAAACGCCGACGCACTGGATCAGCATGGGCGCCGACCCTGATCTGAACCGCGCACTGGCTATCCTGAAGGCGGAGACGATCAAACTGCTGGCGGATATCCACGGCCAGTCCGAAGCGCAGGCCCGCGCATGGATGGCCAGCTTCGCCGACTGTCGCGTAGCCGAAGTGGTCAATCAGGCGAAGCTGGTGTATTGCATGATCGCCAAGACGCGGGTGGCGCAACCGGCCTCGCGCCCGGCACAGGAATCGCCGACCCACTTCGTCACCACCGCCACCGACGGCGACCTTCAGGCGGCGATGGATGCCGCCTCGCTGGCGATGATCGAGGCTTTGGCGCGCGACAAAGGCCTGTCGCGACTGGATGCGTATGCGCTCGCCAGCCTGACCATGGACTGCCGGCTTGGCGACATCACCGCCGCGCCGGCCCGGGTGCACTGCCTGGTGCCGAAATCGCTCTGGAAGTAGCCGCGGGCTCAGCCGTCCGCGCGCGGCGACGGCGCGGCCGCCGACACTTGCTGCGGCAGCCGCTGCAGCAGCTTGCCGTGGATGCCGCCGAAGCCGCCGTTGCTCATCACCAGCACATGATCGCCGGGGCGTGCCGCCTGCACGATGGCGGCAATGAGCGCATCGAGATCGCCGTGGCATTCGGCCCGGGTCCCGAGCGGGCGCAATACGGCGGCCGCGTCCCACTGCAGCCCGTTGGTGAAGCAGAACACCCGGTCGGCCGCCGCCAGGCTGAGGGCAAGCGCGTCCTTCATCGCGCCGAGCTTCATGGTGTTCGACCGCGGCTCCAGCACCGCGAGAATGCGCGCGCCGCCGACCTTGCGGCGCAGCCCGGCAAGGGTGGTCTCTATGGCGGTCGGATGATGGGCGAAGTCGTCGTACACCGAGACGCCGCCGGCCACGCCGCGCAGCTCCATCCGGCGCCTGACATTGCGAAAACCGGCGAGCGCGGCAATGCCCTGCGCCGCCGGCACCCCGGCGTGGCGCGCCGCAGCCAGCGCCGCCAGCGCGTTCATGCGGTTGTGTTCGCCCAGCAGGTCCCAGCGCACCCGGCCCTGCGCCTGCCCCGAGAAGGACACTTCGAACGAACCGTCGTCGGCCGGCGCCCCGGCCTCCCAGCCCGACGCGCGCCCGAACCACTCCACCGGCGTCCAGCAGCCGCGCTCCAGCACCCGGGCCAGACTCGCCTCGCGGCCGTTGGCGGCGATCAGGCCGTTGCCAGGCACCGTGCGCACCAGGTGGTGGAACTGCGTTTCGATCGCCGCCAGGTCGGCAAAGATGTCGGCGTGATCGAACTCGAGATTGTTGAGGATGGCGGTGCGCGGGCGGTAGTGCACGAATTTCGAGCGCTTGTCGAAGAACGCGGTGTCGTACTCGTCCGCCTCGATCACGAAAAACGGCGTGTCGGTGAGCCGCGCCGACACCCCGAAGTTCATCGGCACGCCGCCGATCAGAAAACCGGGCCGCAGGCCGCAGTCTTCCAGCACCCAGGCGAGCATCGACGCGGTGGTGGTCTTGCCGTGAGTACCCGCGGCCGCCAGCACCCAGCGGCCGTGCAGCACGTTTTCCGCCAGCCACTGCGGGCCGGACACATAGGGCAGCCCGCGATCGAGGATTGCCTCCATCAGCGGATTGCCGCGCGACACGACGTTGCCGATGACGAACAGGTCGGGCTTCAGTTCGACCTGCGCCGGGTCCCAGCCCTCGATCAGGCGGATGCCCTGCGCCTCGAGCTGGGTGCTCATCGGCGGGTAGACGTTGGCATCGCAGCCGGTGACCTGGTGGCCGGCCTGCTGCGCGATCGCGGCGATCCCGCCCATGAAGGTGCCGCAGATGCCGAGTATGTGGATGTGCATTGGAGCCCTGGTTTTCACCACAGAGACACAGAGGCACAGAGAACTACAAGGACAGATTCGAGCTGGACCCTGTTCGCCCTGGCGCAAGGAGAATCCTGACTCGGCGTGCGCGGCCTTCGCTGAGCGTCGGATTCCTGAATTTCTCTGTGCCTCTGTGTCTCTGTGGTAAAGCGAACGCGTGCCGTGGCCTAGCCGGCCGCAAAGGCCGACAGCGCGGCGGCGGCGATTCTACCGCCCCATTCCGGCACGAAGTGGCCGGCCTCGGCCACTTCCAGCGGCGGCGGGCAGCCGCGGATACTCCCGCGCAGGGCGTGCATCACCGGCGCACCCAGCACCGGGTCGGTCATGCCGATCGCCATGAAACTCTGGCCCTGCCAGTCGCGCGACCAGAATGCCCGGGCCGCACGTGATATTGCCGCGCCGGGCGCCGCCGGATTGTCAGGGATCAGTTGCGGAAAACGCCGCACCCCGGCCTTGAAGCGCGCGTCGGGAAACGGCGCATCGTAGGCCGCGCGTTCGGCCTCGGTGAGCTGGGCGCAGGCGCGGCCGAGCAGCTTGCCCACGGCCATGTCGGGCTGCGAAGCCGCCCATTCGCGCCAGGCGAGAAATCCGGGCGAGAGCGGCGTGCTGGCATCGGCCAGCAGCGTGTTCATCACCAGCAGCCGCGCGAATCGCGCCGGCATGTCCATCGGCAGCGTCAACCCGAGCACGCCGCCCCAGTCCTGGCAGACCAGCGTGATCCGGCGCAGGTCGAGCCGCTCGATGAACGCCCTGAGCATGTTCCGGTGCAGGTCGAAGGTGTAGATACCGTCGTCGACCGGCTTGTCGCTGCGCCCGAAGCCGATCAGATCGGGGGCGACCACGCGATGGCCGGCCGCCAGAAACGGAGCGAACATGCGGCGGTAGAGATAGGCCCAGGTCGGTTCGCCATGCAGGCCGAGAAAACCGTCGGCGTCGCGAGGACCTACGTCGACGAAATGAATGCGCAAACCCTCGCAACCGGGCAGGTCCTCGACATAGTGCGGCGCGCAGCCGAACCCGGGCAAATCCCGAAAGCGTTCCTCCGGCGTGCGCAGCGCTTCGCTCACAGCAGCCTCGTCCTGTCGCCGCCCGCAAAGCCGCATAGCGGCGTTTCCACGCCGCGGCCCAGCGCGATCGCCTTGAACAGTTCGCCCATTTCGGCCGGCGACAGCAACTTGTGGGCAAGCGCCGCCTGCGGAAGATAGTGCGACGCCCGCTCCGGCGGCGTGGCCGCCAGCATGCCGGTAATGCCGCAGTTCACCAGGAAATGCGCCTGGGTGGTGTAGCCGAACAGTTCGAGGCCGGCGTCCACGCCGGCCTCGGCGACCGCGGTGAAATCGACATGGGCGGTAATGTCCTGCAATCCGGGCAGAAAAAAGGGGTCGTCATGCGCGCGATGGCGATAGTGACACATC
>CALJLA010000247.1 GCA_937983055.1 uncultured Pseudomonadota bacterium
GAGCGCATCGAGGCGCTGCACCGGGGCCGGCCGCTGGGCGGCGCGGCGCAGCTTTATCGCCGGCTCGACGGCAGCCTGGTGCCGGTGGAAATCGCCGCAGCGCCGCTGACCTATGAGGGCCGCCCGGCGGTGCAGGTGACTGCGCGCGATGTGTCGGAGCGTACCCGCGCCGAGGCAGCGCTGCGCGAGAGCGAGTCGCGCTTCCGGCGCGCCATCGAAGAGGCGCCCTTCCCGCTGCTGATGCACGCCGAGGACGGCGAAGTGCTGGCCGTCAGCCGTGCCTGGAGCGAACAGAGCGGCTACACCCGCGAGGATATTCCGACGGTGGCGGACTGGACCGATCGCGCCTACGGCGAACGCGGCGCGGCGGTGCGCGGCGACATCGAGCGGCTGTATGCGCTCAACCGGCGCAAGCAGGAGGGCGAGTACCTGATCGCCTGCCGCGACGGCACCCGGCGCATCTGGGACTTCAGTTCCGTGCCGATCGGGGCGCTGTCGGACGGGCGCCGCGCCGTGGTGAGCATGGCGGCCGACGTTACCGAGCGGCGCCATGTCGAGGAGGCGCTGCGCAGCAGCGAGGCCCGCTACCGCGCCATCGTCGACGCGCAGGACGACGCGGTGTGCCGCTGGCTGCCCGATACCACCCTGACCTTCGCCAATGCGAGCTACCGGCGCCTGTTCGGCCTGAGCGAAGAAGAGGCGATGGGGCAAAAATGGGTGGACTTCGTGCCGCCCCCAGAGCGCGAAACCGTGGCCGCGTTCTACCGTGCGCTGGCCGGCGCGCCGCGCAAGGTCGAATACGATCACCAGGTGCTGATGCAGGATGGTACGGCGCGATGGTATAGCTGGACTGATGTTCCGCTGTTCGGCCGCGACGGGCAATTGATCGAGTTCCAGTCGGTTGGACGCGACATTACCGAGCGCCGGCAAGCCACCGAGGTGGTTCGCGAGCTGTCGCAGCGGCTCGCGCACTATCTTTCCGTGAGCCCGGTCGTAACCTATGCCCTGGCAGTGGAAGGCGATCGCTTCGTGCCGACCTGGATCAGCGATAACGTGACGGCGCTTCTCGGCTTTGCACCCGAGGAAGCGCTGGCCGAAGGCTGGTGGGTGGAGCACCTGCACCCCGACGATCGCGAACATGCGCTGGCCGGCGCGGCAACTCTCCTGAAGCACGGCGGCCTTCGCCACGAGTACCGGGTCTTCCGCAAGGACCGATCGGTCATCTGGGTGCAGGACGAGTTGCGGGTGGTGGCTGGCGGCGACGGCAACCCGGTGCAGATCGTCGGCGCGTGGACCGACGTCAGCGACCGCCGGCGCGCGGAGGAGGCGCTCAGGGTCAGCGAGGCGCGGCTGCGCGCCATCGTCGAGAACGAGCCTGCCTGCGTGAAGCTGGTTGACGCCCAGGGTCGGCTAATCGAGATGAACGCGGCCGGACTGGAGATGCTGGAGGCAACCGAGCTGCGCGAACTGCAGGACCGCCCGCTGATCGAACGGGTCGAGCCTGCCTTTCGCGAGCCCTTCGCCGCGCTGCATCGCGACGTGATGAACGGTAACGCCGGCACGCTGCAGTTCGAGGCGGTCGGCCTGAAGGGCACGCGCCTGTGGCTGGAAACCCATGCCGTGCCGATGCGCGATGCCGAGGGCAGGGTCACGGCGCTGCTGGGTCTGACCTATGACATTACCGACAAACGTGCGGCCGAGCAGGCATTGCGCGAAAGCGAAGCCCGCTATCGGGAGCTCTTCGAGGCCAACCCGCACCCGATGTGGGTGTACGACCTGGAGACCCTGCGCTTTCTCGCGGTGAACGACGCGGCCGTCGCTCATTACGGCTACAGCCGGGACGCGTTCCTGGCGATGACCGTTCGCGACATCCGCCCGCCCGAGGAGGTGCCGCGCCTGCTGGAAAATATCTCAAGTGTCGGCGAGGGAATCGACCGAGCCGGCGTGTGGCGGCACCGAACCAAGAACGGCAACCTGATCGAGGTGGAAATCACCTCACACACACTGGTTTTTGCCGGCCGCCGTGCAGAAGTGGTGCTGGCGAACGATGTCACTGCGCGCCGCCGCGCCGAGGCGGAGATCCGCGACCTCAATGCGACGCTGGAGCAGCGCGTGCGCGAGCGCACCGCCGAGCTCGAGGCCGCCAACGAAGAGCTGGCGTCGTTTTCGTTTTCGGTGTCGCACGATCTGCGCTCGCCGCTGCGCTCGATCGACGGGTTTGCGCAGATCCTGGTCGAGGAGCATCAGGCAGCGCTCAGCGAGGAAAGCCGTCGCCTGCTTGGCGTGGTTCAGCGCGAGGCGGTGCGCATGGGCCGGCTGATCGACGACCTGCTGCGTTTTTCCCGGCTCGGGCGCCAGCCGCTCAACCGTTCGCCACTGGACATGACCGAGCTGGCGCAGAGCGTGTACGACGCGCTGCCCGAGGTTACGGTTCGCCGCCGCGAGATCGATTTCCATCTTGCGCCGCTGCCGCCGGCGATGGGCGACGCCGGGTTGATCCGCCAGGTGTGGTTCAATCTGATCGACAACGCGGTGAAGTACACTCGCCACAAGAATCCGACGCGAATCGAAATTGGCGCGACCTCATACGATGATCGCATTGAATATTACGTCCGTGACAATGGCAGCGGCTTCGACATGAACTACGCGCAACGGCTGTTCGGCGTGTTTCAGCGCTTGCATCGCGACGACCAGTTCGAGGGTACCGGCGTGGGTCTGGCGCTGGCCCGCCGCATCGTCAATCGCCATGGCGGCCGCATCTGGGCGCAGGCGGCGGTCGAACAGGGTGCCGCCTTTTACTTCAGCCTGCCGCGTGGCGGCGAGACGAACTGTCCCGAGGCGAACTGACCATGGCGCCGACGCCGGCAAGCCTGGAGTGCGAGATCATCCTGGTGGAGGACAATCCGCATGATGCGGAATTGACGATGCGCGTCCTGCGCAGTGGCAACGCCGCGTTGCGTCTTGCCTGGGTGCGCGACGGCGTCGAAGCGCTCGAATTGCTGCTCGGCGCCGGCAATGGCGCCGGACGGGCCAGCCGGATCGTGCTGCTGGATCTCAAGCTGCCGCGGCTCGACGGGCACGAAGTGCTGAAACGGCTGAAAGCCGATCCGCGCACCCGTTCGATTCCGGTGATCGTACTGACCTCGTCGGGCGAGCGCAGCGACCTGGTGCGCGCCTACGGCGAAGGCGCCAACAGCTACGTGGTCAAGCCGGTGGGCTTCGAGCGCTTCCGCGAAACCGTCGGCAACATCGGCGCCTACTGGATAGGCGTCAACCAGCCGGTGCCGATGGACGCCGCCGGCTGACGCCGGTCGCCGCGACGGTCAGGCGGCGGCGCGCACCGAGCCGCCGCGGGATGGATGCGCGGCGTAGGCGTGATAGGCGGCCGCCTCGGCGGTGCCAACCTCGATGCGCGCGCCCATGTCGGCGAACACCGTTTCCAGGGCGCACAGCGCCAGCATCACGTTTTCCATCTTGCAACTGTAGCCCATGATGCCGAAGCGCCAGATCTTGCCGGCCAACGCGCCCAGGCCGGCGCCGATCTCGATGTTGTATTCCGCCAGCAGCCGGCGCCGCACTTCCTTCTCGTCCAGCCCCGGCATCACGTAGACCGCGTTCATCTGCGGCAGGCGATACGGTTCCTCGACCAGATAGCGCAGGCCCATCGCCTCCAATCCCGCTTTCAGCGCCTTGTGATTGCGCTGATGGCGCGCCCAGGCGTTGTCCAGCCCTTCTTCCTTCAGCATCACCAGCGCCTCGTGCAGCGAATACAGCGCATTGGTCGGCGCGGTGTGATGGTAGGTGCGGTTGGTCTCGCCCCAGTAGCCGAGCAGCAGGTTCAGGTCCATGAACCAGCTTTGCACCTTGCGCGTGCGCGTCTTCACCCGCTCGACCACGCGATCGCTGAAGGTGATGGGCGACAGGCCCGGGGTGCAGGACAGGCATTTCTGGCTGCCCGAGTAGCAGGCGTCGATGCCCCAGTCGTCCACCAGTACCGGCACGCCGGCGAGCGAGGTGACCGCGTCCATGATGGTCATCGCGCCGTGACGGCGCGCGATTGCGGCCAGCGCCTTTGCATCGGAAGCGACGCCGGTGGAGGTCTCGGCATGCACGAAGGCCAGCACCTTCGCATCCGGATGCAGGCGGAAAGCGTCTTCGACCTTCGCCGGATCGACCGGCGAGCCCCAGGCGTCGTCCACCACCACCGCAATACCGCCGCAGCGCTCGACGTTCTCGATCATCCGGCTGCCGAACACGCCGTTGCGGCAGACCACCACCTTGTCGCCCGGGTCGACCATGTTGACGAAGCACATTTCCATGCCCACCGAGCCCGGGCCGGATACCGGAAAGGTCAGCGCATTGCGCGTCTGGAAAGCGTAGCGCAGCAGTTCCTTCAGTTCTTCCATCATCTCGACGAACACCGGATCGAGATAACCGATGGTCGGCCGGCCCATCGCCGAGAAAACCCGCGGGTGAATCTCCGAGGGCCCCGGGCCCATCAGGGTGCGCTGCGGCGGATAGAACGAGCCGATCTTGGCGGCGGGTTTGCGGTCCATGATGCTGTTTCCTGTCGAGAAATTCCGGGTTGCCGCGTCCCGGAGGCCACGGCAAAGCTGCGAAGTGTACAGCGCCGCCGCGCAGGCGGAAAGCGCCCGGCTAGGCAGGCCGGCGCAGGCCTCGCTCGAACACGAGAATGCCGGCGGCGACCGCGGCAACGAAAATCCACACGCGCGGGTCGCCGAAGCCGCTGGACACGATTGCCGGACCGGGGCAGAAGCCCGCCAGCCCCCAGCCGATACCGAAGATCGCCGCGCCGCCGACCAGGCGGGCATCGACCCGGGTTTTTTCCGGCACCAGGAAGCGCGCGTCCATCAGGGGCGTCTGCCGGCGCAGCGCCAGCCGGTAGAGCAGCGCGAATACCCCGACCGCGCCGGCCATCACCAGCGCGAGGCTGGGATCCCACTCGCCGGCCAGATCCAGAAACCCGATCACTTTCGCCGGATTGCTCATCTGCGAGACGAGCAGGCCGATGCCGAACAGCAGCCCGCAGGCGAAAGCGGCCAGCGTACGCATCAGCCGAGCAGATGCCGGGTCACGAACACGGCGGCGATTCCGGTGGCCATGAACACCGCGGTGGCGATCAGCGAGCGCGCCGACAGCCGCGACACGCCGCACACGCCGTGACCGCTGGTACAGCCGCTGCCCAACTGGGTGCCCAGGCCGACCAGCGCGCCGGCGAGGATGACCTGGGCGTAGCCGGCGTCGAGCTGGAAGTGCACCAGTTCCGGCGCGAGCAGCCGGGCACCGGCCCCCGCGGCCAGCAGGCCGCCGAGAAAAGCCCAGCGCCAGGCGCTGTCTTCGCCGCCGCCGCGCACGATGCCGCCGAGGATGTTGGACACCCCGGCGATGCGGCCGAGCAGCCACCACAGCCCGGCGGCGGCCAGCCCGATCAGTGCGCCGCCGATGAGCGCCGAGACCGGCGTGAAATTCACGATGGTCATGAACCCTCCGCCGCGCGTGCCGCCGGCAGATGCAGCAGCCGGGCGGCGAATTCCTCCCGGTCGAAGGCGATATCGCCGTCCTGGTAGGCGGCCTGCTGAGTCTTCAGGTTGCCGAAATCGAACAGGTGGGCATCCAGCAGGTGCGAGGGCGAAACCCGCTGCAGCGCCGAGAACATGGTCTCCAGCCGCCCGGGAAAGCGCTTCTCCCATTCGCGCAGCATGTCCTTGACGGCCTGGCGCTGCAGGTTGTCCTGCGAGCCGCACAGGTTGCAGGGAATGATCGGAAACTCGCGCAGCTTCGCATAGGCTTCCAGGTCCCGCTCCCGGCAATAGGCGAGCGGCCGGATGACGATGTGGCGGCCGTCATCGGACACCAGCTTTGGCGGCATCGCCTTGATCCGGCCGCCATGGAACAGGTTGAGAAAGAAGGTTTCGAGAATATCGTCGCGATGGTGGCCAAGCGCGATGCGGGTCGCGCCCAGCTCGGTGGCCACCCGGTAAAGCACGCCGCGGCGCAGCCGCGAGCACAGCCCGCACTGGGTCTTGCCTTGCGGAATCACCCGCCGCACCACGCTGTAGGTATCCTGCTCGACGATGCGAAACGGCACGCCGCGTCGCTCGAGGTAAGCCGGCAGCACGTCGGCCGGAAAGCCGGGATGCTTCTGGTCGAGGTTGACGGCGACGAGGTCGAACTCGACCGGCGCGTGCTCTTTCAGCGACAGCAGCACGTCGAGCAGCGCGTAGCTGTCCTTTCCGCCCGACAGGCACACCATCACCTTGTCGCCGGCACCGATCATGTCGAAGTCGGCGATCGCTTCGCCCACCTGGCGGCGCAGCCGCTTGGCGAGCTTGTTGCCTTCGTAGACCTGTTTCTGAAGATCGGCCATGACTGCCAGAGTTTACTTCACCCGGAAGATCTCGAAGCCGACGGCGTCGCAGTCCGGATAGACATCCGGCTTCTCGCTGGAGACGCGGGCGGCGATGACCCCGGGCTTGTCCAGGCACAGCGCCAGCACCCGCTCGCAGAACGTCTCTTGCAGGTGAAAGTGCCCGCTTTCCACCACGCGCAGCACTTCCTCGCGCAGGAAATCGTAGTCCACCGTCTCGCGAATCGAATCGCGCTCGATCTTGAGCGCCGGATCGAGATAGAGATCGATGTTGATCAGGATGCGCTGCCGCGCCGCTTTTTCATGGGCGTGGATACCCATGGAAATCTGCGCGACGAAATTCCTGAGAAAGATGCGCCGCGCCTGCTTGAGCCGCAGTGCCAGCGCCATGTCCGCCGCGCCGAGCGGGTGCAGATCGTCGTTGCCCATTCAATTCACCTCGAACTGCACGTCGCGCTTGAGCGGCCAGAGATGCTGGCCGCCATCCACCGTGAGGGTGATGCCGGTAACCGCGGGCGCACTGGCGAGATAACGTACCGCCTGCACGATGTCGGCGATCTCCGAACTCCGTCCCAGCGGCGCATGGCTGTGCGCGCGCCGGAAGCTTTCCTCGCTCTGCTCTCCGCTGACAAGGGTAATGCCGGGCGCGAGGCCGCACACCCTGACCCGCGGCGCCAGCGCCTGCGCCAGTGCGCGGGTGGCGCCCTCCAGCGCGATCTTGGTGACCGTGTAGGAGAAGAAATCCGGATTCAGATTGAATACCTTCTGGTCGAGCAGGTTGACGATGCAGCCCTGGACGGCCTCCGGCACCTGGGCGGCGAATGCGCGCGCGAGCTGCAGCGGGGCCCGCAGATTGATCGCCGCCAGGCGGTCGAAGCGCGCCGCCTCGAAGCGGGCGGCGCGGTCGTACTCGAACAGCGACGCATTGTTGACGAGCAGCGACAGCGCGCCCAGTTTCTGCACGCAGGCGGGAATCAGCGCGTCGACCGCCTCTGCGTCGGCCAGTTCGCAGTGCGCTGCCATCGCATGCACGCCGCGCCCGCGCAGTTCCCGCACCAGGCCTTCGGCCTCGCTGCGCGAGCTTCGGTAATGCACCGCGATGTCCCAGCCGTCCTCGGCGAGCTGGAGCGCGATGGCGCGGCCGATGCGCCGCGCACCGCCGGTGATCAGCGCGGCTTTGCGCGAGCCTTCATGGGACGCGGCGGCGGTCATTGGTGTGCAGGCTTGCGGTATCGGGAAGCGATGCGAAAGAATGCCGATTCTAGCCCAACGCCTCTCAGCCGCTCGCGTGTCTGCCGCCGCCGTGTCCAAACCCTTCGACGAGCCCGATCCCGCCGCCCACGCGCACAGTGCTCTGCTCAAAGCGCGCATCGGCAGCGAGATCGAGGCGGGCGGCGGCTGGATGCCGTTCTCGCGCTACATGGAACTCGCCTTGTATGCGCCCGGCCTCGGCTATTACGCCGGCGGCAGCCTCAAACTGGGCAGGGACGGCGATTTCGTGACCGCCCCGGAACTGACGCCGCTGTATGCGCAGGCGCTGGCGGAGCAGGTGGCGCAGATTCTCGAACAGACCGGCGGCGACGTGCTTGAGATCGGCGCAGGCTCGGGTGCGCTGGCGGCCGATTTGCTGGACGAGCTCGATCGGCTGGGCGTGCTGCCGTCGCGCTACTGCATCCTGGAGGTCAGTCCGGAACTGGCGCAACGCCAGCAGGCGCGGCTGGCGGCGCGGCTCGGCGCCCCCGGCGTGCGGGTCGAGTGGCTGCGCGAGCTGCCGGCGCGGCTGCACGGCGTGGTGCTCGGCAACGAGCTGCTCGATGCGTTACCGGTGCATGTGGTCGAGTGGCGCGAGGACGACATCCTCGAACGCGGTGTCGGCCTGTCGCAGGGGCGGCTGCAGTGGGCGACCCGGCCGGCCGGCGGCGCCGCCCGTGACGCGGCGCAGGCGCTGGCGCTGGCGCCGCCGTACGTGAGCGAGCTTGGCCTGGCGGCGCGGGCGCTGGTGCGCGCGCTGGCGGGTCGAGT
>CALJLA010000248.1 GCA_937983055.1 uncultured Pseudomonadota bacterium
CCATCCGGGGGCGGGCTTTTTTATTGGGTCTCTGACTGGTGGTGTCGTGCTTGAGCCTGCGACAACACGCGCCGCCGGCGCTTGTTGCGGCGCCGACTCCCCTTTAACCGCGCAGCGGATCAAGCGGGGTCGAAGGCAAGGTGGTTGTCGCTTGGCATGTCCCAATGCATATGGCGATTCGAGGGAAGGTCACAAGCGGCGCGGCCAACCGTTGCGATCAGTGGAACGAGTCGACCTTTCAGCCTGATCGACGTCGGACGGCGGGGCCGTAAGTTCTTCTTCTAGAGACAAAAACGCTTGCCTGCAATTGATTCGATCCGCAGATTTGCTAAAATCCTTAAGTTTCAACAAAAAGATGGGCCCAGCGCCCATTTTTTGTTTGTAGTTTCGTTCTCGATGGACATTTCTGACCTGCTTGAAAGCACATTGTCCGGCATGGGGTACGAGCTGGTTGATTACGATCGTCCAAACAAAGGGCGCCAGCTCAGGGTCTTCATCGACAAACCTGAGGGAATTACCATTGACGACTGCGCATTCGTCAGTAACCAGTTGTCGCGGGTACTTGCGGTGGAAGAGATTGATTACGACCGGCTGGAGGTGTCTTCGCCAGGCATGGATCGGCCTTTGAAGCGCGCGAAAGACTTCAACCGATTCGCGGGCGAGAAGGCCAAGGTGCGCGTCAGGGTCCCGATCAATGGGCAAAGAAACTTTGTCGGGATCCTGCGCGGTGCCGATGATCATCGGTTGAACTTGGAAGTTGACGGGGGCCTTGTGTCGATTGAGCTGGAGTCGGTCGACAAGGCGCGCCTGGTACCGGAATTCTGACTGGAGAACTTTGAATGAGCCGCGAGCTTTTAATGCTTGTTGATGCGCTTGCGAGAGAAAAGAACGTCGCCAAAGACATAGTCTTTGGTGCGCTTGAGCTCGCGCTGGCGTCTGCGACCAAGAAGCGGTTCAAGGACGACGTCGACGTGCGAGTAGCCATCGATCGGGAGTCGGGAGCCTATGACAGTTTCCGCCGCTGGGAGGTGGTCGAGGACGACCTTATCGAGGAACCGGCGCGCCAGCTAACCCTCGAGGAAGCAAAGGCTAGGGACGCCGGCCTATCCATCGGCGATTTCGTCGAGGAGCCGCTCGAGCCCGTCGAATTCGGTCGTATCGGCGCCCAGACGGCTAAGCAAGTCATTCTCCAGCGCATCCGGGAAGCCGAGCGCGAGCAGATATTGAACGATTTTCTTCAGCGCCAGGAGTTCATCGTTACCGGCAGCATCAAGCGGATGGAGCGCGGCAACGCGATCATTGAATCCGGCCGAATCGAGGCAATCCTTCCAAAGGATCAGATGATCCCCAAGGAAAACCTTCGCGTCGGTGATCGCGTGCGAGCGTATCTGGCGAAAGTCGACCGTAGCAGCCGTGGTCCGCAACTAGTTCTTTCGCGGACGATGCCGGAGTTCCTGGTGAAGCTGTTCGAGCTGGAGGTCCCAGAAATCGAGGAAGGCCTGCTCGAGATCAAGGCCGCGGCCCGCGACCCAGGTTCCCGGGCGAAGATTGCGGTGAAGTCGAACGATCAGCGGATCGATCCGATCGGTACCTGCGTAGGCATGCGCGGGTCACGCGTGCAGGCAGTTACTGCAGAGCTCGCCGGCGAGCGCGTCGACATCATACTGTGGGCAGCGGAGCCAGCGCAGTTCGTGATCAATGCGCTTGCGCCTGCTGAAGTCAGCCGCATCACGGTCGACGAAGAGAAACACAGTATGGATATCGTGGTTGACGAGGAGAACCTTGCGCAGGCAATCGGGCGCGGCGGCCAGAATGTGCGTTTGGCGAGCGAACTTACGGGTTGGGAGCTCAACATCATGACCGAAGAGGAGTCGCAGAAGAAGAACGAGGAAGAGTTTTCGACTATCCGGTCCCTGTTCATGGAGCGACTCGATGTGGACGAGGAGCTCGCCGATACGTTGATTCAAGAGGGATTTACCACGCTCGAGGAAATCGCCTACGTCCCGATCAACGAAATGCTCGAGATCGAGTCGTTCGATGAGGACACTGTGAACGAACTGCGCAGCCGGGCACGCAATGCCATTCTTGTTCAGGCCATTGCAAGCGAGGAGGAAGTCGAGAACGTCGCCAGCGACTTGCTCGGGCTGGAGGGAATGGACAGCGAGACCGCACGGATGCTCGCTTCGAAGGGCGTGACTCGGCAGGAAGATCTGGCGGATCTCGCCGTGGACGACCTGGTTGAGATGATCGGGATTGATACGGAGCGTGCCAAGCAACTCATCATGACTGCAAGGGCGCCCTGGTTTGCACAAGGCTAGGAGCAAGGCATGGCTGACACGAGCGTTTCTCAATTTGCCAGCGAGCTGGGACTGCCGTCCGGGTTGCTTCTCGAGCAGCTGCACGCCGCTGGCGTGCGCCGCGCCCTGAAGGAGGACACTGTGCTCACCGAGCAGGACAAGACCCAGCTGCTCGAGTATCTGCGCCGTGTTCACGGCGCCAAGGAGGGCAAAAGCAAGATCACGCTTACCCGACGCCAGACCAGCGAAATCAAGAAAGCGGACAGTACCGGTAAATCCCGGACCATCCAGGTCGAAGTGCGCAAGAAGCGCGTGCTCGTCAAGCGCGACAAGGAAGTGGCGGTAACTTCAGCGCCTGAAGAAGTTGAGCGGCCGGAAACGCCGCCAGCACCGACGCAACCTGTCATTGACGCGGAGCAGGCCGCCCTGCGGGAAGAGGAAGCGCGCAAACAGGCCGAACTGCTCGCGAGGCAGGCTGCGGAGCTTGCGCAAAAACAGGAGAAGCAGGAAAGGCGCAAACGCAAAGGCGCGGCGGAGGAAGCGAAGGCGCCGGAAGCGGAGGCGAAGCCCGCGACCGAAGAGACCGCCGCCGCAGTTGCCGAGGCCGAAAAGACGGCGCCGGCACCGGCTGCAAAGAAGACGTCCACCGAAGGAACGCTGCACAAGCCCGCGGTCAAAACGGATACGCCGAAGGCCAAGGAAAAGCCGGCCAGAAAGCCAAGCACGTCCTGGAAGGACGAGTCGGGCAAGCGGCGAGGTCTCAAAGTGCGCGGGGCAGTTCCAGGCGGCGGCGATGGATGGCACGCCAGAAACCGCCACGGCAAGCATCGCAGCGAGCATGGCGCGCAGGAGCAGCAGGCGACGCCCGCCGAACCGGTTGTACGCGAGGTACTGGTGCCGGAAACGATTACGGTTGCCGACCTGGCGCACAAGATGTCGGTCAAGGCCGCAGAAGTGATCAAGGTGCTGATGAAGCTCGGCCAGATGGTCACGATCAACCAGGTACTCGACCAGGAAACCGCAATGATCGTGGTCGAGGAGATGGGGCACACCTCCAAGCGCGCCAAGATCGACGACCCGGAGTCTTACCTTGAGGAAACAGCAGCCAAGACGGACGTGCCTGCAGAACCGCGCGCACCCGTCGTGACGGTGATGGGGCATGTCGATCACGGGAAGACCTCGCTGCTCGACTATATCCGGCGTACCCGGGTGGCGAGCGGTGAAGCGGGTGGAATCACTCAGCATATCGGCGCCTATCACGTGAACAGCCCGAAAGGAATGATCACGTTCCTCGATACGCCTGGACATGAAGCATTCACGGCCATGCGGGCGAGAGGTGCAAAGGTTACCGATATCGTCGTGCTGGTGGTCGCCGCGGACGACGGCGTGATGCCGCAGACAACCGAGGCCATCCATCACGCGAAGGCGGCGAACGTTCCGCTGGTTGTCGCCGTCAACAAAGTCGACAAACCCGAAGCGAATCCGGAGAAGATCCGCCAGGAACTGTCGCAGCAGGGCGTAATCCCGGAAGATTGGGGCGGCGACACGATGTTCGTGGACGTCTCTGCAAAGAGCGGTGCAGGCATCGACGGTTTGCTCGAATCCGTGCTTTTGCAGGCGGAGGTTCTCGAACTGAAAGCGCCCAAGGAGGCGCCTGCCCGGGGTGTGGTGATCGAGTCGCGGCTTGACAAAGGCAAGGGCCCGGTGGCGACTGTTCTGGTGCAGGCGGGAACGCTCAAGCGTGGCGACATCGTTCTGGCCGGCGCCGTGTTCGGACGGGTACGAGCGATGGTTGACGAAGCCGGGCAGCAGGTTCAGGAGGCAGGGCCGTCCATTCCGGTAGAAATTCAGGGACTGTCGGATGTGCCGATTGCTGGCGAGGACGTAATTGTGCTGGGCGATGAGCGAAAGGCGCGCGAGATCGCGCTTTTCCGCCAGGGCAAGTTCCGCGAGGTGAAGCTTGCAAAGCAGCAGGCGACCAATCTCGACAGCATGTTCGAGCAGATGAAGGCCGGGGAAACCAAGACCTTGGCGCTCATCATCAAGGCCGACGTTCAGGGTTCGTACGAGGCGCTTGCGCACGCACTTGGCAAGCTTTCGACCGAGGAGGTGCGGGTCAACATCGTGCACTCGGGCGTGGGCGGTATCACGGAATCAGACGTGAACCTTGCGCTTGCGTCGAACGCAGTGATCGTTGGCTTCAACACCCGGGCAGACGCAACAGCGCGCAAGCTTATATCGGCGCACGGTATCGATGTTCGCTATTACAACGTGATTTACCAGGCGGTTGACGAGGTGAAGGCCGCGCTGTCCGGGCTGCTCGCACCAGAACGCAAGGAAAACGTGCTCGGCATGGTCGAGGTTCGGCAGGTGTTCAGAATCTCGAAGGTCGGCACCGTTGCGGGTTGCTACGTGCTGGAGGGCGTCGTCCGCCGCGGTGCATCCATTCGCCTGCTGCGCGATAACGTCGTTATCCATGAAGGTGAACTGGATTCGCTGAAGCGATTCAAGGATGACGTGCGCGAAGTTAAAGCGGGCTTCGAATGCGGTCTCTCCCTGAAAAACTTTGACGACCTCAAGGAGGGAGACCAGCTCGAAGTGTATGAAGTGGTGGAGGTAGCCAGATCGCTATAATCACGGGCAGCTTCTGCGCACCGGTCCGTCGCGTTGGCTAATCGCTCATCGCGCCTCGGCCGGATTGCGGACCAGATCCAACGAGATCTGGCGGAATTGATCCGCACCGAACTCAAGGACCCCCGCATCGGCCTGGTCACGCTGACCGGCGTCGAGGTCAGCGGGGACCACCGGCACGCGAAGGTCTTCTTCACGGTCTTGGGAGAGGCATCGGCCGTCCAGAATGCGCGACAGGGGCTTGCCCGTAGCGCAGCCTATCTACGGCGGCAGTTGGCCGCCTCACTTCGGCTTCGCGTTGTGCCGGAGCTGCATTTCATCTATGACGAGTCCGTCGCGCGGGGTGCGCGGATATCCCGGCTTATCGATGAGGCGGTCGAAGGCGGGGGAGACGGCAAGGATGAGCAAAGCGAGACCGGCTAACGGCTGCGACGGCGTCATTTTGCTGGACAAGCCAGTCGGGTTGAGCTCCAACGGCGTGCTGCAGCGCGTGCGTCGACTGTTCGACGGCGTAAAAGCCGGACATACCGGCACGCTGGATCCGCAGGCATCAGGCTTGTTGCCGATTTGCCTCGGCGAAGCAACCAAGTTCGCGCAAGGGCTCATCGATTCGCGCAAGCGTTACGAAGCCGTCATTCGCCTGGGCTGGCGCAGCAGCACAGGCGACGCAGAGGGCACGCTGACGGCAGTGAGTGAGGCGCATGCGTCGGATGAGGCAGTAAGTGCCTGCCTTGAGCGATTTACCGGCGAACTTGAGCAGACGCCCCCCATGTACAGCGCGGTCAAGGTCGACGGCCAACCGCTTTACCGGCTGGCCCGGCGCGGAATTACGCTCGACCGCGCACCCCGCCAGATCTTCATTCACGAACTGACGCTGCTATCCCGCGAAGCCGATCGGCTGACAATCGGGGTCATCTGCAGTAAAGGCACTTACATCCGGACTCTCGCGGAAGACATCGGCGACTGCCTGGGATGCGGTGGCTATCTCGAGAAACTGCGTCGAACCGACGTTGGCGAGTTCGCGCTGGACGGCGCGGTCACGCTCGAGCGACTGGAACAGCTTGATTCACCGCAGCGTCGCAAGCTTATCGAGCCGATGGATGCATTGCTGGCCGGGCTGCCCGCCTTGGTGCTGACCCCCATGTCTGCAAGGCGCGTTGGTCAGGGACAGGCGGTTTGCCCGGAGCAGTCGGTTCCAGCGCCGGGCATCGTTCGTATTTATGTGACCGGAGGCGCCTTCCTCGGGGTGGGGGAAGTCGGGGAGGACGGCATGGTTAGACCCAGGCGGCTGCTGACCAAGGTGGCCGAACCCGAGGTAAATCCCTAATCTCACTTGGAAAGCCGGCAACTCCGCGGGTATAATCGCGGGCTTTCATACGGAGACGAGAGAGTAATGGCGACCAACACTGCCCAGAAGGCGCAGATTGTCCAGGATTTTCAAAGGGCTAAAGGGGACACCGGCTCGCCCGAAGTGCAGATTGCTCTGCTGACGACTCGCATCAACGACCTGACCGAGCATTTCAAGGTCCACGTAAAAGACCACCACTCGCGTCGCGGTCTGCTGAAGATGGTCAGCCAGCGCAGAAAACTGCTCGATTACCTGCGCGCCTACGACAGCGACCGGTATCGCCAGATCATCGAGCGACTCAGTCTCCGCAAGTAAGACAAGTCGTCCACAGGATGCGTTCGCCGGCATCCGTCTCTCCAGTCCATAGTTGCACTGCCAGGTGCGGGTGACGTTCCCGACCTGGCATTTATCTTTTCGAGGACAGCAAGTTGAATCCAATCCGAAAGACCATCCAGTACGGACGCCACGTTTTGACGCTGGAAACGGGCGAGATTGCCCGACAGGCGCATGGCGCGGTGCTGGTAACCATGGACGACACGGTCGTTCTGGTTACCGCCGTAGGCAAGAAGAGCGTTTCTCCCGGGCAGGACTTTTTCCCGCTGACCGTCGACTACCAGGAACGTACCTACGCGGCAGGCAAGATTCCCGGCGGCTTCTTCAAGCGCGAGGGCCGGCCCAGCGAAAAAGAAATCCTGACATCCCGTCTGATCGATCGACCGATCCGGCCGCTTTTTCCGGAGGGATTCTTCAACGAGGTCCAGGTGATCGCGACGGTGGTTTCCTCGAACAACGAGGTGGACTCGGATATTCCGGCGATGATCGGCGCGTCGGCCGCTTTGGCCATCTCCGGCATTCCGTTTTCCGGGCCGATCGGCGCGGCCCGCGTCGGCTATCTGAACGGCGAGTACGTCCTCAATCCAACCCAGACCGAACTTAAGACCTCGCAGCTCAATCTTGTCGTTGCCGGCACCCAGCAGGCAGTCCTGATGGTGGAATCAGAGGCGATGGAGCTTCCCGAGGACGTGATGCTCGGTGCGGTGGTATACGGCCATCAGCAGATGCGTGCCGTTATCGACGCCATCAATGAACTGGCGGACGAAGCCGGCAAACCTCTTTGGGACTGGGCGCCCCCGGAAAAGAACCCCGAGCTAGTAGAGCGCATTCGACAGATTGCAGAGGAGCCGCTGCGACAGGCCTATCAGATCAAAGACAAGCAGTCGCGAACGGCCCGCGTCGACGAGATCAAGAACGGCGTGCTCGAATCGGTGACGCCGCAGGACGCCGACGGCGTGCAGATCAACCTCATCAAGTCGATTTTTGGCGACCTCGAAAGCTCGGTCGTGCGCGGCAAGATCCTGAGCGGCGAGCCGCGAATCGACGGACGCGACACGCGTACCGTTCGCCCGATCAACGTCCGGCCGGGCATTCTTCCACGCGCACACGGCTCGGTGCTGTTCACGCGCGGCGAAACGCAGGCGTTGGTCACCGCCACGCTCGGGACCTCGCGTGATGAGCAGATCATCGACGCGCTGCAAGGCGAGTATTCCGAGCGCTTCATGCTGCACTACAACTTCCCTCCGTATTCCACCGGCGAAACCGGTCGCGTGGGCACGCCGAAGCGGCGCGAAATAGGTCACGGGCGCCTGGCCAAGCGCGCACTTGTGGCCGTTCTTCCAAGTTCAGAAGAATTCGGCTATTCGCTGCGGGTGGTCTCGGAAATTACCGAGTCGAATGGTTCAAGCTCGATGGCGTCGGTATGCGGCGGATGCCTGGCATTGATGGATGCGGGTGTGCCGCTCAAGGCGCATGTCGCAGGTATCGCGATGGGCCTGATCAAGGAAGGCAATCGCTTTGCGGTTTTGACGGATATTCTTGGGGACGAGGATCACCTTGGCGACATGGATTTCAAGGTTGCCGGGACGGACCGGGGCGTCACCGCGCTGCAAATGGACATCAAGATCCAGGGCATCACCAAGGAGATCATGCACGTCGCCCTGGTGCAGGCGCGCGAGGCGCGGCTGCACATTCTCGAGATCATGAAGCAGGCGCTTTCAAGCCCTCGCGCGGAACTCTCAAGCTTCGCGCCGCGCATGATCACGCTGAAGATAAAGCCGGAGAAGATCCGCGACGTGATCGGCAAGGGCGGTGCGGTCATCCGCGCGATTACCGAGGAAACCGGCACCACCATCGATATCCAGGACGATGGCACCGTCACCATCGCCTGCGTGTCTTCCGCCGGCGGCGAGGCGGCGAAGAAACGTATCGAGGAAATCACTGCAGAGGTCGAAGTAGGCCGCATTTACGACGGCACGGTGCTGAAGCTGCTGGATTTCGGGGCCATCGTGAGCGTTCTGCCCGGAAAGGATGGCCTGCTGCATATCTCCCAGATTGCGGAGGAACGGGTAAAGGCCGTTGCCGATCATCTGAAGGAGGGTCAGGCGGTTCGCGTCAAGGTGCTGGAAGCCGACGAAAAAGGCCGGCTTCGCCTGTCGATGAAGGCAGTGGCCGAAGAGGAGCGCGCCAAGGCCACGAGCTGATCGTCCCGGCCGCCGCAATGTGTAAAGCCCACCGTGCAAGGCGGTGGGCTTTTTTGTTGGTTGGCGACCCGGGGCGGATGGCGTCCCGGAGGCATTAACCGGCTACGGTTCAGAAACTGCCGACGCCAATCTGCAGAAGGTCGAATGGATAGACGTAGGCCTGCAGCATAACCAGTCCGCCGACCAGCATCGCCAACACGACCGAGTGGAAGAAGACGTAGCGCAAAATCGTGCCTTCATGTCCGTACCAGCGTGTCGCGGTCGAAGCGACGACAATCGATTGCGCATCGATCATCTTGCCCATGACGCCGCCCGAGCTGTTGGCTGCCGCCATGAGGTTGGGATTCAAGCCGAGTTGCTCCGAGGTAATTTTCTGCAAGCCGCCAAAGAGTACATTCGAGGCGGTGTCCGATCCGGTAAGCGCTACTCCCAGCCAGCCAAGCATCGTGCCAAAGAACGGATAGAGGGCGCCGGTGTGGGCAAATGCAAGGCCCATGGTGGCGTCCGTGCCCGAGTATCGCGTGGTGAAGCCCAGCGCCAGCATGGCCGCGATGGTGAGCAGCGAATAGCGCACGAGCTTGATCGTCTGCCAGTACTTGCGCAGCAGATCTTTCCATGAGTAGCTCATGAACAGCCCGGCGATCACGGCGGCGAGCAGAATGCCGGAGCCGGTCGCGGAGAGCCAGTTCAGGCTGTAGATCGCCTTTTCTACGTGCGGCTCGGCCACCACCGGCGGCATCTTCTGCACCTGGTTATGAAGCGCCGGCACCTCGAAGTCGATCTTGGTGACACCGTTCCAGGCGTACTCCGTTTTGCTTACCGGGTCGGTGCCGTTGAGCAGGTTCTTGAACTGCGGCACGCCCCACAGAAAAACGAATACAGACAGCACGATCCAGGGGACCCATGCGCGAAGCACGGCTGCGCGGTCGTGGCGCACGAACCGAACTTCTGCTGCACCATTGACCTGCCCGCTGTCCTTCTCGTGCCCTTTCAGGGCCGTGCTGCGCCAAAGATTTTTTGGCTGCCAGATCCGAAGGAACCCGACCAGGCTGGCCATGGAGATGATTGCCGCGCCGACATCGACCAGCCACGGACCGTGATAGTTCGAGATCAAGAACTGCGGCACCGCGAAGCTGACGCCGGTGACCAGGATCGCGGGCCAGACCTCGAGCATCCCGCGCCAGCCGGCAAAGGCCCAGATCAACCAGAACGGCACGATCAGCGAAAAGAACGGTAGCTGTCGCCCGACCATCGCCGACAGTTCCAGCAGGTCGAGCCCGGTGACTGCAGAAAGGGCAATGATCGGCGTGCCCAGCGCGCCGTAGGCAACCGGAGCGGTATTGGCGATCAACGACAATCCCGAAGCGGCGAGGGGCGAGAAGCCGAGGCCGATTAGAATCGCGCCGGTTACCGCCACCGGGGTGCCGAATCCGGCGGCCCCCTCGAAGAAAGCGCCGAAAGCGAAAGCGATTAACAGCAGCTGCAGGCGCCGGTCCTCGGTCACGCCGGCGATGCTGTCCTGAAGAATCTGGAAGTAGCCTTTGTCCTTGGTCAGCTGGTAGAGAAAGATGATGTTGAGCACAATCCAGCCGATTGGCAGCAACCCGAAGAAGGCGCCGTAGGCGGCGGAGGCGCCCGCCATCTGCGCCGGCATGCCATAAACGAAGACGGCGATGATGAGCGCGGAAACCAGGCCTGCAAGTGCCGCCACGTGGGCCGACAGCCGCAGAAATGCCAGCCCGCCGAGCAAGACAACCACAGGGACCGCTGCCAAGGCCGTGCTGAGCACCGCGTTGTTGACAGGGTCATAAACCTGATTCCAGACCATCGAATCTCCTCCCGATTCGGCGTGGGCGCCGATTGTTCTCGCGTTCGATGCTTTCGAACGCTGGCGGAGTGTATTTGAAATATTTGGTAACAACTAGCCGGAGCCTGTTCTGGTACAGCCGGTCGGTATAATCGGCCGCTTATTCGCAGAAGGAACGCAAATGAATCAACAGCTTCCCAATCGCGGTGGCGGGCGCATCCTGGTTGACCAGTTGCGCGTCCACGGCGCCGACACGGTGTTCTGCGTTCCCGGCGAGAGCTATCTGCCGGTTCTCGACGCGCTCTACGATGTGCGCGAGGACATCCGCCTAATCGTGTGCCGGCAGGAGGGCGGGGCGGGCTTCATGGCCGAGGCCTATGCCAAGGTGACCGGCAAGCCGGGGATCTGCTTCGTTACGCGGGGTCCCGGGGCCACCAATGCGAGCATCGGCGTGCATACAGCCTTTCAGGACTCCTCGCCGATGATTCTTTTCATCGGACAGGTCGGCGGCGACGTGGTCGAGCGGGAGGCGTTTCAGGAAGTCGACTTTCGCCGTATGTTCGGCCAGATGTCGAAGTGGGTGGCCCAGATCGACCGGGTCGAACGCATCCCCGAATATGTCAGCCACGCCTTTCACCTCGCCACCTCCGGACGCCCGGGACCTGTGGTATTGGCGCTTCCGGAAGACATGCTCGGCGCCACCGCCGCGGTCCCCGATGCCCGGCCCTACCTGCGCCTCAAGGCGAGCCCGTCAGGTGCCGATCTCGACCAGATGCGCGAGTTGCTGTCCGAAAGCAGTCGGCCGCTGGTCATCCTTGGCGGCGGAGACTGGAGCGTGGAGGCGTGTGCCGACATCCGCGACTTTATCGAAGCCAACAATCTGCCCGCCGCCTGCACCTTCCGTCGGCAAGACCTGGTGGACAACCGGCACCCGAATTACTGTGGCGACGTTGGCATCGGCATCAATCCACGGCTTGCTCAGCGCATCCGCAATGCCGACCTCATTCTGACCATTGGTGCGCGGCTGGGCGAGATGACCACCAGCGGGTACACGATGTTCTCGGTGCCGTGTCCCGCCCAGCGGATGGTGCATGTGCATCCCGGCATTGAAGAACTGGGCCGCGTCTATCGCGCCGACGTAATGATCAACGCCGGCATGCGCGAGTTCGCGGCTGCGGCCGCGGCGATGCCAGCGGTGGATTCCTCCGGCTGGCGGCCGTGGACGCATGAGGCCCATGCGGACTACCTGGCCAATCTTGAGCCGACGCCGATGCCCGGAAGGCTGGACCTGGCCCAGTTCGTTGCTCGCCTGCAGGCCATGCTCCCGCACGACGCCATAGTCACCAATGGCGCTGGCAATTATTCCGGCTGGGTGCACCGATTCTGGCGCTACGGTGGATTCCGCACGCAACTGGCCCCCACCAACGGCGCGATGGGCTACGGTGTGCCGGCGGCGATTGCCGCAAAGCTGGCCTGCCCGGATCGCACGGTGGTGAGCTTTTCCGGCGACGGCTGCTTTCTGATGAATGGGCAGGAACTGGCAACCGCGGTCCAGTACCGGCTGAAGATTCTGTTCCTGGTGGTCAACAACCAGATGTACGGCACCATCCGGATGCATCAGGAACGGGACTTCCCGGCGCGGGTACACGGCACGGCCCTGCACAATCCCGATTTCGCCGCATTGGCACGCGCCTACGGCCTGCATGGCGAACGCGTGTCGTCGACCGAAGAGATAGAACCGGCCCTGAGTCGCGCGCTGGCCGCCGAGGGCGCTGCGCTGATCGAGCTGCAGATCGATCCGGAGGCGATTACCACTCGCACAACGCTCTCCGCCATCCGCGAGAAGGCCCTGGCGCCCGGCCGCTGATCGACGCGCTGCGCATGCAGCGATCGCGCGCGGGATTCCGCACGGACGCACGCCGGCGGGCGCGCCCGCTGATCTAGCAGCCGACTGCCTGGCCGTCGCGGCGCGGCTCGGATGCGGCGGCGTACGCGTTATCCAGGCGTGCGACGAGTTGGGCGGCGCCAAATTCCAGGCTGCCCCAGGGCCGCGAAACGATGCGGTGGCCGCGCTCCGCGAGCGCTGAAAGCAACGCGGGCGGAAATCCTTCTTCAATCAGCAAGGCGCCATCGTCGGCAAGCTTCCAGCGTGGCGCATCCGCAACCGCCTGGACGCTCTGCCCGAAATCGCAGGCGCGGGAGATCACCTGCACATGACCCTGCGCCTGCATGTCGCCGCCCATCACGCCGAAGCTCATTGCCGGCTTGCCGTCCCGCATGAGAAATCCCGGAATGATGGTGTGGAACGGGCGCTTCCCGCCAGCCACCTGATTGGGATGACCTTCGGCCAAGCTGAAGCCGGCCCCTCGATTCTGCAGACTGATGCCGGTGCCTGGCACCACCACTCCTGAGCCGAAGCCCATGAAATTCGACTGGATCATCGACACCATTCGCCCACTTGCGTCCGCTGTGGTCAGATAGACGGTGCCAGTGGGCCGCGGCACGCCCGGTCCGAACTGCTGCGCTCTGGCGGGATCGATCAGCGCTGCCCGAACCTTCAGGTAGTCTGCATCCAGCAGCGCCTGACTGTCGAAGGGCATCGATCTTGGGTCCGACACGTAGCGGTAGACGTCGGCGAAGGCGAGCTTCATTGCCTCCACCTGCAGGTGCACTGCATCGATGGTGTCGACCCCAAATTGCGCGATGTCGAAGCACTGGAGCATGCCGAGGGCCATCAGTGCCGCGACACCTTGCCCATTTGGCGGCAACTCATGCACGACCGCAGTACGGTAGGGTTGCGCCACTGTGGGAACCCAGTCTGCCTGGTGACGGGAGAGGTCATCAGCACTGAGCGCGCCGCCGGCGCGCGCGCACGCGTCGGCAACGGCGTGCGCCAACTCCCCCCGGTAGAAGGCATCTCCCGCAGTCTCCGCGATAAGCTTGAGGGAACGCGCCTGCGCCGGGTGCCGAAACAGCTCTCCCGCCCGTGGCGGGCGGCCGTTTGGCAAGAAAGCGGCATCAAAACCCGGCTGCCCGGCGAGCCGGGGCGCCTGCAATTCCCATTGGAGGGCGACGACCGGCGAAACAGGAAATCCGGCTTCTGCGTACTCGATTGCCGGCGCGAGCAACTGCGCGAACGCGAGCTGACCGAATCGGCGCGACAGCAAAGCCCAGGCCGACACCGCGCCGGGCACGGTGACGCTGTCCCACCCGGTGTCCGGCATGCGCGAACGTCCCGCAAAGCGTGCAGGCGACCAACGCGCAGGCGAGCAGCCCGAAGCGTTCAATCCATGCAGCTGCTGCCCGTCCCAGACGATTGCAAATGCATCCGAGCCCAGTCCATTCATGGTCGGCTCGACCACGGTGAGCGCCGCTGCGGCAGCTACAGCCGCATCGATGGCATTGCCTCCCGCCTGCAGCATGCGCAGCCCGGCCTGCGCGGCGAGCGGCTGTGAAGTCGCCACGACATTACGTGCCATTACCGGCGAGCGTCTTGAGCGGTAAGTTGAAAGCCAGCCCACCGGATCGCCGTTCATTCCCTGAACGCCTGCTCGCGCACCTTGCGCATTGACGGAAAGACCACGATCAGCAGCAGCACAACGGTCATCGCTAGCAAGGTTGCGCTGATCGGTTGATTGACGAATACGGCCGGGTCTCCTTTTGACAACACCAGCGCGCGGCGCAGGTTCTCCTCCATCATCGGCCCCAGGACGAAACCCAGCAGCAGGGGTGCGGGTTCGCAGTCGCACTTGATGAACAGGTAGCCGAGCACACCGAAGCCCAGCGCCAGCAACACATCGACCGAGCTGTTCTCAACACTGTAGACGCCAATGCAGCAGAACAGCAGGATCGCCGGGTACAGAAAACGGTAAGGCACCGAGAGCAATCGCACCCAGATTCCTATCAGCGGAAGATTGAGCACGACCAGGAACAGATTTCCGACCCACATGCTCGCCACCATGCCCCAGAAAAGTTCTGGTCGCTCGGTCATTACCTGCGGGCCTGGCGTGATGCCGTGAATCGTCATCGCGCCAATCATCAGGGCCATTACCGCATTCGAGGGAAGGCCGAGCGTGAGCATCGGAATGAAGGACGTCTGGGAGCCGGCGTTGTTGGCCGATTCCGGTGCGGCCACGCCTTCAATTGCGCCGTGGCCAAATCGCGACGGCTCGCGCGACAGTTTTTTCTCGACGGAGTAAGCGGCAAACGAGCCAAGGGTGGCGCCACCGCCCGGCAGCAGGCCCAGTAGGGCGCCGATCCCGGTGCCGCGCAGCACTGCGCCGGCGGCGGCCCGCCAGTCGGCCGCGGTGGGCAAAAGGCGGCCGACAGCGGCGATCGTCATTGCTGTGATGCCTTGGCGGCGTTCAAGGTTCGCAATCACCTCGGCAAACCCGAACAGGCCCATGGCAACCACGACGAAGTCGATGCCGTCGCCAAGCGCCGGTATGCTCAGAGTGAATCTGAAGAACCCGGTACTCACGTCGCTGCCAACCATGCCGAGAAGCAGGCCCAGCACGACCATGGCGACGGCCTTAAGCAACGAGCCGCGGGCGAGCACTACCGCCGCCAGGAGGCCGAGCGTCATCAGCGAGAAGTAATCGGCGGGGCCGAAGCTGAAGGCAATGCTGGCAAGTGGCGGGGCAAGCGACGCAAGCATCAGAGTGGCAATCGATCCGGCGATGAAAGAGCCAATCGCCGCGATCGCCAGAGCCGGGCCCGCGCGACCTTGCCGGGCCATCGCATGACCGTCGAGGCAGGTCACCACCGACGATGCTTCGCCCGGCAGGTTGACGAGGATCGCGGTAGTGGACCCGCCATACTGAGCACCATAATAAATTCCGGCAAGCATGATCAGCGCCGACTCAGGGGGCAGGGCATAGGTGACCGGAAGCAGCATGGCGATGGTTGCCAGTGGCCCAAGCCCGGGCAGCACGCCGATCAGGGTGCCGAGCAGCACGCCTGTGAAGCAATACGCCAGGTTCTTTAGGCTGAGTGCAACGCCGAATCCGAGCGCAAGCTGGTCCAGGAGTTCGGTCACAGCGGCCACACCCGAAAGGGAAGCTTCAGGCCGTACACGAATACCGCCAGCGTGAAAGCAAGCAACAGCCCGGTGACCGCGAACAGTTGGCGAGGGCGGTTTTCGGCGCTGGCAAGGCCGCAGACCAAGAGCAACGCCGAGACCGCGATGACGATGCCGAGCCGGTCGATTGTCACTGCAAACAGCGCGATCGCAATCAGCACCAGAACCAGCGGGCGCACGCGAACCTGTTCGATGCCCGGTCCGGGCCGCGCCAGACCTCTTGCGCCGATCAGAATGCCCAGTCCCAGCAGCAGCAACCCGATCAGGTAAGGAAAGTAACCCGGGCCCATGCGAAGCGCATTGCCCATGGGATAGTCGCGCCCGAGGTAAAGACTCAAGGCGGCAATTCCGGCGAACACAACCCCTGCGAGGAAATCGCGTGGCCCGCGCAACTTCATGTTCACTCGCCTCCCCCGGTCTTTTGCGC
The DNA here is from genome assembly GCA_937983055.1 of uncultured Pseudomonadota bacterium. Lineage (GTDB taxonomy): Bacteria > Pseudomonadota > Gammaproteobacteria > Burkholderiales > Eutrophovitaceae > CALJLA01. Next base: position 16,128 of record CALJLA010000248.1, read on the forward strand.
CGGCGTTGTCGCGGGATTGTTTCACAGTGGCAAGGCCGTCGGCAAACCGGCGCTGCAACACGTGCGTGACCCGGCAGGTATCAGTTCACGGAAGGTGACACTGGCGTCGCAAGCTGGTGGGCTCGAGTGTTTTTGCTATGATGCGCGCCTGTCTTTGTTGTCATTGCTCCTCTTGAGGGTCGTGTCACCTCACGACGCCCGCCGCCAAAGACAATCCGCTCCATCAGCAAGAGACCGAATGCCCCAGGTTCTGTCGGTTCATCCCGTGAATCCGCAACGCCGGCTGATCCGGCACGCGGTGGCTGTGTTGCGCGCAGGCGGCGTGATCATCTATCCGACGGATTCATGCTACGCCCTCGGTTGCCAACTGGGCGACAAGGCGGCAATGGAGACGATTCAGCGCATTCGCCAGGTTGACGATCGGCATCTGCTCACACTGGTGTGTCGGGATCTTTCAGAGATCGCCCAGTACGCCCAGGTGGACGACAGCCAGTTCCGACTGATCCGGGCCGGCACCCCTGGCAGCTACACGTTCATTCTTCGAGCCACGCGCGAGGTGCCAAAGCGTCTGCTCAATCCCAAGCGCAGAACCATCGGACTGAGGGTTCCGGATCATCCTGTGACTGCGGCGCTGCTGGAGGAGCTCGGAGAGCCGATCCTGAGCTCGACGCTGCTGCTGCCCGGCGACGAGTATCCGGCGGCGGATCTTGACGCGCTCGAAGGGCGCATAGAGGGCGTGGATCTGATACTCGAGGCCGGCTCCTGCGGTATCGACATGACTACCATAGTCGACCTGAGCGGGGCCGCGCCCGAGGTCATCCGCGCGGGCAAGGGCGCGCTGGACAGGATAGGTCTCGCTTGAGGCGCGCAGGACGATTTACAGCGTTTTTCTGATGTTCGGTTTTTGACGGAGAGTCGATGCTATGTTCGTAGACCGGGTTCTTTCCGGCATGCGTCCCACCGGTGCGCTGCATCTGGGGCATTACCACGGCGTTTTGAAGAACTGGACGAAGCTGCAGAACGAGTACCAGTGTCTGTTCTTCGTGGCCGACTGGCATGCCCTCACCACCCACTACGACACGCCCGACATCATCGAGGCAAACGTCTGGGACATGCTGATCGACTGGCTGGCTGCCGGTGTCGATCCGTCGCAGGCAACACTTTTCATACAGTCGCGTGTTCCGGAACATGCCGAATTGCACCTGCTGCTGTCCATGATCACGCCATTGGGGTGGCTGGAGCGTGTGCCGACGTACAAGGACCAGCAGGAGAAGCTGGTCGATAAGGATCTGTCGACCTACGGCTTTCTCGGGTACCCGCTGCTTCAGGGCGCCGATATCCTGATCTATCGAGCGAACCTGGTGCCGGTCGGTGAAGACCAGGTTCCGCACATCGAGTTCACGCGCGAGATTGCCAGGCGCTTCAATCACGTCTACGGACGGGACCCGGGGTTTGAAGGCAAGGCGGAATCCGCAATCAAGAAACTGGGCACGAAGCGCGGCAAGCTGTACCGGGATCTCAGAACGCGTTATCAGGAGCAGGGCGATCAAGAGGCGATCGCTGCGGGCCGGGCACTGCTGGAAGAGGCGGCCAACCTCTCGATCGGCGACCGCGAGCGCCTGTTTGGCTACCTCGAGGGCGGGGGAAAGATGATCCTTTCCGAGCCCAAAGCGTTGCTGACTGAGGCGGCGCGGATGCCGGGTCTGGACGGCCACAAGATGTCCAAGTCCTACGACAACACCATCACCCTGCGGGAAGACGCCGACTCGATCGAGCGAAAAATCCGCACCATGCCGACCGATCCGGCGAGGGTGCGCCGGACCGATCCCGGTGAGCCCGAGAAATGTCCGGTATGGGAGTGCCACAAGATATATTCGGACGAGAAGACCCGTGAATGGGTGCAGACCGGCTGCCGCAGCGCGGGTATCGGTTGCCTCGAGTGCAAGCAGCCAGTCATCGAGAGCGTGGTGAAGGAGCTTGCACCGATGCGCGAGCGCGCGAAGGCTTATCTTGAGGATCCGTCGCTGGTGCGCAACATCATCGCCGACGGTTGCGAGCGTGCGCGAAAACTGGCCAACGAGACGATGCGGGAAGTGCGCGAGTCGATGGGTCTCGATTACGGTTGAGCCCGGGGCGATCCGCAGCAGCTCAAGCCGCCTTGATGCGCCCGGCGTTGCGGCCGAGGGCTGTTGCAGCAGGCGGGCGCAAGCCGCCTACGATGCGCTGGCGCGGACGGCAGGATGGCTGCCGCCATCCCGCGGTCAAGCTCTTCGCCGCAACCACCTCTACTGTTCGCGTTACCAATCGCGTTCCCGGATGGCAGTGCGTTTGTCATGCTGCTTCTTGCCGCGTGCGAGGCCGATCTCCAGCTTGATTCGGCCTTTGGCATAGTGCAGGTCAATCGGCACCAGCGTGTAACCGGCGCGCTCGACCTTGCCGATCAGCTTGCGTATTTCTTCCGCATGCAGCAGCAGCTTGCGCGTGCGGGTGGGGTCAGCCGAGACATGCGTGGAAGCCGAGGTGAGCGGCGTAACATGGCAGCCGATCAGATAGACCTCGCCATTCTTCAGAATGACGTAGGCTTCCTTGAGCTGGGCGCGCCCGGCCCGGATTGCCTTGACCTCCCAGCCTTCCAACGCGATCCCGGCTTCGAAACGTTCCTCGATGAAGTAATCGTGAAAGGCCTTCTTGTTTTGTGCGATGCTCATCGGCGGCAGTGCGGGGTGCGAGCGCATATTCTAGCGGAGGCCGGCTGCCGCATTCCTGTGTGACCGAAGGCGGACTGATGGCGCTTGTGGAGAAAACCGTGCTGATCGAGTATCCGGCAGATGCCATGTACGCGCTGGTGGAAGATGTGGCGCGCTACCCGGAGTTTCTGCCCTGGTGCGGGGGAACGAGAATTCTGGAGCACGACGGGAATATGCTGCGAGCCGAGGTCGTAATCGACTTCCGGGGCATCAAGCAGCGCTTTTCGACACAGAATCTCTCCACACCGAGCGAGCTGATCGAAGTCAAGCTGGTGGATGGCCCGTTTCGCCATCTGGACGGTGCCTGGCGATTCAAGCGGCTGGGCAACGAAGCCTGCAAGATCGAGTTCAGGCTGCATTACGAGTTTTCCAGCCGACTGCTTGAGAAGCTCGTCGGTCCTGTGTTCAGTCACATCGCCAACACGTTTGTGGACGCGTTTGTCCGCCGCGCCGAGGCGCTATACGGCAAGCGATGAAAACGATCGAAGTCGAGGTGGTCTACGCCCTGCCGGCATTGCAGGATTCGACCCGAGTCCGGCTGCCGGAGCACTCGACCGCCGGCGATGCCGTCGCCGCCTCGCGGGTCACGGACAGGCATCCGGAACTCGGTATCGGCGTGGTCGAGCTGGCGATCTGGGGGCGCATCGTGCCCACGACTGCACGGGTGCGAGACCGCGACCGGGTGGAGATATGCCGCCCGCTCACTGCCGATCCCAAGACCGCGCGCCGGCGGCGCGCCACACGCCCCCGCAGCTGAGTGCCGGACCGTCAGCCGCACCAGTCCTTGACCGACTGCTGTGCACGCTGCGTTTCCGCGGCGATCTCGGCATCGTTGAGAAACTGCCGCTCGCCCTGGGCGTTGTATCGGGCGATGCGCCCTCCGGTCTGAAGGCCGGCCAGCTGCGCGCGGGCGCGTTCGCAGTTGCGCCGCTTGGTTTCGGCCTCCTCCCTGGCTTTCTGCTCGGCCGCCTGCTGCTCGGCCTTTTCGACCTGGCGCTTGCGAAACTCGGCTTCCTGCTCGACGTAAGTCTTGGGTCCCGAAGCGCCTTTCTTTTCGCCTTGCCCGGGGCGCTGGCCAGACCGCGGCGCGCCGAGTTCCCGCTCGCTGCGTGCGTTGGGTGGCGGCGGCTTGTCGCTGTAGTGCACGCGGCCGGATTCATCGACCCAGCGGTACAGCTCTGCGACGCCGGTGGCGGGGACTGCCAGCAGGAGCAATGGCAGCAACGCTCGCAGCATGAGAGGGGATGAAACCATGGTCGCGACCTTTCAGGGGATTCGATAGGGCGGATAGCGGAGCTGTTCAATGCCCAGCCTGGCATATGACTCCGCCTTCCGGGCATGGCGAATCGCTTCCTTGCAGTGGCCGTTCTGCGCGGCACGCTTGGCGTGCTCCAAGGCGTCCACCGCCACGGTCCACAGTGCACGCCGGCTGGATGCTTCGGCAAGCGCCGCGGCGGCGGTGGCAATGGCCGCCTTGGCGGCCGGGGCATCGGCCCCTTGGCAGGCGCCCTCACCGGCCTGTGCGCCGCTAACGGCCAGAAGGAGGACACCCGCCCGAAGGCTCCGGTCTATCCCGGGAAGAATGGGCAATTGAACTGGTCTGGTTGCGCTTTGCCGTTACCTTAACGGCAGCCCGCAGCACGGTCAACGCGAGGCCGTCTTAACCTCTCCGGAACGCTCACGTATAATCGCGCCTTTGCGAAGGAAGCACAGAATGCGCGTCCAGAAAAAGGCTCTGACCTTTGACGACGTCTTGCTGGTACCTGCCCATTCCACCGTACTCCCACGCGACGTCAGCCTGACGACGCGCATCACCAAGAACATTTCCCTCAATCTGCCGATGGTGTCGGCCGCGATGGACACCGTCACTGAAGCGCGGCTGGCAATTGCGATTGCCCAGGAGGGTGGCATCGGCATCGTGCACAAGAACATGCCGGCCAAAGCCCAGGCCGCCGAGGTGGCGAAGGTCAAGCGCTTCGAGAGCGGCGTGGTGAAGGATCCGATCACCATCTCGCAGGACATGACGGTCCGCGACGTGCTGGGCCTCATCCGTCAGCATCGCATCTCCGGGCTGCCGGTCGTGGACAAGTCCCGGGTGGTTGGTATCGTCACCAACCGCGACCTTCGCTTTGAGTCGAACCTCGATCAGCCGGTCAGGAACATTATGACGCCGAAGCAGCGGCTGGTTACCGTGCGGGAAGGGGCCAGCGGCGACGAGGCGATGAGGCTGATGCATGAGCACCGGCTGGAGCGGGTGCTGGTGGTCGATGACGATTTCCAGCTCAAGGGCCTGATCACGGTCAAGGACATCCTGAAGTCCTCGGAGCACCCAAATGCCAGCAAGGATCAGCACGGCCGGCTTCGGGTAGGGGCGGCGGTTGGCGTCGGCGCCGGGACCGAGGAGCGGGTCGAGGCGCTGGTCGAAGCCGGTGTCGACGTGGTGGTGGTGGACACCGCCCATGGGCACGCCCAGGGCGTGCTCGAGCGGGTGCGCTGGATCAAGCGCAATTTCCCGTCGACCCAGGTCATCGGGGGGAACATCGGCACTGCCGATGCGGCGAAGGCCATGTGCGACCGGGGCGCCGACGGGGTCAAGGTCGGCATTGGCCCGGGCTCGATCTGCACCACCCGGATCGTGGCCGGCGTCGGTATCCCGCAGATTACCGCGATCGACAACGTAGCGACCGGACTTGCCGGAAGCGGGGTTCCGCTGATTGCAGACGGCGGAATCCGGTACTCGGGTGACGTGGCCAAGGCAATTACCGCCGGTGCAGACGCGGTGATGCTCGGGGGGCTTTTCGCAGGTACGGAGGAGGCGCCGGGCGAAATCGAGCTCTACCAGGGGCGGTCCTACAAGTCTTACCGCGGCATGGGTTCTCTCGGCGCGATGCAGCAGGGCGCTGCCGACCGTTACTTCCAGGACGTTGAAGAGGGTGTGGAAAAGCTGGTTCCGGAGGGGGTCGAGGGCAGGGTTCCGTACAAGGGCAGCGTGGTGGCGGTGATTC
>CALJLA010000249.1 GCA_937983055.1 uncultured Pseudomonadota bacterium
GCCCAGACCACGGACCCGACCGCCTGCAACTACTGGCGCTACTGCTCATCCGACGGCTATCTGTGCTCCTGCTGCGGCGGCGGACCTGCCAAGTGCCCGCCGGGCACCGATCCCTCGCCATCCTCCTGGATCGGCAGCTGCCTGAACCCCGACGACGGCAAGACCTATCTCATCGCCTACCGCGACTGCTGCGGCAAGGACGCCTGCGCGATGTGCCCCTGCCTCGGCACCGAAGGCGAATACCCGGTGTATCGCCCGCAGCTCAACAACGACATCGTCTGGTGCTATGGCGCGAGCTCGATGGTCTATCACTGCTCCAGTGCCGCGATCGTCGGTCTCGCGCAGTAACAGCCGCCGGGGTCTACAGCGCGCCGCCGCCGGCATCGGGGCGGCGTTGCTGTTTTCGGCCCCCGCCGCGGCCGGCGAGGCGCGCGTGGTGCCGCCCGATGCGGTGGCCAGAACCGAAGGCACTTCGGTGATCTCGATCCGCGATGCCGCCCAGGACTTCGCGCGCAACTGCGCCGGCTGCCACGGCCACACCGGCGTATCGGTGCCGCAGGTGCCGGCGCTGAAAGACCGGGTCGGTTACTTTCTCCACACGCCGGAAGGCCGGCGCTTCGTCGTGCAGGTGCCGGGCGTTGCGATGAACGTGCTCGACGACGCACGCCTGGCCGCGGTGCTGAACTGGATGCTGCGCACTTACAGCGCGGCCCAGCTGCCGCCCGACTTCCGGCCCTACACCGCGGACGAAGTCGGCGCCCTGCGGCGCACGCCGCTGTCGCAGGTGATTCCCGCGCGCGCCGCGGTGGTCGATGGTCTTCTCAAGGCCAGCGTGATCGAGCGCGAATCCGACCTCGGCTTCTACGCCTTCAGCCAGTTGCCCTGATGTCCCGTCGCTTTCTGCCTGCGCGGCGCCGGTTCCTCGCCGCCGCCGGCGTTGGGGCGTATGCCGCGCGCATGCCGGCCCTGGCCGCCTGCCCCCCGCCGTCGCCGCCGAGCGAGGGCGAAGTACTGCGCGCTCCGATGGAGTTGCCGGTGCGACGTCCCGAGCCGGGGCTGGTCGAGGCAACGCTGCGCGCGGCGCCCCTGTCCACCCGCATCGCCGGGCAGCCGGCCGACCTGCTGAGCTATGGCGGCAGTTACCCGGGCGCGCTGCTGCGCCTGAACAGCGGCGACACGCTGCGCCTGCGCTTCGAGAACCGTCTTGCGCAGCCGAGCAACCTGCACTTTCACGGGCTCGCCGGAGCGCCCTCCTGCAACGCCGACAACATCTGGGTGGTGACGCCGCCCGGCGCCGCATTCGACCACGAGCTGCCGCTGCTGCCGCAGGAAGCCGGCCTGTTCTGGATCCACCCCCATGCGCACGGCCAGACGGCGCGCCCGCTGTTCGCGGGCCTGGCCGCGCCGCTTCTGGTGCAAGGCGCGATCGATCTCGACAGCGAACTCGCCCAGGCCGACGACCGCGTGCTGGTGCTCAAGGACCTGACGCTGGAGAACTGCGCGCCGGCACCGCGTGCGCCGCACGACTGGATCTTCGGCAAGGAAGGCGACTGGCTGCTGGTGAACGGCCAGCGGCGGCCGCAGCTGCAGGCCCTGCGTTCGATGCTGCGGCTGCGGGTGGTGAATGCTTCGAACGCGCGCTACTGGAAGCTCGCGCTCGACTCCGGCGAGCCGCTGCACCTGATTGCGCTCGACGGCCGCTTCCTGGAGCGCCGGGTGGAAGTTTCGGAACTGCTGCTGGTGCCGGCGGCGCGGGCCGAATTCCTGGTCGACCTGTCGACCGGGGGCCCGCGCCGGCTGATGTACCTGCCCTCGCCGCGCCGCGCGCTGCAGCATACGCCCGCCCAGCCGCTGCTCGACATCACCCCTCCGCCGCAGCAGGCGCCGGTACGGCTACCCGGCGCGCTGACGCCGGTCGCGCGGTTTCCGCTCGACGCGGTCGACCGCGAGCGTGAGGTGCGCCTGTCGGCAATGCTGATCAACGGCAAGCCTTTCAGGCACCACCACCAGGGCATGCATGTCGCGCCGCAGTTCGTTGCTGCCGCGGGCAGCCGCGAGATCTGGACGGTGATCAACGACGACGTGATGGACCATCCGTTTCACCTGCACACCTGGCACTTCGAGATTCTGTCGGTCAGCGGCAGGCCGCCGCCGTCTCGCCAGGTGCGCGATATGATCAACCTGCGCCCGGGCGACGTCGCCCGGCTCGGCATCGAATTCGACCGCTATACCGGGCGCACCATGTTTCACTGCCACATCGCCGAGCATGCCGACATGGGGATGATGGCCGTTCTCGAGGTTCGCAACTGAAAGGGAGCACCGCAAGCATGCAAAAGCAAATTGCGATGGCGCTGGCGCTTGCCGCCTGCGCCGCCACCGCGCAGGCGCAGGGCGATGCCGAGCGCGGCAAGGCCAAGACCATCACCTGCGTGCCTTGCCACGGCGCCGACGGCAAGGCGACGCTGTCGATGTATCCGAACCTCGCCGGGCAGAACTACGAATATCTCGTCAACGCGATGAAGGCCTACAAGGTCGGGCAGCGTAAAGGCGGCAGCGCCGGGCTGATGCTGGCGCCGATGGCCACGCTCTCCGAGCAGGATATTCAGGACCTGGCCGCCTGGTACGGCAGTCTCGGCAAGTAGCCGTCAGGCCGCCGCTTCCCGGCGCAGCATGCCCTGGGTTTCGATGAAGCGCACGATATCCGGCAGGCCCTGACCGCTTTTCAGGTTGCTGAACACGAAAGGCCGTTCGCCGCGCATCCTGCGCGCGTCGCGATCAATTACCTCGAGCGACGCGCCGACCATCGGCGCCAGGTCGATCTTGTTGATGATCAGCAGGTCCGATTTCATGATGCCCGGCCCGCCTTTGCGCGGAATCTTGTCGCCGGCGGCGACGTCGATCACGTAAAGCGTCAGGTCGGACAGCTCCGGCGAAAAAGTCGCCGCCAGATTGTCGCCGCCGCTTTCGACGAAGATCACGTCGAGATCGTGAACCGCCGTCGCCAGCCGGTTCACCGCTTCGAGGTTGATCGAGGCGTCCTCGCGGATCGCGGTATGCGGACACCCGCCGGTTTCCACGCCGTTGATGCGTTCCGGGGGCGGGCGAGCCGTGTCCGGCCTCCAGTTGCGTCGCAGCCCAGCTCCAGTCGCGCAGGCCAGCCTGCGGAGACTGCGGCCTCGACCGGCTTCATACCGACAGATAACCGCGAACGCCGTCGGCATCCATGCTGGCGCCGGACCCGCTCTTGACCACCTCGCCGCGCTGGAGCACCACGTAGTGATCGGCGAGTTCCTTGGCGAAGTCGTAGTACTGCTCCACCAGCAGGATGGCAATGTCGCCGCGGTCCGCCAGGCTGCGGATGACCTTTTCGATTTCCTTGATGATCGAAGGCTGTATACCCTCGGTGGGCTCATCGAGAATGAGCAGCTTCGGCTTCAGCGCCAGCGCCCGCCCGATCGCGAGTTGCTGCTGCTGGCCGCCGGACAGATCGCCGCCGCGGCGGTTGAGCATGCTGCGCAGGACCGGAAACATCTCGAAGATCTCACCGGGAATATCCGAGGCGCCGCCGCCCTTTCTGGACGCGAGCCCCATCCGCAGATTTTCCTCCACCGTCAGACGCGGAAAAATCTCGCGTCCCTGCGGCACATACCCCACACCCAGTTTTACCCGTTGATGCGGCGCCCAGCCGGTCATGTCCTGCCCGTCGAAGGTTACCCGCCCGCTTTTCACCGGCACGACGCCCATCAGGCATTTCAGCAGGGTGGTCTTGCCCACGCCATTGCGGCCGAGCAGCGTCGTCACCGCGCCGGTGGGTACCTCGAACGACACCTCGCGCAGCGTGTGCGACGAGCCGTAGAACTGATTGAGTTTTTCGACTTGCAGCATTTCGTTCTGGATTCGGATGCTTCGCTATTTCACCACAGAGACAAGAAACAATCAGATGCGACACACGAAGACACGAAGGCACGTAGCTGTTCGGGGTCTTTCAGGCGAGTTGCCTTTGGCTCTTCTCTGCGCCCCTCTGCTTCAGTGTTAAAAGCCTTCCTCCAAACTATAGCGTTGCGCACCGTTAGGAGCTTGCCCTCACCCGCGGCCTCTTGCACCCAAAAACCTCACCACAGAGACACAGAGAGAACCCGTCAAGGCAGGCACGAAAAACATCGTGCCCTTCGTGTCTCGTGCTTTTCTTTTCTCTGTGTCTCTGTGCCTCTGTGTCTCTGTGGTGAATGGCCAAGCGTCAACGTCCCAGATAAACCTCGATCACGCGTTCGTCGGACTTTATCTCGTTCATCCCGCCTTCGGCCAGCACCGAGCCTTCGTGCAGGACGGTCACCGTCGAGGCGATCTCGTCGATGAACTCCATGTCGTGTTCCACCACCACTATGGAGCAGCTGCCCTCCAGCGTCTTCAGCAGCTGCGCAGTCTTGGCGGTCTCCTCGTCGGTCATGCCGGCCACCGGTTCGTCGAGCAGCAACAGCTGGGGCTCCTGCATCAACAGCATGCCGATCTCCAGCCACTGCTTCTGGCCGTGCGACAGCAGCCCCGCAGCCCGGTCCGCCTGCTCCAGCAGGTCGATGGTGCGCAGCGTCTCCGAGATACGGTCGAGCTGCTCGTCCCCGAGGCGCGCGCGCAGGCTGGCCCACACGCGCTTGTCGGTCTTGATCGCCAGCTCCAGGTTCTCGAACACCGTGTGGTTCTCGAATACCGTCGGTTTCTGGAACTTGCGGCCAATGCCGGCGTGTGCAATTTCGGCTTCGGTCAGCCGGGTGAGATCGATCGACTGGCCAAAGAAGGCGCTGCCGGCGTCCGGCCGCGTCTTGCCGGTAATCACGTCCATCATCGTGGTCTTGCCGGCGCCGTTGGGTCCGATAATGCAGCGCAGCTCGCCCTCGTCCACCGTCAGCGTCAGCTTGTTCAGCGCCTTGAAGCCATCGAAGCTCACCGTGATGTCGTCGAGGTACAGAATCGGGCCGTGCGAGGTGTCGACCGCCTCGGTGACGACGTGCCCGATACTGCTCGCGCCGCTCGGATTGAGCGGTTCGTCGTGCGCGGGTTTCATTGATCCCTCTTCATGATCCGGTTCACCAGCCCGACGATGCCCTTCGGCATGAACAGCGTCACCAGAATGAACAGCAGGCCGAGAAAGAACAGCCAGTACTCGGGGAACGACTGGGTGAAGAAGCTCTTCGCGCCGTTCACCGTGGAGGCGCCGAGCAGCGGCCCGATCAGCGTGCCGCGGCCGCCCACCGCCACCCACACCGCGATCTCGATCGAGTTCGCCGGCGACATCTCGCTGGGATTGATGATGCCGACCTGCGGCACGTACAGCGCCCCGGCAATGCCGCACATCACCGCCGACAGCGTCCAGATGAACAGCTTGTACCACAGCGGGTTGTAGCCCGAGAACATCAGCCGGCTCTCGGAATCGCGAATGGCGCGCAGCACCCGTCCTGTCTTGGAGCGTTCGAGGTAGCGCGTCATCACCACCGCGCCCAGCAGCGCGGCGGCCGACAGCGCAAACAGGGTGGCGCGCATGCCCGGCGAAGTCACGTCGAAGCCGAGGATGCGCTTGAAGTCGGTAAAGCCGTTGTTGCCGCCGAACCCGGTCTCGTTGCGGAAGAACAGCAGCATGAAAGCGAAAGTGAGCGCCTGGGTGATGATGGAGAAGTAGACGCCCTTGATGCGCGAACGGAAGGCGAAAAATCCGAACACGAAGGCGAGCAACCCTGGCACCAGCACCACCAGCATCAGCGCCCACAGAAACGAATCCGTGCCGGCCCAGTGCCAGGGATACTCCTTCCAGTCGAGGAACACCATGAAGTCGGGCAGGTCGCTCTGATACTGGCCGTCGCGGCCGATCTGGCGCATGAGGTACATGCCGAAGGCGTAGCCGCCCAGCGCGAAGAACAGGCCGTGTCCGAGGGAAAGAATCCCGGTGTAGCCCCAGATCAGGTTCATCGCGCAGGCCACGATGCAGTAGCACAGGATCTTTCCGACCAGGGTCACCGTGTAGGCCGAAAGGTGCAGCGGGTGCTCCTGCGGCACGGCAACGTAGAGAATCGGAACGATCACCAGCGCGACCAGCGCCAGCACCGCGACAACGGTCCAGCCCGTCTTCGTAAAGAACGGCTGCTCGACCGGACGGTAGTTCAGCGAGAGCGGCTCGGACTTCACCCGTGCCTCCCCGCAGCCAGCGGCAGCATCTGCCGCACTCGATCTATTCGGGTCATGCCTCGACCGCCCTCCCCTTCAATGCGAACAGCCCCTGCGGACGCTTCTGAATGACGGCGATGATGATCACCAGGATGAGAATCTTGGTGAGCACCGCGCCGATATGCGGCTCGATGAACTTCGACAGCACGCCAAGGCCCAGCGCCGCGTAGACCGTCCCGGCGAGCTGTCCCACGCCGCCGAGCACCACTACCATGAACGAATCGATGATGTAGGCCTGCCCGAGGTCGGGACCGACGTTACCGATCTGCGACAGCGCCACACCGGCCAGCCCGGCGATGCCCGAGCCGAGGCCGAAGGCCATCAGGTCCACCCGCGAGGTCGGCACACCGACGCAGGAGGCCATCGTGCGGTTCTGGGTCACGCTGCGGATGAACAGGCCAAGCCGCGTGCGCGCGAGCATCAGCCACATCAGCAGCAGTACGAAAAACGAGAAGGCGATGATCGCGATGCGGTTGTAGGGCAGCACCACGTTCAACACCTCGACGCCGCCGGACATCCAGGACGGATTGGCTACCTCGACGTTCTGCGCGCCAAAGATCTGCCGGGTGAGCTGGATCAGGAACAGGCTGATGCCCCAGGTGGCGAGCAGCGTTTCAAGCGGGCGCCCGTACAGCCAGCGAATCACCGTGCGCTCCAACGCCATGCCCACCAGTGCGGCAGTGACAAACGCTACCGGGATTGCCGCCAGCACGTACCAGTCGAATGCGCCGGGAAAATGTGTCTTGAATACTTCCTGCGTTACATAGGTGGCGTAGGCGCCGATCATCAGCATCTCGCCGTGCGCCAGATTGATCACGCCGAGCAGGCCGTAGGTAATCGCCAGGCCCAGCGCCACCAGCAGCAGGATGCTGCCCAGCGATAGCCCGCTGAAAAAGCGCGCGAAGTAATCGAGCAGCAGCAGGCGGCGCTCGATCGACTTCACCGCATCTGTCGCCGCCGCGCGCACTTCGGCGTCCGGCTCCGCAAACTCGCCCGAGGGCAGTTTCAGCAGCAAACGCGACACCAGTTCGTGCACGCGCCGCTGGCTGCTGTCGGCGAGCACCTCGACCGCCGCCAGCCGACGGGCGGGATCTTCGCTCTTCAGTTCAAGAATGGCGCGAGTGTGGCTCAGGCTGCGACGGATGTCGGCCTCGGTTTCCCGCTCCAGCGCCTTGTCCAGGATCGGCAGCAGCGAGACGTCCTCGCTGCCTTCGATCGCCCTGGCCGAGGCGCGCCGCACGGCCGCGTCCGGCGACAGCAGGCGCAGCGCCCCGATCGCGGTCGACAGCTTGCCGCGCATGCGATTGTTGAGTATTACGGAATCGACGTCGTCCGGCTGCGGATCGAGCGGCGCGAGCGTGATCGGATCCAGCGCCTCGTCGCGATAGATTACGACCTGCCCGTCTCCGGTCACATAGACCTCGCCGTCCTGCAGTGCCTGCAGCAGTGTCAGCGCCTGTTCGTCGCCGGCCCGGGCAATCGCATCGATCGCCTCGATCCGGGTCATCAGGTCGTTGCTGCCCAGCGGCGCAATCGTTTCGGCGTCCAGCGCGGAAGCCGGCAACGCCGCGCACAACAGCAGCACAAATCCCAGGACGCAATGAATCAGCCGCATCGACTCCATCCGGCAATACCAGTCAGTGATGAAAAAAGGGCCCGTGGAAAGTGGGGAGGCGCGTTGCCACAGGCCCTGCCCTGAAACTCCGGGCGGCGCCGGGCCGAACCGGCCGCGACGCCGCGGTAAGGCAATTAGAGGCCTTGCTTGCCCTCGTTACCCGGGATGAACGGGCTCCAGGGCTGGGCACGGATCGGCTTGTCGGTCTGCCACACCACCTGGAACTGACCGTTGGGCAGGATCTCGCCGATCATCACCGGCTTGTGCAGGTGGTGGTTCGACTTGTCCATGGTCAGCGTGAAGCCGGACGGCGACTTGAAGGTCTGGCCGTACATCGCCTGGCGCACCTTGTCGACATCGGTGGTGCCGGCCTTCTTCACCGCCTGCGCCCACATATGGATGCCGACGTAAGTGGCTTCCATCGGATCGTTGGTGACGACGGTATTCAGGTTGGGGACCTTGTTGGCCTTGGCCCAGTCCTTGTACATCTTGATGAACGCGGTGTTCTGCGGGTTCTTCACCGACATGAAGTAGTTCCATGCGGCCAGGTGCCCCACCAGCGGCTTGGTATCGATGCCGCGCAGTTCTTCCTCGCCGACCGAGAACGCCACCACCGGCACGTCGGTCGCCTTCAGGCCGGCGTTGCCGAGCTCCTTGTAGAACGGCACGTTCGAATCGCCGTTGATAGTGGACACCACCGCGGTCTTGCCACCAGCCGCGAACTTCTTGATGTTGGCGACGATGGTCTGATAGTCGCTGTGGCCGAACGGGGTGTAGATTTCCTCGATGTCGGATTCCTTCACGCCCTTCGACTTCAGGAAGGCGCGCAGAATCTTGTTGGTCGTGCGCGGATAGACGTAGTCGGTGCCGAGCAGGAACCAGCGCTTGGCGCCACCGCCTTCAGGGCTCATCAGGTATTCCACCGCCGGGATGGCCTGCTGGTTGGGCGCGGCGCCGGTGTAGAACACGTTCTTCGACAGCTCTTCGCCCTCGTACTGCACCGGGTAGAAGAGCAGCCCGTTCAGCTCTTCGAACACCGGCAGCACCGACTTGCGCGACACCGAGGTCCAGCAGCCGAACACCACCGCCACTTTGTCCTGGGTGAGCAGCTGGCGCGCCTTTTCGGCAAACAGCGGCCAGTTCGACGCTGGGTCGACCACCACCGGCTCGAGCTTCTTGCCGAGCAACCCGCCCTTGGCATTGATCTCGTCGATCGCCATCAGCGCGGTGTTCTTCAGCGCAGTTTCGGAAATGGCCATCGTGCCCGACAGCGAATGCAGAACCCCTACCTTGATCGTGTCGGCGGCTTTTGCGGGCGCGCCGAACAGCACGCCGGCGCCAAGCGCAACGCCGAACGCGGTTTTCAAGAACTGCTTGCGATTCATTTGTTCCCCTTTGAACGATGAAATGACATGAACGGAGCGCTGACGCCGCGTGGCTCTTGCTGATGCCACAGCAACACGGCAACGGCAGGTCGCCGCGGGGCTTTCCGCACGAAGCGTGCCACTGGTTTTTCGTCCCGATGTTCTCTTTTTGTTTCATGCGCTTGCCACGCGAAGCCGGGATTTTTCGCGCGCTGAGGATGGTTTGAAACGAGGTGGAGATCGAAGTGGATGCACCGGCTTTGTGCGCCGAAATCGGGCTGCGCACAGAAACGGGATGTGCTTCGTGCACAAGAACAATGCAGGCACCGCATTGGCTCACGACGACCCCGATGGCTTGGCAAAACCCGGCGCCTGTATATAATTACAGGCAAGGAGGAGGCCCATGGAAGGGTTGACGCAACGCCAGGCCGAAGTGCTGCAGCTGATCCGGGATTTCGTGCAGACCACCGGTTTTCCGCCCACGCGCGCCGACATCGCCCGGCAGTTCGGCTTTCGTTCTGCGAACGCAGCCGAGGAGCATCTGCGGGCGCTGGCCCGCAAAGGCTACATCGAGATGCTGCCGGGCGCCTCGCGCGGCATCCAGCTCAAGGAAGGCGCCGGCCTGCCGATCGTCGGCCGGGTGGCGGCGGGCAGCCCGATTCTTGCCGAGGCGCACATCCAGGGCCGGGCGGCGCTCGATCCCGCGCTGTTCAGGCCGCATGCCCACTATCTGCTGAAAGTCCGCGGCCTGAGCATGCGCGACGCCGGCATTCTGGAAGGCGACCTGCTCGCGGTGCATCGCACGCATGAAGCGCGTTCCGGCCAGATCGTGGTCGCGCGGGTGAACAACGAGGTTACCGTCAAACGCTTCCGCCGCCAGGGCTCCCAGGTCCAGCTGCTGCCGGAGAACCCGGACTTCGAACCTATATATGTAGACCCGCGCCGAGAGCTGTTCGCCATCGAAGGCCTGGCGGTGGGGTTGATCCGGAACGGAAAGATCAACTGATGAAAGTGCCGCGTTCCGAGTACCGAGTTCCGAGCACGCCGCCTGCCGCGGCAATCAGGCGCTCAACGCAGAGGGCGCAGAGGAAAAGCCAGAAACCGAGCGAACCACCAAATACACCAAGACACCAGGAAAACAATTCGAATCCCTCTTAGTGCCTTCGTGTCTTCGTGTTTCGCTTTTAGGGTTTTCCTCTACGTCCTCCGCGTTGAACGTTTCGCGCCAGCCGGAGGCTGGCTGAACCAGCGTGCATCACGCCGACCCGTCACCCGGACATGAAAACCTTTCCGATTTTTTTGGTGCTCTTGGTGTTCTTG
Source organism: uncultured Pseudomonadota bacterium (assembly GCA_937983055.1). Lineage (GTDB taxonomy): Bacteria > Pseudomonadota > Gammaproteobacteria > Burkholderiales > Eutrophovitaceae > CALJLA01. The sequence goes on from CALJLA010000249.1 coordinate 10,513, forward strand.
GTGGTTCGCCCGTTTCTTTGTTTTTCCTCCGCGTCCTCCGCGTTGAGCACTTCATGCCAGCCGAAGGCTGGCTAGCCCTCGCGCCTCATACCTCGTGCCTCGCGCCTCGAATCCATGTCCGCCGCCCTCGACACCCTGCTGCAAAATGCCGCCGTCTGGCGCGGCGCCGGTTCGGCGCCAGCTGCGGGCGCGGGGATTGCGTCGGGGTTCTCGGCGCTGGATGAAAAGCTCGGCGGCTGGCCGGCCGGCGCGCTCGTCGAGCTGATTCCGCAGCGCGAGGGCATCGGCGAGCTGTCGCTGCTGCTGCCGGCGCTGGCCGCGCTGTCGCGCGACGAACGCTGGATCGCATTCGTCAATCCGCCTTACATCCCTTATGCGCCGGCGCTGGCCGCCGCCGGCATCGACCTGGCAAAGATCGTCGTGGTGCGCGCCGCCGGCCATGCCGATGCCCTGTGGGCGATGGAACAGGCGCTGCGCTCCGGCGCCTGCGGCGCGGTCCTCGGCTGGCCGGGCTTTGTCACCGAGCCGGCCATTCGCCGGCTGCAGCTCGCCGCCGAAACCGGGCATGCGCCGGGTTTTTATTTCACCGCCTGCGGCGCCTTGCCGCGCACCTCGCCGGTACCCTACCGGCTGCGCATCGACGCGCGGCCATCCGGCCTCCAGGTCGAGATTCTGAAACGGCGCGGCGGCGGCGCGGTCGCGCCACTGATGCTGAACCATGCTCTGGCTGTGCCTGGACTTTCATCGCCTGCCGCTGGAACTGTTTCCGCGGTCCGGCGGATCGCCTGACGCGCTGGTGATCGCCGGCGGCGGCAGCCGCCCGCAGGTAATCGCCTGCGATGCGCAGGCGCAGGCGGCCGGCATCCGGCCCGGCATGGCGCTGTCCGCCGCCTATGCGCTGTCGCCGCAGATCCGGGTACGGGTGCGCGACAGCGTGCTGGAACTGCGCACCCTGGAAGCCAACGCACTGTGGGCGCTGCAGTTCACTTCGCAGGTGGTGGTGGCGCCGCCGGCCTCGCTGCTGCTGGAAGTCGGCGGCAGCCTGCGGCTGTTCGGCGGGCTGGACGCGCTGCGCGCGCGCATCCGCGAGGCAGTGGCGGCGCTCGGTTTCGACGCGGTGATCGCGGTAGCGCCGACGCCGCTCGGCGCGCAATGGCTGGCGCGCGCCGGCCTCGATATCGCGGTCGAGGATGCGGCGATGCTGCACCGGCATCTCGGCCGCCTGCCGGTCGCGCACCTGGACGGGCAGCGCGCAACGCTGGAGTCGTTTCGCCGCATGGGATTGCGTGCACTGGGCGAGCTCGCACGCCTGCCGCGCGACGGCTTCGCCCGCCGCTTCGGCCCGGCGCTGCTCGATCGGCTGGACCGCGCCTTCGGTCATCGCCCCGATCCGCAGCCGGCATTCACGCCACCGGCGCGGTTCCGGGCCGGGCTGACGCTGCCCTCGCCGGTGACCGAGGTCGAGGCGCTGCTGTTCGCCACGCACCGGCTGCTGCTGCAGATGACCGGCTATCTCGCCGCCCGCAACGCCGGCGTCGCGCGGCTGAAGCTGGCGATGACGAGCGAGGACAACCTGACGCTGGATGCCATCGTCGCGCTGTCGGTGCCCAGCCGCGATCCGAAACATCTCGCCAACCTGCTGCGCGAGCGGCTGTCGCAGACGCAGCTGCCGGGACGCATCGAATCGATTGCGCTGGAGGCGCTGGACGTGTCGCAGCTCGCGCCGCGCAACTTCTCTTTGTTGCCGGACCGCGAACAGTCGCGCGAGGAAAAAGCCGCGCTGGTGGAAAAGCTGCGCGCCCGGCTGGGTGACGATGCGGTGCACGGCGTCTCGCTCTATCCCGATGCGCGACCGGAACTCGCCTGGCGCGAGACCGAGCCCGGCACGCGAATGCAGCCCGCCCCGAAGCTGTCGCGCCCGGCCTGGCTGCTCACGCGCCCGCGCCGCATCGACCTGCGCGAGGGCGCGCCCTGGCTGGACGGGCAGCTCACGCTGCTCGACGGGCCGGAGCGCATCGAGTCCGGCTGGTGGGACGGTGAAGACGTGATGCGCGACTACTTCGTCGCGCGCAATCCCGATGGCGCGACCTTCTGGGTCTACCGCGAACGCAGCGCCGAGGGGCGCTGGTTCCTGCACGGCCTGTTTGCCTGAGCGATGCGCGCCGCAATACTCATGCGATGCCGCTCACTTCAGCGTCTGGTGCACGCACAGGATGTTGCCCTCGGTGTCCTTGAACCAGGCCGCCTTGTCCGAGCCGATGACGCATACATGGTCCACCGTCTTCAGTCCGGGCAGGTCGTAGTCCTCGAAGTGCACGCCGCGCTGCTCGAGCTGCTTCACCTCGGCATCGACATCGTCCACCTCGAAGCTGAGCGCGGTGTGCTCGGCCCGGCTGCCCTGCGGCTTCGGGATCAGCGCAATCATCGCGCTGCCGCCGCAGGCAAACAGAAAGTTACCGTCGGCGGCAAAGCCTTTCGGCGTCAGCCCGAGCCGCTTTTCATAAAACTCGCGGGCGCGCGCCATCTCTTTCACCGGAAGAATCGTGGTCACGGTAGCCCGGGTCAGCATGGCGATCTCCTTTCGCTGCGTATGTTCGGCCGCAACAGCCTGAAGGCATGGCCCGTGCGGATACCACCACGGGCCGCCTCTCTGATTTATAGGCGAGGCTCCGACTGCTCACAAGAACGACCGGCTGCGCGCCAGGGCAGGCCCTGTCCGTGACCTACGCCGAGCTGCACTGCCTCAGCAGTTTCACTTTTCTGCGCGGCGCCTCGCGGCCGGAGGAGCTGGCGGCGCGCGCCGCCGAGTTGGACTATGCGGCGCTGGCGATCACCGACGAATGCTCGATGGCCGGCATCGTGCGCGCGCATGTGGCGGCGAAAGATGCCGGCCTGAAGCTGATCGCCGGTTCCGAACTCCGGCTCGAGGACGGCCTGCGCCTGGTGCTGCTGGCGTGCAATCGCGCCGGCTACGGGCGGCTGTGCGCCCTGATCACCCGCGGCCGCCGCGCCGCCGAAAAGGGCTCCTACCGCCTCGGCCGCGCCGACCTGGAAAGCGGTCTCGAAGACTGCCTCGCGCTGTGGCTGCCGGAGCCCGAAGCGGACGAAGCGGCCGCGCGCTGGCTCGCCCGGCGTTTCCCCGGCCGCACCTGGATCGCGGTCGAGCTGCTGGCGCGTGCCGGCGACCGCGACCGCCTGGCGCAGCTGCAGGCGCTGGGCGAGCGGCTGTCGCTGCCCTGCGTCGCCGCCGGCGACGTGCACATGCATGCGCGCAGCCGCCGCATGCTGCAGGACACCCTCACCGCAATCCGCTTCGGCGTGCCGGTGGCGAAAGTCGGTCACGACCTGCATCCCAGCGGCGAGCGTCATCTGCGCAGCCTGCGCACGCTGGCGCGCTGGTACCCGCCGGCGCTGCTCGCGGAAACCGCGCGCATCGCCGCGCTGTGCGAGTTCGACCTCGACAGCCTGCGCTACGAGTACCCGGAAGAGATCGTGCCGCCCGGCATGAAGCCCGCGCAGTATCTGCGCCAGCTGGTCGAGGACGGGTTGCGGTGGCGGTTTCCGACAGAAGAGTTCCGAGTTCCGGGTTCCGAGTTCCGAGTTGAGCGCCAAATGCCAATGGCGGAGGACCGAAGGCAAGAAATGCCGGACCCGGGACTCGGGACTCCGAACTCAGAGGAAATGCGGTGTTCGACACTCGGTGCTCAGTGCACAGAGCGCCGGCCACAGGCCGGCTTCACTCGGAACTCGGAACCCGGAACTCGGAACGGGGAGAGCGGGGCTTCGGCCCGCTCTCCGTCCAAAGTCCGCACCCTCGTCGAGCACGAACTGGCGCTGATCGCCGAGCTGGGCTACGAGCCCTATTTCCTGACCGTTTACGACATCGTGAAGTTCGCGCGCAGCCGCGGCATTCTCTGCCAGGGGCGCGGCAGCGCGGCGAACTCGGCGGTGTGCTACGCGCTCGGCATCACCGAGGTCGACCCCTCCCGCAGCGAGATGCTGTTCGAGCGTTTCATCTCGAAGGAGCGCAACGAGCCACCCGACATCGACGTCGACTTCGAGCATCAGCGCCGCGAGGAAGTCATCCAGTACATCTACCGCAAGTACGGCCGCGCCCGCGCCGCACTGGCGGCCACGGTGATCACCTACCGCGCGAAGAGCGCGTTTCGCGACATCGGCAAGGCGCTCGGCCTCGATCTGGAGCAGGTCGACCGCATTTCGCGCAACTTCGCCTGGTGGGACCGCAAGACCGACCGCGCCGGCCGGCTGCGCGAGGCCGGCTTCGATCCCGACTCGCCGGTCATCCGGCAGCTGATCGCGCTGACCGACGAGCTGATCGGGTTTCCCCGTCACCTGTCGCAGCACGTCGGCGGTTTCGTGATCTCGCGCGGGCCGCTGTCCGAGCTGGTGCCGGTGGAGAACGCCGCCATGCCCGGCGACCCCGCCGATTACGACGACGCGCCGCGCCCGCGCGCAGCCGCCACCGAGCCGCTGCGCACCGTGATCCAGTGGGACAAGGACGATCTCGACGCGCTCGGGC
>CALJLA010000250.1 GCA_937983055.1 uncultured Pseudomonadota bacterium
GCCTAGAGCCTAGAGCCTAGAGCCTAGAGCCTAGAGCCTAGAGCCTAGAGCCTAGCCTTTCCTCATATCGTTTTTCCTCGAATCCGACGATCACCGCGCCGTCGCATTCGATCACCGGGCGTTTGATCAGACTGGGCTGCTCGCCCATCAGGCGCAGCGCCCTGGCTTCGTCGAGGCCGGACTGCTGGGCAGGCGCCAGTTTCCGCCAGGTGGTGCCGCGGGTATTGAGCAGCGCTTCCCAGCCGACCTGCCGGCTCCAGGCTGTGAGCTTGTCAGCCGGGGCGCCGGCTTTCTTGTAGTCGTGAAACTCGTAGGCGATGCCGTGGCGGTCGAGCCAGGCGAACGCCTTCTTCATCGTGTCGCAGTTCTTGATGCCGTAGATCCTGATCACGGAGGAAACGGTGCCCGGTGCTCAGTGTTCAGTGCGCGGCGCGCTCACTTCGGCGTGTACTTCTTTACCGCGGCTTCGTCCCATTCCATGCCGATGCCGGGGCGGTCGGGGATGACGACGTGGCCGTCGCGGACTTCGTTCGGCTGCTGCAGGATGGCGCTCGCCCAGTCCATGTACTCCAGCCAGTGGCAGGTCGGCGAGGCCGCCAGCAGGTGGCAGCTGATCTCCGGAAACAGGTGGCTCGAAAGGTCCACGCTGTTGGCGTGCGCCAGCGCCGCCGCCCGCAGCCACCCGGTGACGCCGCCGATGCGCTGCACGTCCGGCATGTAGTACTCCGCGGCCATCGCATCGATCGCCTTCTGCATCTCGAAGCTGTTCAGCAGGTTTTCGCCGATCTGGATCGGGGTGGCGACCTCGGCGGCGATCTTCGCGCAGCCGGCATAGTCGTCGTGGCGCACCGGCTCCTCGATCCAGTAAAGGCCTTCGTCGTCCAGCGCGCGGCCGCGCAGGATCGCTTCGTTGACCGTCTGGCTCTGGTTGAAGTCGCTCATCAGCATGACGTCGTCGCCGATGCGCTTCTTCACGTTGCGCACCGCGGCCAGATCGTCCTTGAACTTCGGCCGACCGATGCGGATTTTCACCGCCTTGAAGTTGCCTTCGGCGAGCAACTGCTCGGCCTCGTCCGCAACCTTCGCGGGATCCTGGATCCACAGGCCGTTGCTGTTGTAGGCGCGCACCGGACGGACCGTGCCGCCGAGCACGCGCACCAGCGGCTGGTTCAGTGCCTTGGCATGCGCATCCCAGGCCGCCATGTCGATGCCGGCCAGTGCCTGGCCGAGAATGCCGCGGCTGTCCTGCAGGGTGAAGCGTTTGCGCAGCCGCGCGTCCAGTTCCAGCGGTTCGACCGCCTGGCCCTGGATCATTGCGCCCAGCGCCTCTAGGCAGGCCACCGTGGGCTTGAGCATCGCTTCGATGAAGGTGAAAACGTACGCGCGGCCGGTAACGCCCTGGTCGGTTTCCAGGTCGATCAGCACCAGCGCGGCGCTCGGAATCTCGCCGCTGGCGGAGCGCGGCGGGCGCTTGATCGGCGCCAGCACCGGTCGGGCGCGCAGATTGCGAATGGTCAGACTCATTGCTCCTCCTCTTCAGATCTTTCTTATTCAGATCTTGCTTACCACAGAGACACAGAGGCACGGAGAAAGACAAGAAACGAATCGAGACGAACAGCGCACAGATGCTCATGCCAGCCGCCGGCCTCGGCCGGTATCGTTAGCGAGCAAACCCTCCATGCAGAGAGTCTCTAGCTCTTCTCTGTGCCTCTGTGTCTCTGTGGTAAACGTGAAATCAGGCCTGCAGCATCGGATGCCGGCCGCCGGCGTGCAGCTTGAGCGCGGCATAGACGAACTGGTTGGCGGGCGTAGGCACGCCAGCTTCGCGCCCGAGGCTGGCCACGGTGCCGGACAGGTAGGGCAGTTCCAGCCGGTTGCCGCGGCGCAGGTCGCCGCACATCGATGCCACCATCGTCGGCGGATAGCCGTCGATGCGCTTGAACTGGTCCTCGACGATGTCGGCGGGAAACTTGGCGCCGCGCTTGCGGCCCACGGCGATCACCTCTTCCATGATCTGCTGCATGAGCGCGCGGGTATCGGGATCCTCGCGCAGCGGCCCCACCGGCAGCCGCGTCAGCGCGGTGATGGCCGACAGGGTGACCAGTCGAACGAACTTTTCCCAGATGGTGGTGTGAATGTCTTCGGGGATCTCGGCCTGGATGCCGGCCTTGCGGCAGGCCTGCAGCAGCGCCTCGCTGCGCGCGGAGCGGCGGTTGTCGAGTTCGCCGAAGAACAGGTTGGCCATGGTGCCGTTGTGGCGGATGACGCCGGGCGACTCGATCAGCGCGGCGATGTTCGCCACGCCCCCCAGCACATGCGCGCGGCCCACCGCCGGAATCAGGCGATCGACGGCAATCACCCCGTTCTGGAACGACACCACCGCGGTGTTTTCTCCCACCAGAGTTCTGGCCGTTTTCGCCGCGTCGTCGGTCGACCACAGCTTGACCGCGATAATGACCAGATCCACGGGACCGATCGAGCCGGCATCGTCGGTACAGCGCGGTTCGGGCAGGTGCAAATCGCCCAAGGCCGACAGCACCCTGAGCCCGTCGCGCCGCATCGCGGACAGGTGTTCGCCGCGCGCGATGAAGGTGACCTCTTCGCCCGCCGCTGCAAGCCGCGCGCCGAAGTAACCGCCCACGCCGCCGGCGCCGATGATCGCGATCTTCATGTTCCTCCCCCGGGTTTTGAGGCGTATTGAACCACGGGCCGGCGCGACGCCGGAAGGCGACCGGGGCGCAGCGGTGGGCAACGGCAAGCCACGCGGCCGCTGCGCGGCCACTTATGGCAGCAGGTCGGTGCGGGTTAGCCGGCGCGGCGTCGCGCGCGGTTGTGCGACGACGGGCTATGCCCGGAGGCCGAGCAATCGCTGCACAGGCCGTGCACGGTCAACTCGACCTGTGTGGCGCGGAAGCTGCCGGGCAGCTTCGGCGCGCGCGGCGCCCCGGCGTTCTCCAGGCAAAACACACCCTTGCAGCAGGTGCACACGAAATGCGGATGGTTGCCGCCTTTGGCGGACACGTTGAAGCGCCACACCCGGTCCGGGTCGGTCAGCTTGTGCGCGACGCCCGAGTCGGTCAGCCACTCCAGCACGCGATACACCGTCACCCGGTCGATCGCGTTGTTGCGTCCGAGGCGGGTCTCGATCTCGTTGTGCGACAGCGCCCGCTCCGAATTAAGAAGGATCTTGAGAATCTGCACACGCGCGGAAGTTACGCGTGCACCCGTCTTGCGAATGAGTGTTTCCGCGACATCGCTGGTCGCGATCTGGCTCTTGGCCGGCATTGTTGTATGTCCCCCGTCCCCTGAAGACTGTGACCTGATTATAGGCACGCGGGAGAATGTTTCTGCAACAGAACATTCGATGACTTCTGCATACGTTTCCTGTCAGGCGCAATCGCGGGGCAGATGCAGGGCAGGCTTGTCGAGCGCGGACTCGCGCGTGCTGCGCAACCGGTGCGCCGCGGCGGTAAGGCGCTCCGGCGCGTTAGAATCAGTCTCGTCTTAATCCCCGGCGCGGGGATGCGTTTAAGAGATTTCCTATGAACCGAGCCGAATCGCTGCCTCGCAGCCCGGTGCACGCGCTGGCCTCGCGGCTGGCCGAGATCGAGCCCTTCCATGTCGTGGTGCTGATCACGCGCGCGAAAGCGCTGGAAGCGCAGGGCCGCAGTATCGTCAACATGGTGGTCGGCGAGCCGGACTTCCCGACGCCGCAGCCGATCGTCGATGCCGGCATTGCCGCGCTGAAGCGCAACCAGCTGCGCTATACGCCGTCGCTCGGCGGCGTTGAACTGCGCGAGGCAATCGCCCAGTGGTATCGCATGCGCTACGGCGCCCGGGTGGACCCCGCCTGCGTGGCGGTGACCAGCGGCTCCTCCGGGGCCTTGCTGCTGACCATGGGCGCGCTGCTGTCGCCCGGCGACGAGGTGCTGATGGCCGACCCCGGCTATCCGTGCAACCGCCATTTCGTGCGTGCGATGGAGGGCCGCGCGGTCGGCGTGCCGGTCGGCCCGGATACCGCCTACCAGCTCACCGCCGAACTTGTGGAAAAGCACTGGACGCCGCGAACCGTGGCAGCCCTGGTGGCGACGCCGTCGAACCCCACCGGCACCCTGATCGCGCCCGAAGCCCTGAAGCGCATTCACTCGGCGGTCCGGCAGCGCGGAGGGCGGCTGATCGTCGACGAGATCTATCACGGCCTCACCTACGGCGTCGATGCCCGCAGCGCGCTCGAGTTCACCGACGACGTGTTCGTGATCAACAGTTTTTCCAAGTACTTCTGCATGACCGGCTGGCGCCTCGGTTGGATGGTGGCGCCGCGCGACGCCATCGCGCCGCTGGAAAAGCTGGCGCAGAACCTCTACATCTCGAATTCCGACGTCGCCCAGCAGGCGGCGCTGGCGGCCTTCAGCCCGGAGACGCTGACGGTGGTGGAAACCAACCGGGAAAAATTCCAGGCGCAGCGCGACTACCTGCTGCCCGAACTGCGCAGGCTCGGCTTCGACATCCCGGTCGAGCCGCAGGGCGCGTTCTACATCTACGCCAACTGCAGCCGGCTGACCGGCGACAGCTACCGTTTCTGCCTGGACGTGCTCGAGCAGGCCGGCGTGGCCATCGCGCCCGGCATCGATTTCGGCGAGCATCGCGCGGCGGAGCACGTACGTTTCTCCTACCCCAAGCCGGTACCGGTGCTGGAAGAGGGCGTGCGGCGGTTGCGGGCGTATCTGAAGCGCTGAACCACGGAGACACAGAGGGCACAGAGAGGGACAAAGTCACGTTCTTTTTCGAACGAAGCCACGCTTCTGGTGGTTTTCTTGGTGCGTGGCGTTTTCTCTCTGTGTCCTCTGTGTCTCTGTGGTGAACTTCATACTTGGAAAGAGAAAATGACTGATTTCATGCACGGCATGTACCGCAGCAGCGTGCGCGCCAACGGGGTGCGGCTGAACGTGTGGACCGGCGGCGAGGGGCCGGCGCTGCTTCTGCTGCACGGCTACCCGCAGACCGCGCAGATGTGGCGCAAGATGACTCCGGCGCTGATCAACCGATTCAGCGTGGTGTGCCCCGACCTGCGCGGCTACGGCGATTCCGACAAGCCGCGCGATGGCTACGACAAGCGCACGATGGCGCTCGACATGGCGGAGCTGATGCGCGCGCTCGGTCATCGCCGCTACAGCGTCGTCGGGCACGATCGCGGCGCGCGGGTGGCGCATCGGCTGGCGCTGGATCATGCGCAGGCCGTCGAGCGGGTCGCGGTGCTCGACATCGTGCCGACTCACACCGTGTTCCGCGATACCGGCAAGGAACTGGCGGCCGCCTACTGGCACTGGTTCTTTTTCCAGGTGCCGGACCTGCCCGAGATCATGCTGGCGAACAGCGCCGAGCCGTTCCTGCGCAACATGTTCCGGGCGCTGGCCTGGCGCACCGATGCAATCGAGGAGCCGATGTTCGCCGAGTACCTGCGCGCCTTTCGCCTGCCGGGCACCATCCGCGCCGGGCTCGAGGATTACCGCGCCGCCGCCACCCGGGACATCGCCGACGACGAGCGCGACCTGTCGGCGAAGATCGCCTGCCCGCTGCTCGCGATCTGGGGCGAGTTCGGCAAGATGCACACCCTGTTCGACGTGCTGGCCACCTGGCGCGACAAGGCCGGCGACGTGCGCGGCGAAGCGCTGCCCTGCGGCCACTTCATCCCCGAGGAGGCGCCGGAAGAACTGCTCTCGCGCCTGTTGCCGTTTCTCGCCGGCCAGCACTAGGATGAGGAAACCTGGCGGGCCGCAAACGGTCTAGGCCGGTATCGGGAGGGGGTCCTGATCCTGGAGAATCGTATGAGCCTGAAAGTGCTGAGCTTTGTCCTGTCCCTGGCGGTCGCCGCCCCGGCCCTCGCGGCGCCGCAGGAAGAAACCTATACCGACCTCGAGCCCGGCGTAGGCATGCTCGAACCCGGCAATCTCGCCGAGCTGCTGCGTCAGGGCGACGTGCGCGCGATGAACAACGTGGCGCTGCTTTGGGCCAAGGGATTCCAGGGCAAGCAAAGCTACGAAGAGGCGATGCGCTGGTGGAAAGAGGCCGCCAAGCGCGGCTACACCGTGGCCATGAACAACATCGGGTTGCTGTATGCCAATGGCCATGGCGTGCCGGTGAACCTGGAGCAGGCTTTCGAGTGGTGGCATCAGGCGGCCTTTCTCGGCGATGCCTGGGCGATGAACTCGGTCGGCCACAGCTATGAAAACGGCGAGGGCGTCGCGCAGGACTACGTGATGGCGATGACCTGGTATCGCAGCGCGGCGGAACAGGGCGACGAGATGGCGATGTACAACGTCGGCGCCCTGTTCGAAGACGGCAAGGGTGTCGAGCGCAACTTCGTCGAGGCGCTGTCGTGGTACCGGCGCGCGGCGGCGCTTGGCGAAGCATCGGCGATGCGCGCCATCGCGCGTTTCTACCGCCGCGGCGACGCAGTCGGCATGGACAAGGTCGAGGCGTTTGCCTGGCATGTCGCCGCCGACGCCAGCTTCTCGGCGCAGGAAGAAAGCGAGGCAAGCCTCAACCGGCGCGAACTCACCCAGCTTGGCGACTCGCTCAGCCGCGAGCAGGTCGAGCGTGCGCGGGCGCGCGCCGAGGAAATCAGGGCCGCCGTGAAGAAGCCCGAACCGTCCGCGCCGGCACAGCCGGGCGGTCCGAAGATCTGACGCGCGCATGCACGCGCCGGCTGCGGTCTCGACATGGGTAGCGCCAGCGCGCGGCGCCGGATGGCGCCGGCCCTGGCTGCTGCTGTGGCTGGCTGCCGCGATGGCCGCCGTTCCCGCCGGTGCGAACGAGACCGGCATGTACAGCGTCTATCGCGGCCCGAGCGGCTACTTCGACACCATTCTCGGCGACACCCGCACGCTCACCGATGATGAGTTGATTCCCGCGCTGCTGCACGCGCTGGATCAGCTGTCGAAGTACCCGAAGCCGGCGGTGCCGCCGGCGGTGCGGCGCGTCTCGCGCGAGGAAATCGAGGCGATTGCGTGCGAAGGCCGCCACTGCGGGGTGCTCGCCATTTACCGGCCGGAAACCGGCATCTACCTCGACCAGGCGCTGCGCCCGGAAACCAGTTTGTTCGACCGCTCTGTGCTGCTGCACGAGCTGGTGCATTACCTGCAAGATCTGCATGGAGAGCGCGGCGACATGCGGCCGTGCGATCGCTGGTATCACCGCGAGCGCGAGGCATACGCCATCCAGAAGCAGTTCCTCACGCTGGTGGGCAGCCCGGTGCGGGTCGGCTACTCGGCCGCGAAATCCACCTGCGCCGACGACGAGCCGGCCACCGCGACGCACGGCAACCCGCAGCGATAGCGCGCGCGTATCACTGGCGTGCATCCGAAGTATTGGACCGGGCGCGGCTTCGCTCCGACAATGGCGTCCGTCTGCTGAACCGTAAAACAGGGAGGGGCGATGAGCGGGCCGAAGCCATTCAAGGTGCATGTCGACGACAGCGTGCTGCAGGATCTCAGGCAGCGGCTGGAACGCACGCGCTGGCCGGACGAGGTGCCCGACAATCGCTGGCGCTACGGCACCGATCTCGCCTATCTGCGCTCCCTGGTCGATTACTGGCGCAGCGGCTACGACTGGCGCAGGCATGAAGCGGCGCTGAACGCCTTCGACCAGTACAAGGTCAGGTTGTCCGGTATCGACGTGCACTACATTCAGGCGCCGGGCAAGGGGCCGAAGCCGATGCCGCTGCTGCTCTCGCACGGCTGGCCCGGCTCGGTGTTCGAGTTTCACAAGCTCATCCCGATGCTCACCGATCCGGCCGCCCACGGCGGCAACGCCGCGGATGCGTTCACCGTGATCGCGCCCTCGCTGCCGGGGTACACCTTTTCGTTCGCGCCGGGGCAGCAGCGCTTTTCGGCCGAGATGATTGCCGACACCTTTGCCGAACTGATGAGCGGCGTGCTCGGCTATCGGAAATTCGCCGCGCAGGGCGGCGACTGGGGCGCCTTCATCACCTCGCGTATGGGTTACGCCCACCCTGACAAGCTGCACGGCATTCATCTGAACCTGCTCGCCGTGCGGCGCGACCCGAAAATGCTCGACAACCCCACCGCCGAGGAAAAGAAGTTCCTCGACGAACTCAACACCTTCATGAAGGAGGAAACCGGCTACCAGTGGATCCAGGGCACCCGCCCGCAGACGCTGGCGTACGGCCTGACCGACTCGCCGGTTGGCCTGGCAGCGTGGCTGGTGGAGAAGTTCCAGCGCTGGACCGATTGCAACGGCAATCCGGACAACGCGCTGACGCGGGACGAAATGCTCACCGACATCATGCTGTACTGGGTAACCGGCGCGATTGGTTCGACCTTCTGGCCCTACTACGCGCGCATGCACGGGCCCTGGCCGGTGCCGGAGGGCGAGCAGGTGAAAGTGCCGATGGGCTACGTCGAGTTTCCGAAGGAGATCCTGCGCCCCCCGCGTTCGGTGGCGCAGCGCATGTACGCCGACATCCGGCGCTGGACGGTGGCCGAGCGCGGCGGGCACTTCGCCGCGCTCGAGCAGCCGCAGGTGCTGGCGCGCGAGATTCGCGAGTTCTTCCGGCCGTTCCGCTGAGCGGCCGCGGGCCGCGGCGTATCATCCCCACGTTGGCGCGGGTGCGCGCCTCGTGAGGATCGTGCATGCAGACATTCATCCGGGCAGCCGTCTGTGCGTTGATGGTCGCCGCCGCGGGCGCCGTGCAGGCGGCGGAGACCATCCGCATCGCCCTGATCGACCCGCTCAGCGGCCCCGAGGCCGAGCTGGGCCAGAGCGCCTTCCGACATCTTTCGGCCGCGGTGGATTTCGCCAATCTGAACGGCGGCGCGCTGGGTCTGAAGCTGGAGGTCGTGCCCTTCGACAACCAGGGCCGCCCCGAACAGTCGCTCGAGGCGCTGCGCCAGTCGATCGAGCGCGGCATTCGCCTGGTGGCGCAGGGCGTCGGCTCCGACGTCGCCCGTGCGCTGATGGCCGCGGTCAACGAGCACAACGAGCGCAACCCCGGCCGGTCGGTGCTGCTGATCAACGTCGGCGCGGGCGATCCGGCGCTGACCGGTGCCGAATGCAGCTACTGGCACTTTCGCTTCGATGCGCACCTGGACATGAAGGCGCAGGTGCTGGCCGGTGCGATCGCGCGCAATCCCGCGATCGAGAGCGTGTACCTGGTCAACCGCGACAACGCCGCCGGTCGGCGCTTCGCCGCGGAAGCCGCGCGGCTGCTGCCGGAAAGGCGGGCAGGGCTGCGCATCGCAGGTAGCGAATTGCACGCCGGGGACGCGCGCGATTTCGCGCCGATTGCCGCGCGCATCGCCGCCTCCGGTGCCCACGCGGTGGCCACCGCGAACATCGGCGAGGACCTCGCCGCGCTGCTGCGCGCGGCGCGCAAGGCCGGCGTCGACGCGAGCTTCTACACCCTGCACGCCGAGCATGCCGGGACGCCGCAGGCGCTGGCGCAGCTCGCGCCGGTGGATGTGCGCAACGTCACCGCCTGGCATCCCAACATAGAAGGCAACCGGCTCGACCTGTTTGCCGCCGGTTATCGCGCGCTGGCCGGCGAAAACTGGCATCGGCTGCCGGTCTACCTGGCGGTGCACATGCTGGTGACCGCGATGGAAACCGCGCGCGGGCTCGAACCCGCGCGCATCGTGGCGGTGCTCGAAGGCCTGTCGTTTCTCGGGCCGAACGGGCCGATCGCGATGCGCAAGGACGACCACCAGCTTCTGCAGCCGTTGTGCATCGCGCGTCTGGCGAAAATCGATGCCAATGCGGTCAGCCTTCACCCGGACGTGAAGGACTACGGCTGGGTCACCGAGGCGCGCGTCGATACCGAGGCCACCGTATTGCCGACCGACTGCCGCATGGCGCGGCCGGGCCGGCGCTGAGCGTTGTGGCGGGGCAGTCTGGCGGCCGCGGTTCTCTTGCCCGATTGGACGGGCGGATCTGCTGGCCCGACGCCGCCATCTGTCGATGGGGTTCCCTATAATCGCGGGCTTATATGGCTGCTTGGTGCGGCCTCGAAAAAAGGGGGAGAACGCAGTGATTCGAATCGGACCGATAGGGGCGGCAGCCGCCGCGCTGATGGCGCTGGCGGGCTGCGGCGGCGATGGCGGCGGCCAGCCTGCGGTGTCAACGGCGGCGGTCAAGCCGGTGCAGTTCAATCTGGCGAGCGCCTATCCCACCAGCCTGACTTTGCTCGGTGAGGCGGCGCCGCGGGTGGCCGACAAGATCCGGCGCGCTTCCGATGGCAGCATCGACTTCAAGGTGTTCGAGCCGGGCGCGCTGGTGCCGGGGCTGGAAGCGATCCAGGCGGCCTCGCGCGGGTCGGTCGACGCGGCGTGGTCGGCGACCGGTTTCTTCGCCGGCACCGATTCGGCGTTCAACCTGTTTACCACCGTGCCGTTCGGCCCGGATATCCCGGAGTTTCTGGCGTGGATGGACTACGGCGGCGGCAAGGAACTGCAGGACGAACTGTTTGCGCCGCACGGCATCAAGGTCATCCCTTGCAGCATCATTCCGCCGGAAGCCTCCGGTTGGTTCCGCCGCGAGATCAAAACGGTCGACGACCTGCGCGGGCTGAAGATGCGCTTCTTCGGCATCGGCGCCAAGGTGATGGAAAAGCTCGGTGTCGCCACCCAGCTGCTCGCGCCCGGCGACATCTTCCAGGCGCTGCAGATGGGCACCATCGACGCGACCGAATTCTCCATTCCCGCGCTCGACCGCAAGCTGGGCTTTTACCAGGTGGCGAAGTTTTACTACTTTCCCGGCTGGCACCAGCAGGCCACCATTAGTGCGCTGTTCGTCAACAAAAAGCGCTGGGACGCGCTGGCCGATTCGCAGCGCGCCATCATCGAGATCGCCTGCGGCGACATGCTGCGCCAGACCGCGGCCGAGGGCGAGGCGGCGCAGTGGGCGGCGATGCGCGAGCTGCGCGACAAGCACGGCGTGAAGATCATGCGCTGGTCGCCGGAGATGATGCAGGCCTTCCGCCGCGCGTGGGAGGAGGTCGTCGCCGAGGAATCCGCCGCCAATCCGAATTTCAAGCGGGTCTACAACTCGTACGCGCAGTTCCGCGAGAACTACGCGCTCTGGCGCGAGCACGGGTACTTGCGCTGACGACGTCGTGCGCGACCGGTGTATCCTCCTGAGACCGGTCGTGCGTTAAGCGGCTTGCTGTAACGCAGCAAGCCGCGCCGAAGAACCGGACTCGAACAACAGGAGGAGTGCAGCTCATGAATCGGATTGCGTTCATCCGCTGTCTGCTGGCGGCCGCGCTGTTTGGCGGCGCGGCGGCCCAGGCGGCCGACACCATCAAGATCGCGCACATCGACCCGCAGAGCGGTCCGTTCGCCCTGCAGGGGCAGATGGGCAGCCGCCACATCCAGATGGCGATCGACGAGATCAACGCGCGCGGCGGCGTGCTCGGCGGCCAGAAGCTCGAGCTGGTGTCGATCGACAACAAGTCCAGCCCGCAGGAAAGCCTGGTTGCGCTGAAGCAGGCGATCGACCAGGGTATTCGCTACATCACCCAGGGCAACGGCTCGCACGTCGGCCATGCGCTGACCGACGCGGTGCTCAAGCACAACCAGCGCAATCCGGGCAGGGAGATTCTCTTTCTCAACCACGCGGCGATCGACCCGGCGCTGACCAACGAGAAATGCCATTTCTGGCACTTTCGCTTCGACGCCACGGTCGACATGAAGATCGACGCGCTCACCTCCGCCATCGCCGGCCAGAAAGATATCAAGAGCGTCTACCTGCTGAACCAGGACTACGCCTACGGCCACTCGGTCGCAAAGGCGGCGAGGGAAATGCTCGCCGCCAAGCGCCCCGACATCAAGCTCGCCGGCGACGAGCTGCACCCGATCGGCA
Organism: uncultured Pseudomonadota bacterium; assembly: GCA_937983055.1. Taxonomy (GTDB): domain Bacteria; phylum Pseudomonadota; class Gammaproteobacteria; order Burkholderiales; family Eutrophovitaceae; genus CALJLA01. The sequence continues at coordinate 11,878 of CALJLA010000250.1, forward strand.
AGGTCAAGGACTTCGCGCCCTACGTCGCCAAGATCAAGGCCTCCGGCGCCGACGCGGTGCTCACCGGCAACTGGGGCAACGACCTTGCGCTGCTCATCAAGGCCGCGGCCGACAGCGGCCTCAGGGCGCCGATGTACACCAACTACGCCTACCTGGTGGGCACGCCGCGCGCCATCGGAACCGCCGGCGCCGACCGGGTGAAAACCCTCACCAGCTGGCACCCGAACATCGACGGTTATCCGCTGCAGAGCTACTACACGAAGTACAAGAAGCAGCACAACGAAGACTGGAACTTCATTCCCATCAAGTACACGGTCGACATGTGGGCGATGGCCCTCGACAAGGCCGGCGCCAACGACCCCAACAAGGTCGCCGCCGCGCTGGAGAACATGCGCTACGACGGCGGCGTGGGTGAAGTGTGGATGCGCCCGGACGACCACCAGCTGATGGAGCCGGTGTTCGTCGCCACCTTTACCAAGACCGGCGGCAAGGTGAAATTCGACGCCGACGACACCGGCTACGGCTGGAAGACCGACGTGCGCATCGACGCCAAGGACAACATCCTGCCGCACACCTGCAAGATGCAACGGCCGTGATGACCGTTGTTTGCCTGGCGGTGCGCGGGTTTAGACAGAGCGGGTCAGCGCTTGCGGCGCACGGCGTCTTCGGCGATGCGGCAGGCGATCTCGATGGAAGTCCTGAGTCGCCCCAGGTCGCCGACGTAGCCTGACGCGGCCTCTTCCGCCCGCTTCCTGAGACGGGAGGGCGTGACCAGGCCGCGGCGCACCAGCAGCTCGATGTCGGCGCGGTCCTGGTCCGAGAGCCGCCCGATCTTCGATACCGCTAGATCGAGCGGCGACAGCAGCCGAACGTCGATCACCTTTGGATCGACGCCTTCGAGGGTCAATGCCACCGAGTCCTGCTGCGCGTCCTCGTGCAGCAGGCCGAGCGTGTCGTTGTACTGCCGGTCGAAATAGAGCATGCGCGCCGCGCCATCCGCGTCGCGGTAGGCCACCTCCAGGTTGTCCGGCAGGGCGATGCGCCGCGAGAAGACGGCGTCTACGTCTTCCGACACCCGCTCTCCGGTGTAAAGGTGCATGGCGGCGCCGCCGGCCACGTACATGCGGATCGGCAGGCTGCGCCGGCTGGCGTTCGCCAGGCCCCGCTCGATACGCGAAACGATCTCGCGAAACGCCGCCACGTATTCCGGACGCGCCTGAGGGTCAGGCCGCATGGCGCTGCCGGGCGTTGAGCATCGGCACGAAGCGCGAAGGCTTTACCGGGCTGCGGTCCAGCCACAGCTGAAACACTTCGGGCGTGGAACTTCCCGGGTGCAGCGTTTCGGCCAGGTTCAGCAGCGCGTGCCGGTCTCCCGCGCGCACGCTGTCCAGCGCCTCCGCCCCGCGCGCCGTACAAACCGGCGGCCCCGCGGCGCGCACCCGCTCGCGCTCCCGCTTCCCGGACGCTGCCAGCGCAAGCCCCCGCTCCTCGTCATCGCGGTCGAGGCGCTGCGGGAAGTGTCCGGTCGAAGGCGCCGCCGCGGCCTGCGCCCCCTGCACGGTGAGCTGCGCGCCCACCGCGAGCGCCAGCGCGCTCAGCGTCGCGAAATCGCAGCTCGTCCGCCGCCGCAGCCGCGAAAGCGTCTCCTTCGGCAGTCCGGCCGCCGCCGCCCACTGCGAATCGTTCATCCCCCGGGCGCGCGCCTGTTCGGTCAGCAGCGAGAGCAACTGCCCAAGTTCCGTGGTTGATGTATCCATCAATCATAGTGTAGCGAAGTTGATGTATACGTCAACATGCTTTCCTGGCCACGCGGAGGGCATAAGATGAGACCGCGGCCTTGCCCAATGGCCGCCTTGGAGGGAGGTGGACCGTGCCCCGCCGCGTACCTCAACTGGCCAAGCTCAGCCGGCCTCGGCTGTATGACGCTGTCGCGCGCGGACACGTTAGCGCCGCAGGCGCGGCGCGGACTCGCGCTAATGCAGCTTGGTGTGGGTGAGGGTTGCCGTGGACCGTTCGCTCATATCCATGATCGCGCCTTATGCAGCTGCTCCCGCAAGCGGGCCTACGGCTAACGGGTCGCAGCCGCGCCTGCGGGTAGCGCGCCTTGGGACTGCGAGGCGCTGATGGCCACGAAGCACCGATCCCAACTTGCCAAGCTCAGCCGGCCAAGGCTGTACGACGCAGTCCCCCGAGAGCGGCTGTTCAGCCTGCTCGACGACAAGCGCAAGCATCCCGCGATCTGGGTGTGCGGGCCGCCGGGGGCGGGGAAGACAACGCTTGTCGGTACCTATCTCGAAGCCAGAAAGATCGACGGCCTTTGGTATCAGCTCGATGCCGGAGATCGCGAGGTCACCAGTTTCTTTTATTACCTCTCGCAAGCGGTGGCACCTTTTCTTGGCAAGCGCAAACCTCTTCCCGTTCTTGCCCCGGAACAGCTGCACAGTCTCGGAACGTTTGCACGGCGCTACTTTCGCGAACTCTGGGATGTGCTGCCTGGCGGTTGCGCGATGGTCCTCGATAATTTTCAGAACGTTTCGGATAGTGCTGATGTGCTGGCCATTACGGATGTACTGATCTCGGAAGTGCCCGAGTCACGGCACGTCCTGATCGTAAGCAGAAACGATCCGCCTCCGATCTTTCTGCCTCTGGTGGCGCGGCGCCAGATTGCGCAGATCGGATGGGAGGCGCTGCGTCTGACTCGGGAAGAAACTGCGAGCATCCTTTCTGCGCGTTTGAGTCAGGGCGAAGCGGTTGATCTGGTGTTCGAGCGCTCCGGCGGTTGGGTAGCCGGCGTAGTCCTGATGCGGGAACACCAGGCAAAGCTGATGGCCGCAGGTCCGAAAGACACGCCGGAATCGGCGGTCTTCGATTACTTTGCTGCACAAATTCTTGCGCAACAAAGCGAAGAAACCAGGCGCGTGATGCAGGCGGTAGCGTTTCTTCCTTATTTCACTGAAGAGTCAGCCAGGGAGCTTAGCGGCAGTTTAAGTGCCGGGAAGGTGATTGATCGCCTGTATCAGGGGCAGATCTTCACCAGTCGGCGCGAAGGTGGTGAGTATCAGTTCCACGCGCTGCTGCGCGCTTTCCTCGTCAATCGTGCGCGCGAGTCTTTGGCCGAAACTGAGCTTGCGCGGCTTCAGTGCCGATCAGCAGAGCTGATGGTCCAGGCCGGTGAGCTTGAGGCGGCCTTCGACCTCTACCAAGATGCAGACGAGGCACAAGGCGCGCGACGGCTCGTGACGACGGCAGCGGAAACTCTGATCAGCCAAGGTCGCTGGGAGTTGCTTGGCAGTTGGCTCGATTCGTTGGATGAGCGGGAAGAAGAGACTGATCCGTGGCTGACGCTCTGGCGTGGAATTGTGGAAATGGCGACCGATGCGGCGCGGGCCCGGCGCACCTTCGAACTCGCATACACGAGGTTTCACAGGATCGGAAACCGCACCGGCGAACTGGAGGCGGTCTCGCGGATCCTTGATACGTACTTTCTCGTTTGGGACACGGTCGCGGAGATGGATCCGTGGATCGAAGTCGCGGAGGGACTGGTGCGTGACGAAAGGCCGGCGTCGGATCAGGCCTTTGCTCGCGCCTACTCCGGGCTCCTTATTGCCCTGCTCTACAGGCATCCACACAATCCGCTGCTCCACGTGGGCGCGGAGTGGGTAGCCAAGCACTACGAGCGTGAAAGAGACCCGACGCAGCGCCTGCGAATGGCAGTATTCCTTCTTCACTTTTACGACCTGATGGGCGAGTTCGCAAAGGCAATGCGGGTACTCGAGACATACGCGCCCTTGCTCAGTGCTCCGGCAGTCGCGCCACTGACCCGGTCCGTCGGGTGGATGAGGCGGGCGCATCACTTTGCCATGACCGGCGACACCGTTGCCAGCCTGTTTGCATCGGATCAAGCGGTGCGGATTTGCCAGGAGAATGGCCTGCCCGATTCTTATCTTGGGCTCCTCGCTGTGTCTGTTGCTCATACGAACCTGGTGGCCGGCAGGATCGCCGAGGCAGAGGCGTCCCTTGAGCGCGCGCGCTCCATCGTCAGCAGCGCCCAGCGCATGATCACTGTCTATTTTCACTGGGTCGAGTTTTGGTGCGCGGTGCTGAAGAAAGACGCAGCTAAGCTGAGGATATTGTGGGACGCCTTTGAGCAATTGCCCATGATTGGTGTGCCGTTCAATACCGCCTACAACCAACCGGTCATTCACTACCTGGTTGAATCCGGCCAGGTAAACATGGCCCGGGCGCGGATCGACCGCTGGCGGCCGATGGTGAGCGGGATGCGGAGCCCCTATGTCGAGTTCAATATGGACTTGATGGAGGCCAGCGTCGCGACGGGCGAAGTGCGAACGGAGCATGCGATCCGGCTGCTACAGCGGGCGTTCCGCAGCGGCGCGGAGCGCGGATTCGAAAACACCCTGGCCTGGGTGCCTGAGATGATGGCGCCCTTATGTGCGCTCGCGCTGGAGCACCGCATCGAGGTGGATTACGTGAGACACCTTATACGCGCGAGAGGTCTGGGTTCGCCGGATCCCACGTGGGAGAACTGGCCTTGGCCCGTGAAAATTCACGCTTTAGGTCGTTTTGCGGTCAGCGTTGATGAGAAGCCCATAATCTTTCGAGGTCGTCCGCAGCATCGAACCCTTGAACTCTTGAAGGCAATTGTCGCCTTCGGCGCCGACTCGGTGAGCGTTGCACAGGTGACGAATGCGCTGTGGCCAGACTCGGAAGGCGATGCGGCGCACCGGGCATTTGCGGTTGCACTTCATCGCCTTCGGAAACTACTGGGAGACGAGCGGGCTATCCGACTCAGCGATGGCGTGCTGTCGATCGACCGTTCGATTTGCTGGATAGATGTGCTGGCACTTGATGAGCGAATGGTTGCCATCGAGAACATGGGCCAGAGAGACATGCCCGAGCAAGCGGTTAGGCTGCTATTCGACCTGTATAGGGGGCATCTGCTGGGAGACGATGAAGAGACGCAATGGGTTCGGCCTCACCGAGAGCGATTCCGCATCCGATTTATGCGCGCTGCGAGCAAGCTTGCGGGACAATTCGAATCCTCCGGCAGTTGGCTCGAGGCCATCGAGGTCTACCAGCGCGTTATCGAACTCGATCCACTAGCCGAGGACGGCTACCGCCGCCTCATGACCGCACTGCAGCATCAGGGTCGTACCGCGGAGGCGATGGATGTGTTTCGACGCTGCCGCGACATGCTGTCGATCATTCTTGGCATTGCTCCTTCGCCCGAGACGCAAAGGATTTTTGAGGCGGTACAGGATGCTGCGGCGTCCGCGCAATCGGCCGCACCGAAGCGGCATCTCCGCAACGCGTAGCGGTAACTCGTCGGTAATCATCTGAACGTTAGAGTTGGCTACGCGATCACCCCTACCGGGCCGATCGCGCAATCAGATTAATCTCAATGTGGGGGGAATCATGACTGCGCCCTTTGAAGGCGGCTGCGCCTGCGGAGAAGTCCGCTATGAATGTGCCGCAGAGCCACTGCTTGTAATCAACTGCCACTGTCGAGACTGCCAGCGGGCGAGCGGCGGTGCGATGGCGACCACGGCCTTCGTGCCCAGAGAATCTTTCAAGCTGGTACGTGGCTCGCCGCGCGCGTGCGAATTCACTGCCTACAGCGGGAACCTTCTTGTGCGTCATTTTTGCGGCACCTGCGGGTCGCAGCTGTTCACCGATCCGCGAGGCTATCCGGCGCTGTGGGGTGTAAAGGCGGCGAGCTTGGATGATCCGTCCTGGATCGCGCCGGCCATGCATATCTGGACCGACAGCGCGCAGCCTTGGGACAAGATTTTCGATGAGCTGCCGAGGCATCCGAAGGGGCTGCCGACCAATTAGTGTTTTGAACGCATAGCCATTTGAAGGACATCCGCTTGCGCGTTCTGTGGTTCCGGCCGCTGCCTGCTGGCAATGGCCCGGCAGGCGAAGGCCATGGCGCTGCTGCGCCGGCTGCGGCAGACGCTGTCGGTGACCCTGGGCATCAAGCCTTCGCCCCAAACCGAGAGCCTGGTCCGCGCCTTTCAGGCCTGACAACGCTTCCGCGTTGGCTTTCTGTACCCAATCTGTAACTCGCTTGCCGGTAGCCTGATCCCGCATAGAAAGGGGTTCGGATGGCGCCGCAGGCCACCTTCATTGTCCGGCTGTACCGGCGCAATGCGCGCACCCTGACCGGGGTGGTCGAGCATGTGGAGTCGGGGGTCCGGGTCCCTTTCGGCAGCGCAGCAGAGTTGTGGACGACGTTGCGCGAACGCGGTCGCTTGCGCCGATCAGGTGCGGCGGCAACAAGCAGCAAAAAACCAATGCGAAGAGGAGGCACGAAATGAGAGGGATCGCTTCTGGTTGCACCCTGCTGGCATTGCTGGCGACTTCGGCAGGCGCGGCGGTCGACCTGCCGCGCGAGGGCAAGTACGACACCACCCTGTGCTTCGGCGGCGCCCTGCCGACGATGGCGACATCGGAAACGCATGTGTCCGGCGTGCTGGACCTCTACGGTCCGATGGTCGGCAACCTGCCCGGCGGCGGCTTGTACCACTTGAACAACATTCGCTGCACCGGAGTCTGGGCGATCATCAACGGGGTGTACACGGAGAACGGCTACTGCGAGACGGCCGACCCGGACGGGGACAAGCAGTTTGGCCAGTACGCCAACGACGGCAAGGGCGGCAAGTGGAAGGTGCTGGCCGGCACCGGCAAGTACGCCGGCATGACCGCCAGCGGCGTCTACGGGCCGGTCGGCCAGATGGCCGGGCGCGGCGACGGCACGCTGGTGAATTGCAACCGTGCTACCGGCAGCTATCGGCTGAAATAGGAGCCACGCCATGAAAGCGATAACCAATGCTTTCTTCGGGCTGCTGCTGGCCGGAACAGTCGGCTGGAGCAATGGGGCCGCCGCGCAAACCACCAAGCTCGAGCCCGAGTACCTGATGACTTACGTGGCGTATCTCGACGCGCCGCAGGTGATCGACGACTCGCTGTTCATCTTTAACGCCAAACCGGGCGGGTGGGCGAAAGGGCCCAAGATCAGCGGCACCTTCGTCTCGCCGAGCGGCGACTGGCTGCAGGTACTGCCATCCGGGGCGCTGAGGCTGGACGTGCGTGCAACGCTGAAGACCGACGACGGCGCGTACATCTACATTTCGTACAACGGCGTGATCCAGCATTCGACCGAAAGCTCGGAGCGGTTGAACAACGGTCATGTGCTGACCACGGCCGATATTCCCTACTTCGTCACGGCGGCGACGTTCCGCACTTCTTCCGAAAAGTACGCGTGGCTTAACCGCGTACAGGCGATCAACAAGGTTGTCGAAGTGAAGCTGGGCGAAGGCAGCTACGTGAAGTACGACGTGTTCGTGATTCGATGAGGTTTGCTCTCTCCTGAGGTTTTCTTCACCTCCAGCGGGTGACGCCGGGACTGGGACCCCGGCGTTTTTTTAAGAAGACACCGCATCGACCAGGCCCGCGCCTGATAAATGCGCGGAGTGCTGTCTGCGGTGACGCTGGACTTACGCCGCGCGGGCGCGGCGTGCGGGCATGCGGTCGCGAGGGCCTGCCGGCTTGCCGTGACGCCCGCCATTGGGCGACGGGATCAGATCGGACAGCGCTGCGCCCACGCCGTCGAAGAACATCCGGATCTCCGCCTCGATGAATGCATCAAGGTTCGCGGGCATCGGCAGCCCGTAGATGTACTTGCGCACGCCGAAATAGAACACGCGCGAATTCAGGCCCCATACCAGTTCGCGCTCGGTTTCCAGCGGCCGAATCTGGGTAAAGTCCGGCAGGCCGTACTCGGCGCGAATCTCGCGGCAGATGGGCAGGACCAGTCGCTCGGTTACAAAGGAAAAGAATCGCCGATTCATATCCGCGCCCTTCAGCCCGGCAAACATGAAGAGCCGCACCCATTCATAGGAAAGGATGGTTTTGGCGTAAAGCTTGTAGAAGCGCACCAGCCGATCGCGCAGCGGGATGGACCGGTCCTCGATGATCATTTCCCAGGCCGGGTTCCAGCGGCCGAGGTACACGTCCGCGTAGACGCGTTCGATCAGCGCGTCCTTGCTCGGGAAGTATCTGAACAGCAGCGCACGCGTAATGCCCACCCGCGTGCCCAGTTGCCGCGCATCCCCACCCAATCCGACCCCTCCGAAGAACTGTATCGCGCCGTGCACGATCTGGCGTTCGCGTTCCTCGCGGGGCAGTCGCGGGCTGCGCCTTCTCGGGGCGACGTTGCTGCCGCCGGATGCTGCGTTGCGACGCGGCGCGCCGCGGCCGGCCTTTTTGCGCGCGTTCATGACGTTGGCACGTCTTGCGACGCGCGGCGGTTCCGCAGTGCGTCAGGCGCGTCAGGGGTCAATACGGTAATCACCATCTGCTCACTAATAATCCAGGCTTCCGCGCCGGATTATAGTGCGAAATTACGCTGCTGATAGTTCGACATACTCTCGTTCTCTCGGTCGCCGTTGATCGCTCTGACTTCTTGACTCATGACCATCTGCTTACTAACATCGATCATGCGCGACCGTTCTCGCTGGCGGGCAGGCGCGGCCTCGAACAAATAACAAATCGCGGCACTGACCGAAGGAGGGGAGATGAAACCGGTCGGAAACTGGTTCACATCGCGGCTTTCGCGTTGCCTTCTGATTACCTTGCTGGTGCCCCTCGGCTTGCTGCCGGTCGCGCCGCGAATGGCCTCGGCACAGGCCGGCGCTCCAATCCCGGTCGGCGCGGTCGTTTCGCTGACCGGCCCGGGCGCCGGCCTGGGCCAGGCGGAACGCAACGGCATCCTGCTTGCGGAAAAGACAATCAACGCCAAGGGCGGCATCAAAGGGCGGCCGATCAAGGTCTTCATCGAGGACGATGGCTCAAAGCCCGATATCGCAAAGAGCAAGGCGGAGAACCTGATCTTCAACGAGAAGGTGCGCGCCATCGTGGGGCCGTCGCTCACGGCAAGCACCGGCGCGGTCTCCGCGGTGACCAACGCGCGAGGCCTGCCGCAGATCGCGATGACCGGCCTCGGTCCGCAGATCGAGCTGAGCTACAAGTCTTTGTTCCACGTGCTCCCCCCTCAGGCGCTCAATGCCAGGGCAATGCTGGAGTACACGACCAAGGCGCTTGGGGCGAAGAAGATCGGCGTGCTGCACGATTCCGGCTACGGGCAACTGGTGATGAACGCCCTGAAGGGCTCGGCGGGCGCTTACGGCGTGCAGTTCGTGTCGGTGGAAAAGTTCGAGGTCGGCGCGACCGACGTGTCCACGCAGGCCGCGAAAGTGCGCGCATCGAACCCGGAAGTGGTCTTCGTGATTGCCACCTCGCCGACGCCATTCCGGAATGCGCGCCAGATCCGCATCGCGCAGCCGATCGTCTCGGCGATCGGTTCTTCCGCGTACGAATACGTCCGGGGCATGGGCGAGTTCGCGCACGACATCGTCTTCCCGGAGTTCATCGTCGGCGAGGATCCGCTGCCGCACCAGGCGGAGTTCGTCGAGCTCTACCGCGCGAGCTACGGCGCGCCGCCCAAGAATTACGAGGCGGCGGGATGGGACGCGGTGCACATCGTGGCGCGCGCCCTGGAGAAAGCCGGGCCGGACGCCTCCCCGGCCGCCCTCGCGGCCGCGATGCGCGAACCCTACCGGGGCGTGCTGGCGAGCTACAACTTCGCGGCCCCCGACATGACCGGAATCGACCTTTCGAGCTACGTCTATTCGAAACTGGTGAACGGCAAATTCACGCGGTTGCAGTTCGCCACGAAGTAAAACGGCAGCACGCGCAAAAACACGCCAACAGAAGAATCCACAGGAGGATAACAATGAAGCGCAATGTCGAGTTCAACAGCAAGGGCTCGAAGGTTCGTGGTGTGCTGGTTACCCCCGACAGCGGAAAGGGCCCGTTCCCGGTCGCAATAATGGGCGGAGGCTGGTGCTACGTGAAGGAAATCGTGCTGCCGCACTATGCCGAGGCGATCGTCAAGGCAGGTATCGCCGTGCTGATGTTCGACTACCGGGGGCTCGGCGAGAGCGAAGGCGAGCCGCGCCAGCACATCGATCCCTGGGGGCAGGTCGAGGACTACAAAAACGCGATCAGCTTCGTCATGACGCAGCCGGAAGTGGACCCGAACCGGGTCGGAATCTGGGGCATTTCATACGCCGGCGGCCACGTCATCATCGTCGGCGCCACCGATCCGCGGGTGAAGTGCATCGTGTCCACGGTGCCGGTGGTGGAGGGCTGGGAGACCATGAAGCGCTGCCACGGCGAGCGCAAGTTCGAGAAGCTGCTCAAGCTGGTGATGGAGGACCGCGTGCGCCGGTCGGCCGGCGAGCCGAGCGCGATGATGCCGATGTCCGCGCAGGACCCCGACAACACGCTGTCGAGCTGGCCCTTCCCTCATGTGTACGATATCTTCATGAAGATCAAGCAGGCGGAGGCGCCGCGGCACGAGCATCGCAACACCGTCGAGTCGGTAGAGCTGCTGCTTCAGTACAACGTCTTTCCGTACGCCGACCGCATTCTGAACACGCCTACGCTCGTGGTGGTCGCCGAGCAGGACAACATCACGCAGTGGGACCTCGAGATCAAGATGTACAACGCCATCACCGCGGGCAACAAGAAACTGGTCGTGCTGGAGAAGGTCAACCACATGAGCCTGTACTCCACCCGCCGGCATCTTGAAATGGCTTCGCGCGAGCATGCCGCGTTCCTGAAAGAGCATCTGATCGACAGGGTGGCGTCCGAGTAGGCGGGCCGGCGGAAAGCTTCCCCATGCGCCTGCCGTCGGCCGGAGCCCGCGCAGCCGCTGCGGTGGGTCGCGTCACCGCAGCGGCCGGCGGGAGCGTGCGATGAGCGGCACCCTGCTGCTGCAGTCGTCGCTGGTTGGCCTCACCAACGGCTTCGTCTATGCGTTGATCGGACTGGGCATTGCGGTCGTCTTTCGCGGCACCCGCATCATCAACGCCATGCAGGGCGAGTTCAGCCTGGTCGGCGGGTTGTTCGCGTTCCTGGTGCTCGAACGGCTGGGGCTGCCGATGTTCGTGGCCTTCCCGCTGGGGGTGCTGGTCGGCGCCGGGCTGGGCTTCGTCATCGAGCGCGTCTTCGTGCGCCCGGCGCGCCGACGCGGGGCGAGCGAGGAAAGCTACCTGCTCCTCACGCTCGGGCTTGCCTTCGCGATCTCGGCCGCGGTGCTTTACTTCTTCGGCCGCGATTCGATCGCCCTGGCGGGTATCGGCGGAGAGGGCAGCGTGGTGTTCTTCGACGCGGCCCTGCGGGTTCACGCGATCTGGCTGATTGTCATCAGCTGCGCGGTCATGGTGCTGCTGAAGCTTTTCTACGCGCGCACGCTCATCGGCCAGTCGATCGTCGCCGCCTCCCTCGACGAGGCCGGCGCGGCCACTGTCGGCATCAACGTGCCGTTGATGCATTCGCTGACGTTTCTGCTGGGCGGTCTGGTGGGCGGTCTGGCCGGCGTGCTCGTCTCGCCCATGATCGCCGTTCACTACGAAATGGGGCTTCTGCTCACGCTCAAGGGCTTTGCGGCGGCGATTCTCGGCGGACTGGCGAACCCCTTCGGCGCGATTGTCGGCGGCATCACGATCGGCCTGATCGAGTCCCTTGCCGTGCTGACGGTTTCCTCCGGCTACAAGGACGTGATCGCCATGGCGATTCTCATCGTGATCATGATCCTGATGCCGCACGGCATGCTCGGATACGGCAGGCGCAAGGGCGGCTGATGCCGGCGCAGCGTGACAGCGCGTTGAGCGCGCCGGCAGTGTCCGCGGCCTTCCAGCGATGGACGATCGTCGTGGCGCTCGTCGCCATCTGGCTTGTCGTGCCGTGGTTCATATCGCGGACCGTGGTGGACATGCTGGTCTTCACCGGCCTGTACACCATCGCCGGGCTCGGCGTGGCGTTCCTGCTGGGGCAGTGCGGCATCGTCTCGCTGGCGCAGAGCGTCTTCTACGGCATCGGCGCCTACAGCACCGCCTACTGCGCATTGCAGCTCGGCTGGCCGGCGACGGCCGGTGTGGCACTGGGCGCAGGCCTCAGCGCCGCGATTGCGGTGCTGGTCGGCTGGCCGGTGCTGCGGCTGTCCGGATACTTTCTGGCGCTCGCTACGCTCGCGCTCGCGATCATCGGCCACGTCCTGTTTCTCGAGTGGGACTGGCTGACCGGCGGTACGCTCGGCATCGGTGGCATTCCGCCCATCGCGCTATCCGGTTTCGAGCTCAACTCGCCGGTGCGTTTCTACTACTTTTTGTGGCCGATCGTCGCGCTCGTCGTCTGGATGCACTACAACCTGCTCAATTCCAGGACCGGCTTTGCAATGCGCGCAATGCGCGATGCGCCCGCGGCCGCCCTGGTGCTCGGCATCGACACGCATGCGCTAAAAGTCAAAATGTTCGTGCTCAGCGCCGTTCTCGGTTCGGTCGCGGGCAGCCTGTTCGCGCACTACGTATCGTTCATCAGCGTCGACAGCTTCGGGGTGGATCGCGCGATCAACTTCCTGCTGATCGCCGTGCTCGGGGGCGCGAAGACCATTGCCGGGCCGATTCTCGGGGCGTTGTTCATCACGGTGACGCCGCACGCGTTGAGCAGGCTCGGCGACATCCATGCCCTGCTGTTCGCGGCGTGCCTGATCCTGGTGGTCATCTTCCTGCCCGGCGGTTTCGGCGGCGCGTTGCGCGATCTCGTCCGGCGGCTGGGCCGCCGTCGGCGACGCTGACCATGGCGCCAATCCTGGAAGTGCGCGGCGTATCCCACAGCTTCCGGGGACTGCACGTGCTGCGCGGCGTGAGCTTCAGCGTGCCTGCCGGCGCCATCGTCGGGCTCATCGGCCCAAACGGTGCCGGCAAGAGCACGCTCTTCAACATCATCTCCGGTTTTCTGCCGCCCGACTCGGGGACGATCGTCTACCGCGGAACGGACATCACCCGACAGCCGATACCCGCGCGCAGCCGTGCCGGGCTGGTCCGCACGTTCCAGACGCCGCAGGTGTTCCAGCATCTCACCGTACGCGAGAACCTGATGGCCGGCTGCTACAAGCAGGGCTCGAGCGGCGTGCTGCGCGACCTGATCGCTCTTCCCGGCTCGCGGCGCGATGTGCGCGCCATGGCGGGTGCCGCCGACGAGGCGTGCGAACGCTTCGGGCTGACCGATGTGCGCGAGCAGCTCGCGGGCAAGCTGCCGGCGGGACAGCAGCGGCTGCTCGAGCTGGCGCGCGCCGCCGTCAGCGGACCGTCTCTGCTGTGCCTGGACGAGCCTTCGTCGGGGCTCAACTCCCAGGAGGTGGCAAGCCTGATGGCCGCGCTGGAACGCCTGAATCGTGACGGAATGAGCATCCTGCTGGTGTCGCACGACATGGATCTCGTTGCGGTCGCGCCGGAGATCAACGTGCTGTGCTTCGGCGAGATCGTTTCGCGCGGGTCGCTGGAGCAGGTTCGCGCCGATGCCCGCGTTCGCGAGGCATACCTCGGGGTCTGAGCGGACACGACCATGCTCGAAATCGAGAATCTTGAAGCGGGCTACGGCGGGCTCCCGATTCTCAAGGGGGTGTCGCTGCGCATCGGGCGAAACGAGAGCGTGGCCATCATCGGGGCGAACGGGGCCGGCAAATCCACGCTGGTGCAGGCGATCTGCGGACTGATCCCGGCAACGTCGGGCCGCATCGTGCAGCAGGGCCGGGAGATCCACCACCTGCCCGCGCACGAGCGCGCCCAGCGCGGCATTGCCGTGGTGCTGGAAGGCCGGCGCCTGTTCGGCGAACTCACCGTTCGCCAGAACCTGATGCTGGCGCTGGCGCACGGCATGCGCCGCGGCGCGGACCAACAGATCTTCAGCCTGGAAAGGATTCTGGAACTGTTTGCATTCATGTCCGGGCGGCTCGATGCGCGCGTCGAGCTGTTGAGCGGCGGAGAGCAGCAGATGGTCGCCATCGCACGAGCCCTGCTGCTGCAGCCGGAGGTGCTGATCATGGACGAGCCCTCGACCGGGCTCGCGCCAAAGGTTGTCAGGGATATCGTCGAGGTGATAGAACGGCTGCGTGCGGGCGGCATGAGCGTCATCCTGGTCGAACAGAACGTGGCCATCGCCGCGCAGACTTCTGAACGCGCCTACGTCATGTCGCTCGGCAAGCTTGTCTACGAGATCGCGCCGGGCGGCTGGGACGATTTCCGCAACAACGAGGCGCTGGTACGCGCCTACCTGGGCGGCCAGTAGCCGCCCCCGCCCGCGATGCGCACGGACGTCAGCGGCTGGAACACCCGACTTACCGACGAGATGGTCGAGCGCTTCTCGCGCACCGGTGCGTGGCGAAACGACACGGTCGCGCACTGCGCGATTCGCGAGGCCGAACGGCAACCGGACGGCGTCGTGGTGATCGAAGGCGATCGTGCCGTCACCTTCGCCGGCATTCTGCAGCAGGCCTGCGAACTGGCCGGCGCCTTCGACGCGCTGGGGCTTTCCCCGGGCGAGGTAATCAGCTATCAGTTGCCCAACTGGTCGGAGACCATGGCGCTCAACATCGCCGCGTGTCTTGCCGGACTGGTGGTGAATCCGATCGTGCCGATCTACCGCGACGCCGAGGTGGGCTTCATCGTCAAGGATGCACGCGCCAGGCTGCTGTTCATTCCAGGGCAGTTTCGCAACTTCGATTATCCGGCGATGGTGGCGCGGCTGCGCCCGGACCTGCCCGATCTGCAGAACGTCGTAATCCTCCGCGGGCAGGGCGAGGGTTGCATGGATTTCGGGCTACTGCAGGCGATGGGTCGCGGCACGCCAGTCACCGATGTGCGGGCGGATCCCAATGCGGTCAAGCTGGTGCTGTATACGTCCGGCACCACCGCCAAGCCCAAGGGCGTGCTGCACAGCCACAACACGATCATGTCCGAGATTGCGGGCGTCATCGGTTTCTGGGGCATCCGCAGGGACGACGTGGTGCTGATGCCCTCGCCGGTAACGCACATCACCGGCTATCTCTACGCGCTGGAGATCGCATTTGCCGCCGGCATCAAGACCGTGTTCATGGAGCGGTGGAACGTCGCAGACGCGGTGGACCTGATCGCGCGCAACGGCGCCAGCTTCAGCGTCGGTGCCACGCCCTTCCTCAAGGAGTTGACCGAGGAGGTCGAGCGCAGAGGCATAGCCCTGCCGAGCATGCGGCTGTTCATGAGCGGCGGGGCGCCCGTGCCGCCGGAAGTGATCCTGCGCGCCAACCGCGCACTGCCGGGCTGCCTCGCGTTTCGCGTCTACGGCAGCACGGAGGCGCCGACCGTGACGCTGGGCATCCGCGACCGAAGCCAGAGCGATCTCGGCGCCAACACCGACGGGCAGATCGTCGGGCACGAGGTTCGCATTTGCGACCCGGCGACCGGCGCGGAGGTGGCGGATGGAGAAGAAGGCGAAATCTGTACCCGGGGGCCGGAGATGATGCTCGGCTACACCGACTGGACGCACACTGTCGAGGCCTTCGACGCCGACGGCTTCTTTCACACCGGTGACCTGGGCCGGCGCGTCAACGGCGATTTCATCGTGATCAGCGGCAGGAAGAAGGATCTCATCATTCGCGGCGGCGAGAATCTCAGCCCGAAGGAGATCGAGGACGTGCTGCACCAGCACCCTGCGATCAAGGAGGTGGCGGTGGTCGCCATGCCGCATGCGCGTCTGGGGGAAACGGTGTGTGCTTTCGTAATTCCGAATCCCGGTCAGAGCGTAAACGTGCCGGCGCTCGCATCGTTCCTGGAAAAGGCGGGGCTTGCGCGCCAGAAATTTCCCGAACACGTGGAACTGGTCGACGACCTGCCGCGCACCGCGTCTGGCAAGGTCCAGAAAAACATCCTGCGCGAGCGGATCGCCGCCAGGCTCGAGCGCAACGACAGGGTCAAAACACAGGGAGCAGGCCAATGAATTCGCAATCCCAACGGTTGCCGCAGCCGGATGCCATGCTCGAGATGTTCCGGCGCATGCTGGTCATCCGTCGCATGGAGGAGCGCCTCGGCGAGGTCGTGAAGTCGGGCGAGCTGCCGGGCCCAGTGCATCTGTACATCGGCCAGGAAGCGGTCGCCGTCGGCCTGTGCGCGCACCTTTCCGACGAGGACTGGATCGCCAGCACGCATCGAGGCCATGGCCACTTCCTTGCCAAGGGCGGCGATCCGCGGGCGATGGTCGCCGAAATTCTCGGGCGGCAGACCGGGGTGTGCGGCGGCAAGGGTGGCTCGATGCATGTGGCGGATTTCCGGCGCGGCATACTCGGGGCGAACGGCATCGTCGGCGGTGGCATCGGCATTGCCACCGGCGCCGCGCTGGCCGCGCAGCTGGATGGGCGCGGGCGCCTTGCGGCGGTGTTCTTCGGCGACGGCGGCGCGAACCAGGGCGTGGTGATGGAGGCGATCAACGTGGCCGCCATCTGGAAGCTGCCCCTGATCCTGGTGTGCGAGAACAATGGCTTCTCGGAGTTTTCTCCGACCGGCAGCGTGACCGCGGGCAGCATTGCCGCGCGCGCGCATCCGTTCGAGGTACCCGGCGTGGTGGTGGACGGCAATGACGTGCTTGCCGTGTGGCGCGTGGCGGCCGAGGCCGTCGACCGGGCGCGTGCCGGCGCGGGACCCACGTTGATCGAGGCGCAAACCTATCGCTGGCGTGGGCACGTGGAGACCGAGCAGAGCTTTCTGAGCGGCAAGTACCGGGACGAGGCCGAGATCGAGCACTGGCGGTTGCGGGATCCGATCGAGCGGCTGGCCGCCGCCATCGACGACGCGGCCCGGCTCGCGCAGACGCGCGCCGACGTCGACCGCACCGTGGAGGAGGCCTACCGTCTGGCGGCGCAGGATCCCCTGCCGCCCGAGGCCGCCGCATTCGAGCACATGTTCGCGTAGGAGGCGTGCGTGGCAAAGAAACGGATGATCCAGGCGATCAACGAGGCGCTGTTCGAGGAGATGGAGCGCGACTCGCGGGTGATCCTGTTCGGGGAGGATGTCGAGATCAGCCTGTTCGGCGATACGCGCGGGCTGGCGACGCGCTTCGGCACGCGGGTGCGCAACACGCCGATCGCGGAAACCGCGATGACCGGCATGGCGGTCGGTGCGGCCGCGGCCGGCTACCGGGTGGTCTGCCACATGATGTTCTCCAATTTTCTCTACACCGGCTTCGATGCGATCGCCAACCAGGCGGCGAAACTGCGATACATGAGCGGCGGCCAGGTGAAGCTGCCGGTGGTCTACATGGCGGTGGTCGGCGCAGGTCGCTCGGCCGCCGCGCAGCACTCGGACGTGCCGTATCCGATGCTGATGAATCTCGGCGGGGTGAAAGTCGTGGTGCCGAGCACGCCGGCCGACGCGAAGGGGCTGCTGAAGGCCGCCATCCGCGACGACAACCCGGTGGTGTTCCTGCAGCCCACGCGACGCGGCGGGGAGTCGGGAGAAATCCCTGATGGCGACCACTGCGTGCCGCTCGGCAGCGCCGACGTCAAGCGCGCAGGGCGCGACGTGACCGTGGTGGCCATCGGCGCCATGGTGCGCCACGCGCTGCGCGCGGCCGACGCGCTCGCGGCCGAGGGCATCGACACCGAGGTGGTGGACCCGCGCACGCTGTATCCGCTGGACGAGGCCGCGATCCTGAAATCGGTGGCGAAGACCGGCCGCCTCGTCGTGGTGGACGAGGCGCGCACCGCGTGCAGTGCCGCCAGCGAGATTGCCGCGCTGGTCGCCGAACAGGCGTTCACGGCGCTCAAGGCGCCCGTGCGCCGCGTCACCGTGCGCAACGGGTGCATTCCGTACGCGCCGGCCCGCGCAAAGGCGGAGCGGACCGGCGGGGCACGGCGCGCCGCC
>CALJLA010000251.1 GCA_937983055.1 uncultured Pseudomonadota bacterium
GTTGACGCCGCTGTGGGAAGACTTCATTAGGAGAAAAGGTGATGGCAATCTCGCGAGGATCAATGCGCCAGCAGGTGTCCAAGCCGCCGCAGAAACGAAAGTGGAGCAAGGCCCGAAAATCCAAAGTGAACTGCAAGCGTCCTCGTGGCTTCAGCGAGAGAGCGCACTGCGCCAGTAAGAGGAAGAAACGTCGTGGCTAAAGATGCATGTTACCGAAAAGTAAAAGCCCGCTACAAGGTGTTCCCGTCGGCGTATGCCAGCGGCGCTATTGCTAAATGCCGCAAGGTTGGCGCTGCCAACTGGGGCAACAAGAGCAAGAAGAAAACCAGGAAGGCTGCTGCCGGCGGCATTACTGAGCAACGCGCCAAGCGTCCGTTTCGAGGTAAACTAGAGTCGAACCAAGTGGTCGCACGTGGATGTGGTGGGGTCATGAATGGACGGCGGAAGAAAACTCGCATGAGCTAGTGATGATACATGCGTTTTTATTGTTTGTGTATGTTGGGATAGGAGAAGACAGGCGGCTAGTAAGCAATGACATGTACTTTCGAGACTTGAACGAGTGTACATATTTTGCACAGCAGCTTCACAGGCAGGGCCAAAAGATAACCGCGTATTGTGTGCCCAAATTCATTGATGAAAACACGAAGGTGTACTGATGTTAGCAGAATTGGCAGCAGCAAACGCAGCCTTCGCGGTAATCAAGCAGGCGGTGTCGAACGGCAAGGAGATAGCTGCTGCTGGTAACGCTATTGCAGAGTTTGTTGGTGCGAAAGAAAAACTCCAGCAGAAGGCGCAGAAGAAGGGTGGCGGTTCGGATCTCGAGGAGTTCATGGCTCTGGAGAAGATCAGGGAGCAGGAAGAACAACTGAAGCAGATCATGATCTACGCTGGGCGCCCCGGATTGTGGGCAGACTGGCAAAGATTTCAAGCGAAGGCTAGGGTAGCAAGAAGAGAGGCAGAGATTGCTGCGGCGCGAAAACGCAAGAAGATCGTCGAAGGAACTCTTATTGGGCTGTTTATAGTTCTCTGTCTGTCAATACTCGGATCGATTGTAGCTCTGATCCTGCATCATCAAGGTAGGCTCTAATGGCGGTAAGGAAGACTAAAAAAGGTGCGGCACTCAAGCGGTGGTTCAAAGAGGACTGGAAAGACGTTCGGACGGGCAAGCCGTGTGGGCGTCGCAAGGGTGAAAAACGGGGTACTCCATATTGTCGCCCCTCTAAAAGGGTTTCGTCGAAAACCCCCAAAACCGCTTCAGAAATGACAGCCGCCGAGAAGCGTAGTAGAATCAGCCAGAAGAAGCGTCTAGGTCAGCCAGCCGGTAAGCCACGGCGCGTGAAATCACTGAAGAGAAGGAAGAAGTAATGCACTGTTCTCCTCGTAAAGCCGCAGCCGGCGCGATGGTTATGCCGACCCGTGGCAAGAAGCCCAGCCGCACTCGTTTCAAAATGGGTGGTGGTAACTTCCCTGACGCAGATGGAAGCGGCGATATCACTAAGAAAGACGTTCTTATAAAGAGGGGCGTCTTAGACACAGATGGTAACGTGATCAAAAAAGGTTACGGCGGCACTCACAAGAAGATGAAGTAAATGGCAACCTCCGGATCCAGAGACTTTGATCTCGATGTAGCAGACATTATCGAAGAGGCGTACGAGCGGTGTGGTCTCGAAGTTCGCACCGGTTATGATGCGCGTACCGCCCGTCGGTCTCTGAATCTGATGTTTGCAGACTGGGCCAATCGTGGCCTGAACCTGTGGACAGTGAAGCAAGCGACACAGTCCCTGACATCTGGCA
>CALJLA010000252.1 GCA_937983055.1 uncultured Pseudomonadota bacterium
TCGCTTTCGGAGGGGTTTCTTTTTCGGACGCCGTATGTCGGCGTCGGCCAGGTGTGGGCGACCGGCACGGCGCGGCAAGTGCCGGGTCTGGCCGAGGCGTCGTTCTCGGTAACCAAGGTGTTCGCCGGCGTGAATGTTGCGATCGGGCTGCTGAGCATCGCGGGCGAGATCGATCGCACCGGCGAGGTGTGGAGCTACACCGGCAAGGCGTCGTTGCGCTTCTGAACGCAGGACCGGCGTCGTTTTCGATGCCGTGACAACGAGCGCATAATTGGCCGCGGTTCAGGGGGGAGTGTTGCCGAAAGCGCGGCCACCTTGGATGCTGCATTGCGGGTGCCCGCGATCGAGGAGGATGCAGCGCTCGGTCAGTTGAATTCGACGATTCAGGCCGTCGAAATTCTTCGGTAAAACAGGGGGAGCAATGAACAAGGCAGAGCTTGTCGAGATCATCGCCAAGAAGACAGGCGCCAGCAAGACGATGTCCGATTCAATGGTCGACGCCTTCGTCGATTCGGTAACCGGTTGCCTGAAGAAAGGCGAATCCGTCACGCTGGTGGGCTTTGGCACCTTTTCTCAGGGTCGTCGCTCCGCGCGGGCCGGCCGCAATCCGCAGACCGGCGCTGAGATCAAGATTCCGGCCACGAGAACGGCGAAATTCACGGCGGGTGCCCGACTGAAGGCCGCCGTCAACGGTCGCAGGTAGCGCAGCGCGCGCGGCTATCAGGTCCGGCAGTCGATAAAAGAGGGATCGTTCGATCCCTCTTTCTGTTTCTGCCCGGCGGTACACCGCCGCCGAGACCCGTGCAGTTGGCGACCGGCTGCGCTGCCCGGGCTGCCCGATGCTCAGGGAAATGCCGGCAGCTGCGGCTCGGTGCCGCCCGAAACGGCTTCTGGATGGCGCTGGGTGACCAGTTCGCGCACCTCTGCCGCCCGGACGAAGGGCACATCCACCATCATCAACACCGCACCCGATTCGATCGCCGACTGGAACGAGCGCAAACGGGAATTTGGCACGGCAGTGCCCGCCATGCTGGCGACCCAGGCCCCGAACAGCGCCCCGACAATGCCCGCGATCAGAACGGTAACCAGGTGCAGGGTCACGTTGCCCGGCGGGAACAGCACCGCCACGACGCCGGCAATCACACCGGCGATGCCGCCGACGATCAGCCCGGTCTCGGCACCGTGCACCGCGTCGGTTTTCTGCAGGAAATTTGCCTCGGGCAGTTCGCCGAGGTCGACATCGCGGCGCGCGATGCAGTGGATGTGTCGCGCTTCGATGCGGGCGAGCAGCAGGTCGCGCAGAGTGTGCTCGGCGCTCGCGACGTCCGGCAGCACGAAATAAAGTCTCCGTCTCATTGAAAGCCTCCTTTGAGCCGTGACAAGGAATTCGACCTTTACCTAACCAAATAGTTGACCCGGGACGCCATTTCAAGCCGGATTCGCGCGGCGGCCGACGCAACTTCCGGATCTCGGCGATACTCTCAGAAGAAAGCTGGCCGGGCAGCCGCTGCATCGAATGCACCCGATGTGGAGGAAAGTCCGGGCTCCGCAGAGCAGGATGCCGGCTAACCGCCGGACGCCGTGAGGCGATGGAAAGTGCCACAGAAAACAGACCGCCAACGGCCTGCTTCGCGCAGGCGCGGGCAAGGGTGAAAAGGTGCGCCTCCGCAGCCGGAGGCGGGCGATGCGAGTCGCCGGGTAAGAGCCCACCGCGGACGTGGCGACACGGACGGCACGGTAAACCCCATCCGGAGCAAGACCAAATAGGGGGGCGACAGCGTTGCTCGCGCTGCTCCCGGGTAGGTCGCTCGAGCCGGCAGGCAACTGCCGTCCCAGATGAATGGCTGCCTCGGCGCCGCAAGGCCCAAGACAGAACCCGGCTTACAGGCCAGCTTTCTTTTATCTCCCGCGCCCAAAGCGGTGCTCCGGAATCGGCGATTTCGAAGGTGTCGCATTAAGAAGTCTCCTTAACCTTCTGTTCTGGCATGAGTTGTCACCTGTCGCTCGCCGGCGACTTAAGTCTTTTCAATAAGTCATTGTCGCGACGAAGAAATCAAGGCTCTCCTCCTTGACCGGCCTGTTTTTTTCCACTAGAGTGGGGAGAAGTAGGAAAAAGTGGGAAACAATGTAAAAACCGACACTTCCTACCTCGGGAGCCATGTTTCAGGGAGCGACCTCACTCAGCCTCGACGCGAAGGGCCGGCTCACGGTGCCTACCAAACACCGGGAGGGCTTGCTGCTTGGCTCCGAAGGTAAGTTGGTGCTTACAGCGCATCCTCATCGCTGTTTGCTGTTGTATCCCGCGCAGGCTTGGGAGCCGATTCGTGCGCGGATCATGACTTTCTCCAGTTTCGATCCGCAGGCCAGTGCCTGGAAACGGGTGCTGGTGGGTTTCGCGGAAGAACTTGACCTCGACGCCGCCGGTCGTCTGCTGATTTCGCCGGCGCTGCGCAAGTACGCCGAACTCGACAAGCAGGTGATGCTGATCGGGCAGGGCAGCCATTTCGAGCTGTGGAGCGAAGACGCCTGGGAGCGTCAGCTCGAGCGGCTGGTGTCGGCACCGGACAAGCTGCCTGCGGGACTGGAGAACTTTTCACTTTGAACGAAGGCGCGGACAAGCGCGATCTGCATGCGACGGTGTTACTGCGGGAGGCGGTCGATGCCCTGGTCACCCGCGTCGATGGCACCTACGTCGACGGCACCTTCGGGCGCGGCGGCCATGCGCGTGCGGTGCTCGCGCGGCTGTCGCCGGAAGGCAGACTGCTCGCGCTCGACCGCGACCCCGAAGCGATCGCCGCCGTCGGGTCGCTGTCGGACGCGCGGCTGATCGCGCGCCAGGCCAGATTCGGCGGCCTCGGTTCGGTGCTCGAGCAACTCGGCATTCGCGCGGTGAACGGTGTTCTGCTCGACTTGGGGGTGTCGTCGCCGCAACTCGACGATCCGAAACGGGGATTCAGCTTTCGCAGGGATGGTCCACTCGACATGCGCATGGATCCGTCGAGCGGAATCAGCGCCGCCAACTGGCTGGCAGCGGCGTCGGAACGGGAGATCGGGGAGGTCATCAAACGCTATGGCGAAGAACGGTTTGCTAAACAGATTGCAAGAGCGATTGTTGCGGCTCGATCGCAGCAGCCTGTCAACCGTACACGCCAGCTTGCCGAGATCGTGGCAAAAGCCGTTCCTTCGCGCGAGCCACGTCAGGATCCGGCGACGCGTACCTTCCAGGCTCTACGGATTCACATCAATAAGGAGCTTGAGGAGCTCGAGGTAGCTCTGCCCCAGTGCGTGAACAGCCTTGATTCGGGCGGCCGGCTGGTGGTCATCAGCTTTCACTCGCTGGAAGACCGCATCGTGAAGCAGTTCATGCGCAGGGAATCGCAGCCCGATGTGCCGACGCGGCTGCCGCTGCGTGCGAGCGAAATGCCCAGACCCCGGCTGCGCCTGGTGGGCAAGCCGGTACGCCCGACCGCGGCCGAAGTGGCCTCGAATCCGCGCGCCCGCAGCGCAATCATGCGCGTGGCGGAAAGGCTGGCGGCATGAATCGCGTGAACGGCCTGCTGCTCTTGCTGCTGCTGGGCTGCGCACTGGGCCTGGTGACTTCCCAGCATCAGGCGCGCAAGCAGTTTCTGGAACTGCAGAGGGAGCAGGAGCGCGGCCGCGCCCTCGAAGTGGAGTACGGCCAGCTCCAGCTCGAACAGAGCACTTGGGCGATGCATTCGCGTGTCGAGCGCATCGCCAGCAGCCGGCTGCAGATGCGGGTGCCGCCGGCGGCACGCGTGCGTATCGTTCCTCCCCCTCCCGCGCCGTCCAGCCCATGAGAGCCGCAGCGAATCCGGCCCTGCGAGTGCGCCTGCCCGTGTGGCGGGCGCGCCTGCTGTTGCTGTTCGCACTGGCGGCTTTCATGACGCTGGCGGCGCGGGCTCTTTACCTGCAGGGGCTCAATAAGGACTTTCTGCAGGCGCGCGGGGAGTCGCGCTACGCCCGCACCATCGAGATCAGCGCGCATCGCGGCATGATCACCGACCGCAACGGGGAGCCGCTCGCCATCAGCACGCCGATGGAATCGGTGTGGGCGTCGCCGCCGGATATCGATCTGGATGCCGAGCAGCGCCGCAAGCTCGCTGCAGCGCTGGGCATGCGCTCTTCCGATCTTGAGCAGCGGCTGGCGAGCACCTCCCGCGAGTTCGTGTACCTCAAGCGGCATCTGCCGCCCGATCAGGCCGCACGGGTCGCTGCCCTCGATCTGCCGGGCGTGTTCTTGAAGCGCGAATACCGTCGTTACTATCCGGCCGCAGACGTCACCGCGCATGTGCTCGGCTTTACCAGTGTCGACGACCGCGGGCAGGAGGGCATCGAACTCGCCTATCAGGAGTGGCTGGGCGGCAAGCCCGGCAGCCGGCGGGTGATAAAGGACAGGCTCGGGCGTGTCATCGAAGATGTCGAAAGCATAGCGGCGCCGCAGCAGGGGCGCGCCCTGCCATTGTCGCTCGATCTGCGCATTCAGTACCTCGCGTTTCGCGAGCTGAAGAACGCGGTCGTGCAGAACCAGGCGAGGGCGGGCAGCATCGTGGTGCTGGATGCGCACTCGGGCGAGGTGCTGGCGCTGGCGAACTGGCCGAGCTACAACCCGAACAACCGCGACAGCTATACGCCCGCACGCTCGCGCAACCGCGCCGCGGTCGACCTGTTCGAGCCCGGCTCGACGCTTAAACCGTTCACCGCGGCCGCGGCGATCGAGGCGGGAGTCATCCACGCGGAAAC
This sequence comes from uncultured Pseudomonadota bacterium, assembly GCA_937983055.1. GTDB lineage: Bacteria > Pseudomonadota > Gammaproteobacteria > Burkholderiales > Eutrophovitaceae > CALJLA01. The sequence continues at coordinate 4,762 of CALJLA010000252.1, forward strand.
CTTGATCGACGTCGGCGAGGGCCGGTTGCGCATCGGCAATCGCACCATTCATGACACGCACCCCGACGCAAGCCTACTTACCGTGTCGGAGGTGATCCAGAAATCATCGAACGTCGGCTCGGCGAAGATCGCGCTGGCCATGCCGCCGGAACGCCTGTGGAGCATCTTTTCCGCGGTCGGATTCGGGT
>CALJLA010000253.1 GCA_937983055.1 uncultured Pseudomonadota bacterium
CTGTGCGGAGCGCCGGGCGCGAGCATCGTCTCGTGCCTGCCGGCATACCCTCCGCCCGGCCGGCCGCCGTATCGCGCTTCCTTCGGCCCGCGGATCACCGTCACGGCGTCGCCGAATCGGTATGGCTTGTACCCATTCAGCGACTCGTAGTAGTCCGGCACGAGGATGAAGACATCGCCCTTGACCGCGTGTTTCTGCACCGGCGCGATCGCCTTGCGAATCTCCATCTTTGGCACAAAGAAGACCGCGTGCGTGTAGGGCCAGGCGACTGCCGCGCTCCCCACAAGAAGCACGACCGCGATCGCGCGGCCAGCATTGGCGGGCAATCCGAACGGCCCGCGCGAAAGCCATGCGAGCAGCACGCCAAGGCCGGCGCAGTAGGTCAGCACACCGGTGTAGACGTACTTCGGCGCGAAGTAATGCGACTTGGCGACGGCTGGGAAACCTAGCCACGCCGCCAGGCCGCCTAGCGTCAGGAGCAGGGCGATACGCCATCGTCCATTGCGCACGAGCACACCCAGGCCGACGATTGCAAGCAGCCAGAGGATGATTGCGATGATCGTCGGCACCTGGCCGGGGACCTGCCGCAGGAAGCCGAGCAATTGGTCGCTGAAGACGGGGGGCGTGAAGCCTCTGGCCGGTATCGCCGCGCCCGACACCATCAGTGCCTTGGCGATCCCCGTGAGTCCCCAGCTACACAGGTAGACAAACGTCGCCAGCGCCGACCCGAGCAGGATGCGGAAGCCGGCGCGCGGGCGCGACTTGAACTCGACAAGCCCCATCAATCCCAGCCACAGGCCGATGCCGCCGATCGTCATCGTGCCCATCACGTTCATGGCGTGAACCAGCATGAACAGCATGCCGGTGAGCCACCAGCGCCAGTTCAGGACGATGGGCTGTGATTTCACCTCTTCTTCACTGAGTGCCGAGCGCGCTCGCGTCCAGCGCACGGCTTCATACGCAAGGGCGATCAGCAGCAGCGTGGCCGCGGTCCACTGCGTGTACATCCTGCCTTCCCGGCTCCACTCCAGCGCGAAGGGATTGATCGCCAGCAGCAGGGCCGCCCAGAACGCCGCCCCCCAGCCGACGCAACAGCCCACGATCAGGTAGAGAAAAAGGACGGTGGCGATGCCGTGCATGGCCGAAGGCAGGCGAAGGGAAAGCGGGCTTTCCTCACCAAAAACCCGGCGGGTGAACTTCTGCTCGATGAAAGGCAGCGGACTGCTGCTCTCATTGCTGATCGTCTCCCACCGCAGCAGCTTCGGCAGCAGGTCGCTGGAAGCGTCGTGCGAGTAAACCTCGTCCATCCACACGTCCAGCGAGCCCAGCCCGATAAGACGAGTTGCCGCGGCGATAAGAACAACGATCACCAGGCCCCACTTGGCGCCGGGGGTGAAAGCGTTGTAGCCGCCGCAGGATGTCGTTGCCTTCGCGTCGCTCATGCCTGGATTTCCGCATGCGGTCCGTCCGGTTAAGATCGGCAGAATAGGGTCTTGAGTCCTGAGTCCAAAGTTTTGGGGCATACATGTTTTCACCGCAGATTCAGGCCGTGATCGATCGAGTGGACCATCTGCGCCACGAGGTGGATGACCACTGGCAGATTCCGCGCGATGAGGCGCTGGTCCTGGCTCAGATCATCCGCATCGGGCGGTTCCAGTCGCTTTGCGAGATCGGCGTCAGCTACGGGTTCTCGACGCTCCATCTGGCCGGCGCAGCAGCCGAGGCGGGCGGCCATGTTCATGCCTTCGAAATGGATCCGAAGAAGGTCGCCGCAGCGACGAAACACCTGACCGAGGCCGGCCTGATCGAGCACGTGACCCTTCATGAAGGCGATGCACGCGAATTGGTGGCCCGATTCACGCCGCCCAAGCCTTATGACTTTGTGTTTTTCGACGCGACCAAGGCTGAGAGTTTCGACTATCTCAAGGCGGTGCAGCCGAAGCTGGCGTCGCGCGCCGTCTTCGCGACGGACAACTCGATCACCCACGCGAAAGAGCTGGCGCCGTTTCTGGAACACCTGCGCCAGCTACCCGGTGCCATCACCGCGCCCGTGCCGGTGGGAAATGGTTTCGAGCTGACGATGGTGGGGGGAAGGAGTTGAGGAGGTAGAGGGAGGTACAAGGAGGCAAAGAAGAAAGCGCGAAGTTCGCCTGCCTTGCTTCTCTACCTCCCTGTACCTCCTTCACTCCTTCCCAAATAAAAAGCCTCCGCCACAGGGCTCCGAACCTGTTGGCGGAGGCGCGCCACGGCTGACAGATTTTGGGGACGGGTGATTTGCACCCGACGGAGACATGCTATCGAAAACGGCCGGCCCATGTCAATGAATTGCTTTGCGAACAGGACGTTTTTGATAAGCATCTGAAAACAATGGATTTAAACTGTCGATATCTGGGGTCGCCACCGCTTTTCGCAGGAAAACAAGGCTACTTGTGATTTGAGGTAATTTACATTGTTAAGTATATGAAAATAATGTATTTATGGCCTTAGGATAATCTGGCGCGAAAATTCATGCCAAATCAGGGAGGCGAACGACGGAATCCCGGTCCCGAACATGGGTGCGAACGGCTTGAATCGCGCCTTCCAGGGAGCCAAAGGATTACCGCAAGGGCCTGATGGATGACTGAATCGACACCCCAAGTAGACGTGGCGATCGGCGTACTCGTCGAAGAGCGCGATGGTTACACCTGCGTTCTCATCGCTCGCCGAAAGCAGGACGCGGTGCTCGGCGGTTACTGGGAATTGCCAGGCGGCAAGATCGAGCGGGGTGAACACCCTGCGCAGTGCCTTGTGCGCGAGTACGAAGAAGAACTCGGCATCACCGTAGAAACGACACGCGAACTGCCCTTGATCACCTTTAAGTACGACCAAGCCCGTTCTTCTGCCGCCGCACCCAAGGCAGTGCCGAGCCGCGCAACCTGCACGTGGCGGATCACCGCTCGGTGAAGGCGGCCGACCTGCTCGACTATCGTTTTCCGCCGGCCAACGATGCGCTGATGCGACAGGTACGCGATACGCTGGTGTAGTCATCTCGCGGAGCGAGATGGCTACAGGAGGCTGCCATGTCGCGAACTTGCCTGCCGTTGCTGCTTCTTCTGCTCTGTGTACCGGTTCACGCCGCCGACCCGGTACCGCTGCCAGGCACGAAACCGCTGACGATGGAAGGGGACATCGCCTCAGCTCTGGTCGATGGCGTGGACAAGTTCCTCCTTCGCAAGCTGGAGGCGTCGATCAAGCAGCGCGAGAAGCACTGGAAGCGGGATTTCACCTCGCCGCAGGCGTACGAGAAGTCGATCGAGCCGAACCGCAAGCGACTGGCGCACATCCTGGGCGTGCGCGACCCGCGCGTGAAGTTCGATGCGCCGGAGCTGGTCGGCACGACGAAGGATGCCGCGCTGGTCGGCAAGGGTGAAGGCTACGAGATTTACGCCGTGCGCTGGCCGGTGCTGGAGGATCCGGACCCGAACCGGACGCAGGTGACGGTGCACGGGGAAGGGTTGCTCCTCGTGCCTGTCGGGGGCAAGAAGCCTGTCGCGGATGTGATCGCGATTCCAGATTGCGAGCAGACGCCTGAACAGATTTGCGGCCTGACCGAAGGTGTGCCGGTCGAGTCACAGTTTGCCCGCCGGCTCGCCGAGTCCGGCTGCCGGGTGATCGTGCCCATGCTCATCAACCGGCAGGAACGCATCCATGGCATCACCCACCGCGAGTTCCTGTACCGCAGCGCGTTCGAGCTGGGCAGGCATCTCATTGGATATGAAGTGCAGAAGGTGCTGGCGTGCGTGGACTGGTATGCATCTCAAACCTCAGATCTCGAATCGAAGGATCGCAGGATCGGTGTCATCGGCTACGGCGAGGGCGGCATGCTCGCGCTCTACGCCGGGGCGCTGGACACGCGCATCGACGCGGTCTGTGTCAGCGGCTACTTCGACTCGAGGCAATCAATCTGGCAGGAGCCGATCGATCGCAATGTGTTCGGGCTGCTGAAGGAGTTCGGTGATGCGGAACTGGTGCAAATGTGTTTCCCGCGAAGCGCGCTGATCGACGTCTCGGCTGCCCCTCGAATCACCGCGGCGGGCGGTCGTGGCGCGCCGTACGCCGTGCAAAGTGACGCCAAGCGGATCCTGCTCGAGTGGGATCGACTTCGTGCCAGTTCAGATGTTGAGAAGAAGTTGGCGGCAGGTGCGGCGATTCGAGTGCGCGAACGTCCCGACGGTGGATTGGAACCGGATCTTGCACCGGTGATCCGTCAGCTGGCAATTGAAAGTTTTGCTCAAGGTCTCGG
>CALJLA010000254.1 GCA_937983055.1 uncultured Pseudomonadota bacterium
GAGCCCAACCTGTGAATTGGGTTTTCTCGCCGCGTGCGCGCGCAGCACGAAATTTTCTGCGCAAGCATGATCATTGTGCAATAGCGCGGCCAGAGATACCGGACGTTCGCGGTGATTTCCGCCATCTGTTGTCGCAGGTGCCGGTACAACCTTTCCCCCGCATCCTGCTAAACTCTCTGGGTCAGCAATGGGTTGATGCTTGGGTATGGAGGGAGGATTGGAGGGCCAATTATGCCTCGAGTATAACTACCTGCACTAACCCGGAAACGAAGAGCTTGGAACAAAGGCCGAATAATCGGCCAAAAGCGGCCTCTTCTGCCCAAGCAAGTCTGGGCTATTCGAGCGAGGCTCGAACTTGGTGGCAACTTAAGGGATCTCACTCTTTTCAACGTTGCCATTGATAGCAAATTGCGAGGCTGTGATCTGGTTCGGTTGAGTGTGGCTGATCTCGTAAAATCGGATTGCGTCCGGGAACGCGTTTCAGTCGTCCAAAGTAAGACAAGGTTGCCCGTGCAATTCGAACTTACAGAGAACACACGCAATTCGATCTTGGATTGGGTGAAAGCGCCGGGAATGATCGGACGCCCGTACATGTCCCAAGTCGCTTCCATGAGCGCGCGCACATCTCTACCCGTCAATATGGTCGATTGGTTCGCGATTGGGTTTCGTCAATCGGCCTTGAGCCGAGTGGTTTCGGGACGCATTCGCTTCGCAGGACCAAGGCCGCCGAAATCTACCGGAAGACGGGGAATCTACGCGCCGTCCAACTTCTGCTTGGCCATACCAAGGTCGACAGCACTGTCCGCTATCTGGGTGTTGAACTAGAAGACGCTCTCAGCATTGCCGAAAAGATCGACCTTTGAAGTGTCATGGCGGACAGCTCGCGCTGTCCGCCAGCGAATTGGGGTGTGGATCAACCCGCGGCACTTTGACCAAACCATCAATTTGCACCACAGTGCCTGCATGGCGTCGCTTACTCAAATCGAAGTGCTTCTCCCGGAGTTCCGGGCCTATGCGACTGCCATTTGCGCGTCTTCCGATGATGCCGAGGACCTCGTGCAGGACGCCATCGAGCGGGCGTTGAGAACAGACAACCGCCCGACTGTGCTTGATGAGCTAAGACCGTGGATGTTTCGGGTGATCCGCAACCTGCATTATGACGAACTCAGAAAAAGACGTGTACGCCGGGAATATTTGGCGGCGGAGAAACGTCTCTCTGATGAAGCAGGCACATCGGATGCGGCAAGAGACGTCCTCATTCGCATGGCTTTTGAAAAGCTGTCGCCGGACATGCGCGAAGTGCTGTGTCTTGTGGATATAATGGGACTGAAATACGCCGAAGCGGCGATTGTGATGAATGTAGCGAACGGGACGGTCATGAGCCGTATCAGCCGGGCGAGAAGAGCCCTCTTGGCGCTGGTCGAGGGGACGGGCGCGCGCGATGAAATTGAGAATAGCAGATGATGAACGAGTTGAACGAGAAAGACTGGGAACTGATCAACGCCTATCACGATGGCGAGTTGGGTGACGCGGAGCGCCGAAGCGTGGAGTCGCGCCTCGCGTCAGAACCGCTGCTCGAAGAAGCCTTGAGGGAAGTGTCGAGTGTTTCGGCGAGCCTTGGTGCCCTGCGTCCGGATACTCAGCAGATTTCATCTATGCCGTCAGAGGCGCCAGCGAACCAGAACACGCGACCCAAAAGGTGGCTTGTTGGCGGGGCGGTTGCGGCGGCAATTGCTTTGGCCGTTGCAGTTGGCCCGCAGTTTTTTGCGGCACCGTCGGCCTTCGATATCCACGCAGATTTTGCGGCGCAATCATTCGTTGTTGAGGCCGAGGATGTACGTGCGGTTGCAGCTGGGCAGAGTGTAAATGCCCCCGATCTTGCGAGCGCGAATTTGACGGCTGTTGCGATGCAGGACGTGAATGACGGGCATGTGACCCACTATGCGGGTCGGAATGGGTGTCGGTTGACTTACTTCCGCGGAACGCTCTCCCCGGGTGAGCAGAGCCCTTCGGCAGGAATTCAAGTTGCTGAATGGTCCACTGCGAACAATGTGTGGCACATGATCGTCGCCACCGGCATGGATCAAGACAAGTTCAATGCGATAGCAGCATATCTGAAGCTGACGACCCGACAGCAGGCCAACGAACAGATGATGGCATCTTTGGCCGAAACGACATCGAACGCAGCGCGTTGCGTAAGCTAGCTAAAGCAGCACGAACTTCAGACCCGAAATCAGGACTGCCGCGGCCAGGATAAAGACCAATGGTTTGACCGGCAGCGAACGCACACCAAGCCCGGTGCCCACAATTGATCCGATGAATACGAGCAATGCCCAGGGCAGCAATTGCGTGGGTATGCTGCTGACAGTCGTAAGGTTGCCCGCCAAACCAGCGAGCGAATTGGACAAAATGAACACGGCAGCGATGCCTGCCGTCTGTCTAGCGCCCGCCCAACCTGAAATCACAAAGAGCGGGCTGAGCAGGACACCACCCCCGATCCCCGAGAGGCCGGAGAAAAGCCCGATGGTTCCGCCCGCCGATACACTTCCGAGCAGAGGCAACCTCCGCTTGGCATCGTCATAGAACCGCGGTGATCGGGTTACGGACCACACCATGTAGACTGCCGAGAGCACCAAAAGTGTACCGAGTAGCGGGCGATATATGCTGCCCGGTAGTTCTATGCTGCCGCCGATGAACGCCAGCGGCATGGACGCCAAAATGACTGGAATAGCAGATCGCCAATCCACATAACCGGCGCGCGAAAAACGCCAAGTTGCGAACCCGGCGACGACGACATTGAGGGAAAGAGCAATCGGTCGAATGACGTCTGGTGGCAGACTGAAAAGCGCCATTATGGCGATGTACCCTGATGCACCGCCATGACCAACGGAAGAGTAGAGGATCGCTGCCAATCCCAAAACCGCACCGATCAAGATGACGTCAAATGCTTCCATCGCGTGTCCTCAGTTCGGAGCGAATTCTGATGAGAGGGCCTGACAAAGCGACTTGCTACTTGGCCCTCCCATTCAGTTAAGGGGGCGCGGAAAGTTTGGCCTGTCTGTATTGTAGTGTTCCGCAAGGTAGTCGAGGATCTCGGTCCGGTCGGGCTCTTCGATTTCGGACATCCCCTGCTCTTCGACCATCCACTCGAACATTTCGTCCCACTCGTCGCGGGTCAGCCCCTGTTGAGCGACAATCATTTCGGAATGGCAGGCGGTACAGGCGTAGTAGGTCGCTTCGACCCCCGGTGCGTCGAACAGGACGCCAAACTCGTATTCCTCTGCATCCTCAGTGGTCTCCACTGCGGCCTCGGTCGCGCCGAGGGACAGCGGATTGTCGGAAAACGTGTTCAGATAAGCGATCAGGTTTGCACGGTCTTCTTCTTTTTTCAGCCCGGCAAAGCTCATCTTGGTGCCTTTGACCTCGGCCCTGGGTTTCGTCAGAAAGGCGTCGAGACGCTCTGGCGTCCACTCGCCGCCATACTCGGTCAGGGCGCTTGAATACTTGAAGCCATCAACCGCAGCGACCGGCCCGCCTACACTGCCGTAAAGGTTGGGGCCAACCTTGTTCTTGTCGCCCTGTTCGACAGTGTGGCAAGCTGCGCATTTCTTGAAGACGCGTTCCCCCTTTGAGACATCAGCCGCAGCGAGGGCCGCGTCGAGATCAGCAAAGGCGGGCGAGGCAAGGCCGAAGCCAAGCGCAATAAGAGATAGATTTCGCAAAGTTGCGAAGCACATGAGATTGCTCCAGTCCGGAAGTGTTGAGGGGCGGCTTCGCGCCGCCCCGGTATTGATCAGCTTGCGCGAACACCCACGCGGTGCATGGTATTGTTCAGATAGCCTTTGGGGTTCCAATCGATGGCAAAGGGTTGCATCGTGCCTTCGCTATCGGTCGCGCGCGCCCAGATCTCGTAATAGCCCGCTTGCGGGAACGTGACATTGGCGCGCCAGTTCTGCCAGGCCCCGTCATTGACCGGCGCATCCAGTTCGGCGTCCATCCAGGTCGATCCGAAATCGGTTGAGATTTCAACCTTCGATACCGTCCGATCACCTGACCAGGCATGGCCGCGCACTTCGGTTTCCATCGCGCCGATATCGGTATTGTTGGCCGGGAAAGTCACCAGTGATTTGACCGGCATCCGCTCGATGATTACGAAGTCTTCCTTCGGGACGTCTTGTCCAGGCGATACCGGATAAGCCGGAACGCGATAGGCCGTTCCAGTCATCTTTGGCCCATCGTGCACTTGGTCCCGCAGTTCGATCCGGGTCAGCCATTTCTGTGCTGTCGACGCAGGCCAGCCCGGCACCACAAGGCGCAGCGGAGCGCCGTTCATCGGGTGCAGCGCATCGCCATTCATTTCGAAAGCGATCAGGATGTTGTCCGTCATGGCCTTTGCAATGGGTACGCCGCGCGAGATCGGCAGCTTGTCGGGGTCGCCTGACAGATGCCCGTCGGCGCCGTAATGCGCGGTGTAGACCACGTTCGACTGTACACCTGCCTTTTCGAGTACGTCCTTGAGGCGCACGCCGGTCCATTCCGAGCAGGCCACTGCACCATAGGTCCACTGGTTGCCTTTGGCAGGCGGATTGAAGAAACCGCGCCCGTTGCCGCCGCATTCCAGAGTCAGCGCCATCGTCACGACCTCGAATTGCTCGCGCATGTCAGCAATGGTCAGTTCGAGCGGCGTATCCACGAAACCGTCAATGGTCAGCGTCCACGTGGCCGGATCAACGTCTTCTGGCGGAATGCCATTGTTGCGAATGAAGTGGCGGCTCGTGGGCGTGATCGCGTCATCCAGAAGTTCGGGCGGGGTCTCGGCATTGACCGGGCGATCGTTGAGCAACGTCAGCCCATCCTTGCCGATCAGCACGTTCTCCTGCGCCATTGCAGCGGGAACAAAGCCAATGGGCATGTTGCGGTGGAACGGGATCGATGTGCCAACCATCGCAGCCATCGTCGCCAGACCAGTGCGCTTCAGAAATCCGCGCCGGTCTGGGTTCGCGACCCGTCCAAAAAATTCTTTATCCGCTTTCTCAGGATCGTCTGCAAAAAACTCCTGAACCGAGCGTTTCTTGTCCTCGTCGAGCGCCATGTTCTCCTCCCTTGGCTGCTGGCGCGGTGCACCGTTGCACACCGTCATTTGCAAGAGAGACGTATGGCGCTCCCGGATTATTCCCGGAAGCGCCAAAAAATTATCGCCGCCAGCCTTCGGTTGCCATGAGTTTCTGTGCTTCTTCAGTGACGAGAAAATCGAGAAACTGCTGTGCCTCCGGGTCGGCATCGGGCGACAGCACAACGTTCACGTCGCGGTAGATCACCCGGTCCTCGGCCAGTTCGACCATGTCCAGGTCATCCTTCGTGATCGGCCAGTTGGGCCATGTGATCCAGGCGTCGGCATCACCGCCCGAAATGACACCGTAGGAGGCACCCGACCCGAGCGCATAGGCCACGATGTTGCGTCGCAGGGCGGCAATGTCATCGAGGCTCCCCAAACGGCCCGCCACGTCTTCCCATGTGCCGGTGCCCGAGGTGTTGTAGACCCCTGCGCCCTCGGTCACGACAACCCGCACCCCGTCGGCCAAAAGGTCATCGAAGTCATCGATACCCAACGGGTTGCCGGCCTTCACCGCGATCACCGTCGGACGCAGATAGATCGGATCGACCTTTGCCGGGTCGAAGGCCGTGTAAGTCAGCAGGAACGCCGTCATCGACTGCTCAGACGTGCCCCAGAGGATATCGGCATCGGCCTGGGCATCGGCCGTCCATTTCGATTCCGGGCCCGCGATCACTTCGACCTTGGTGCCGGTCTCTTCTTCAAAAACGGCAGCGACCTTCCGGAACGCCGTGTGCGGTCCGCCCGCGCCGTAAAGTTTCACGATGC